>NZ_JACHMN010000002.1:964285-1285714 GCF_014204945.1 Allocatelliglobosispora scoriae
CCCTGCTGCGGTACGAGACTGTCGCAGATGCCGGGGTCGGCCCCGGGCGCGTAGTTGCGCCGCAGCAGCTTCCCCGCGCTGAGCAGCCGGATCGGCTGGCGCAGCGTCCGCAGCAGCGACGACGACCCGTAGGCCCGCTCGGAGTGGGCGACCGCGTCGGCGGGGACGGCGAAGGCGTCGGTCGGGGTGGCGAGGAAGGCGAGCGCGATGTCGTCCCGCTCGGCGGTGAGGTGGGCGGTGAGGGCGTCGACCGCGACAGAGACCCGGACGTTGGTGGCGCCGTCGGCGTAGACGTAGTTGCCCAGGACCAGGGGCCCGTCGAGGCCGCCCAGCCAGCCCGCGAGCTCGGGCAGCTGGTGCAGCAGGTCCGCGCCGGCCAGCTCGGCGGAGATCTCCCCCGCGCCGAGCGGCATCGGCACGTGCAGGGTGCCGGCCGACGAGCGGGCCGTGTCGAGCAGCCCGGACCAGATCCCCCGGCGGGGCAGGTCGACGGCGACGACCTCGGCACCCCAGCGCAGCAGCGAGCGCAGCGGGCCCATCTCGGCGCCGGCGCCGAGCACGACGACCCGGCGGTCGGCGAGGCGCAGCCAGTCGGGGTTGGCCATGACGAGGCGGACCGCGTCGGCGCAGCTCGGCTCGATCACCCCGGCGGCGACCCAGGCGTCGAGGCGCCGGCGCAGATCGTCCCCGCCCAGACGGTTGCCCTGGTAGGGCAGGGTCAGCTCGGCCTCCGGGGCGCCGCCGCCGACGACGGTGGCGGTTTCGAAGGCGGCGTCGGGCTTGTCGGCGAAGAGCGAGCGCAGGCCGATCTCGCCCCGGTCGGGGGTGATCACCCGCATCCGGTCGTGCAGGGACGTGAGGCCGTCGGCGGCGCTGCGGCGCGCGGCCGTTCCGGAGGAGAGCCCGGCCTCGATCAGCCGGTGGAAGTGGCGCACGTAGTCGCCCCGCCAGTGGGTCTCCTGCTCGGCGGCGCGGGCGCCGATCGGGTCGGCGGCCCGCAGGGCGTCGGCGACGACGGCCCGCCCCAGCGCCGAGGTGCTGCGCGAGGTGCCATCGTCGGAGCTGAGCGGGAACACCACACCGGAGGACGCGACCATCGGGCCACCGTAGCGAACGATCACGGCCGGGGACAGATCAGGTACCAAATCGCCGTAAAGGGATGAATTTCACATTCGTCACCCAGAATTGGCGACCTTCTGTGCTCATGTGGTTACGGTGAGCTAATGGCTGAGCTCGAAACGATCCCCCGCGCTGAGCTGGACACCCTCCAACGCGACACCCTGCACCTCGCGTCCAGCCCCACCGCCGACGTCCTCACCGAGGGATACCGGTCAATGGTGGAGATCCGGGCGGCGTACCGGCGGGCGCTGCATGCCCGCGACGAGGCCGCAGCCCACCTCGTCGCGCACGAGGCGTGGTCGCTGGGCGACATCGCGCACGTGCTCTGCGGGCACCGCCACCACACCGAGCGGGCCGCGGTCATCCTCGCCTGGACCCAGCCGCCGGACCGCCTGCCCGGCGCGCAGCGTCGGCTCCACGACGCGCAGCGGACCGCCCTGCGGCTGCGCGGGCTGCTCACCCTCCTCACGGGCATCGTCGAGGAACGCCTCGCCGAACCGCCGCAGCAGTCGGAACCGGACGCCGATCCGGTCCAGCGGCTCTTCGACGCCGAGCAGCAGATGCAGCGGGTACGCACCTTCCGCGACACCACCGAGGCGACCCGGGACGTGATCGGGGCGACCCTCGTCACCCACCACGGCTGGCGCCTGCGCCAGGTCGCGGCGATCGCCGAGGCGGAGACGACGGACATCTCCGCCGCCTACGCGGTCGCCCGGCTCTCCTCGCCCTCCGACGCCGACACCGGCGCGCTGCGCGAGGTCTCCATCCTCGCCCGGCACCTCGGCGCGGAGGCCGACCGGCTCACGGCGATCCGGGAGGCCGCCGCCGCAGAATGCCAGGCCGCCGGACTGCCCGGCCTGCTGCCCTAGGCCGGGAAGTCGCGACGGCTATCGGCGGCTCCGCACCATTTCAGGAGCTCAGGACGGCTTCGCGGACCGGCGCGGCTTCCCGAGGTGCGGCGTCACGGCCGAGCGCCGCCATCTCCAGGTCGCGCAGGACACCGCTCAGCTCGATCGCCATCGAGACGGGCAGAACCGGCTCGGCCAGCGCGTACCAGGCGCGGAAGTGCTCGAACATGCCCCGCAGGCGCTGCCGCTGGATCCAGAACTCGCGCTGGTCGGGGGCACTGCGTGCCCGCTCCAGCAGGGTACGCAGGGCGACGATCCGGTCCGCCGCCATGATCAGCATGACGGAGCGGCTCGCCAGCCGGGCCGCCTTGCCCGACATCATCGCGTCCTGCTCGATCGCCAGCCCCCGCACGATCGGTCCGACCCCCTCGGCGACGCTGTCGCGCAGCACGATGTCGACGTCGACCGTGGCCGGCGCGTAGATCGGCATGTCCTGCAGCAGCGCGCTCGCGATCATCACCGGCGACGCGTCGGGCTCGTGCTCGACGAGCGTGATCGCGACCCGCATGGCGTGGTTGAGGGCCGGCGCCTCGTTGATCACGTGGCCTTCGTAGTAGAGCCTGGAGAGCCTGAGCGCTCTCTCCACGATCGGGTGCCGCGGCTTGTTCAGCACGGTCACGCCTGTCGGTCGCGCCGGGTCAGGCAGCAATGCGGTTGTCATAGTGCGCTCCTTTCCACAGTAGGGGCGCCTGCCAGTCGGTCTCTGGCAAGGCGCACGGCGCCGCCGTGTGCGCACTTTGCACACAAGGTGACGAGCAACGCCGCCAGAGACCGACTGGCAAGCGCCCTGAGGGGTGGTGGGGCGACGGGCTGCGAACCGTCGCCCCTCTCGAACCCGGCCGGCTGGCGGGAAGCCGTACCGGGGAGTTCTGCGCGTCCGCCCGCACCAGCACCTGCCGGAGCCGGTTGGCGGGGTCGACGCCGTAGAGCCAGGCGGTGCCGGGGTGCCGGGCCACGTGCGGCCGGACCTCGGTGAGGCCGAGCGTGAGCCGTTCGCCGGTCCAGCCGTCGAGCAGCACGGTCACCCTGTCCCCGGGGGTGAGGCTGTCGACGTCGGTGCCGGTCTGCAGCCGGCCGGTGAGCGTGCTCATGCGCGTGCACCTCGCCGGTGCCGCGGTTCGGTCGTGACGATCTGCATTGGTCCCTCCGGCATACGTGCGCACATCGCGCTCTCAGGAAGTAGCTTCGCCGCTATCCATCGAATCCGACAGATGACAGGCTGGGGACCGCTGTTGGGGACACCGTGTCACCACAATGTCCACTCTAGGTAGTGGAGATCGCCATATGTCTTCGCACGTCAGCGATCGGTTGCAAACTATCTCCATCGCATCGGAGCGCGGGATTATCTGCCCAGGGTGTGCGGACGTCAAGGTGACAACCACCGAAATCTGACCGTTATCAAAGCCGAATACATCCGCCCTGGTCGCCCACTCGTGACGGTGAGTGACGAAATTCGGTCGCGTCGGGCGAAACGCCGTAGGCTTCGGTCATGACACCGCGACTGGCCGTCACCGGCGCCACAGGTCTGCTCGGCGGCCGGGTCGCCCGGCGGCTCGCCGCAGCAGGAATAGAGCAGCGCCTGCTCGTCCGCGATCCGGCCCGCGCACCGCAGCTCGACCGCGCGACCCTCGCCACGATGACCTACGGCGACCCCGTCGCGGCCCGCCAGGCCCTCGACGGGGTCGACACGCTCTTCATGGTCTCCGGCTCCGAGGCACCCGACCGGGTCGAGCATCACCTCGCCTTCATCGACGCGGCGGTGACAGCGGGGGTGACACGGATCGTCTACACCTCGTTCTTCGGCGCCGCCCCGGACGCCACCTTCACCCTCGCCCGCGACCACTGGGCCACCGAGCAGCACCTCGGCGCATCAGGGCTCGCCGTCACGGTGCTGCGCGACAACCTCTACCTCGACTTCCTGCCGATGCTCGCCGGAGCCGACGGGGTCATCCGGGGCCCGGCCGGCGACGGCAGCGTCGCCGCCGTGGCGCAGGACGACATCGCCGACGTGGCGGTCGCAGTGCTGCTCGACCCGGCCCCGCACGCCGGCCGGGTCTACGACCTCACCGGGCCCGAGGCGCTGACGCTGGCCGAGATCGCGGGCGTGCTCACGCACTCGACCGGCCGCCTGATCACCTACCACCCCGAGACGATCGACGAGGCGTACGCCTCCCGCGCCTCCTACGGCGCGCCGGACTGGCAGGTCGACGCGTGGGTGAGCACCTACACCGCGATCGCCGCCGGTGAGATGGCCCGGGTCACCGGTGACGTGGAGGCTGTCACCGGCCGCCCGCCGATCGGGCTGGCCCGGCTGCTGTCCTGACGGGGGCCCGCCGGTGCGGCAGGCCCCCGATCCCCGGCTCAGCCGTCAGCCCACGCAGAGGGCCTCGACCTGCGAGGTCCAGTTGCTGCCGTAGGCGCCGATCTCGCGGACCGTCGACTCTCCGGCCGCGAGCTGCGGCCGGGGGTTGAGCATGTCGATCGACGCGTGGCCGAGGGCGCCGGTGACGATGGTGCCGACCGCCGAGACCTGCGTGTTGAACGGGCAGTTGTTGGTGGTCACGGTCTTCGGCGAGAGCGCGTTGTTCGCCGAGAGGAAGGTGATGCGCGACATCGACGGCGCGGGTGTCCCGCAGATCGCCTGCACCGTAAACGAGTAGTTGCCCGGCGCACCGTAGTTGTAGGCCGTGGCCCGCGCGAAGAGCAGGTTGGGGTCAAAGGTGAACTCGTCGATCGCGACCAGGCCGTTGGCGTTGTCGAGGTAGTAGCCCCCGCCGAAGACCTTCTTCCCGGCCGGGCAGGCCGCCTGCGGGAACTTGTCGTTCACGTTCGGGCCGGCCGTGTTCTCGACGAGCACCAGGCCCGCGATCGCCCCGGGAGGCGCGCAGACCACGAAGGCCTCGACGCTCCACGGCACGCCCGTCGGGATCGCCTCGATCCCCCAGACCGTCGCGACGGTCAGGCCCGGATTGACGAACGCCCTGGTCATCAGTACGTCGCCGAAGCCGTCGTTGATCCGGCCGCCGACACTGATGATCCGGTCGTTGACGTTGTTGCAGCCGACCGTGATCGACTTCGGCGAGACCGCGTTGGAGACGCCGACCGCGCTCGCCCGGTAGAGGCCGATCGAAGCGCTCGCCGGCGATGCCGGACCGAAGACCGCCAGCGAACCGGCGATAGCGGCGAGCACCGCGAGACGGGTGATGAACCTTCTGCGCATGAAAACGTGTTCCTTTCGATGTCACCGCCCAGGTCGGCGGTGGTGACACGGAGTCTCCGCAGACCGATCAGGGTGCCGTCACGGCCGCGTCAGGGCGGGCGCCGCGCTCACCATGACGCCACCGTGACACCCGTCGCCACGATGGGGACATGCGACGAATCCTCGGCGGCATGACGGCCGCTCTCCTGATCCTTCTCTTCGCCCCCGCCATTCCCGCCCACGCCGTCAGCGAGCGGCACGAGCAGACCAGCACGACGTCACTGGTCCAGGACAAGTCGGCCACGGTGGCCTGCGCCGGCAACAAGATCGTCGTCGGAGTCGGCGCGTACATCAGCGGCGGCAACGGCGGCGTCGCGCTGACCGGCGTCGTGCCGGCCGCCGGGCTGGGCTCGGTCACCGCCTACGCCAACGCCCAGGCCAACCACTCCACCCCCTGGTCTGTCACCGTCTTCGCCGTCTGCCGCTACCAGCCCAACCTCGGCACCGAGCGGGTGGCCGCAGCAGCCGTCGACGGCAACACCGCGACAGCGACCTGCACCGCTAACAAGGTCGTGGTCAGCACCGGCTTCCGCATCAACGGCGCCCTCGGCGGCGGCAAATACCTCACCGGCATCCTTCCCTCGGCCGACATCTCCTCCGTCGCCGTCACCTCCAACATCCCCGCCACCGCGGCCTCTCCGCTCTACACCTTCGCCCTCTGCGCCTGGCCGCAGCCGCAGAGCTGGCAGCGGACCAGGTCTGCGGGCCTCGTCACCGCGACGGCGACGAAGACGGGCCTCGCGGACCCGCCGGCGATGCAGTACGGCTGGGCGGAGACCTTCGGCGGCGGAGCTGTGATCACCGGCACGGGCGCCGCGCTGATCGACGGCTTCGGTGCGAACGCCGCGCTGGAGGGAACCTTCGCCCACGCGAGCCGCGTCGCCGGGTCCTCCCTGGCGACGGTCGGTTCGCGATCAGTCGGACTCGACAGCGGCGAGTGGGGAGTCGACACCTACGGCGACTGGATCGGCGCCTGGTACGCCGCCGAGAGCTGAACGCCGATCGCCGCCATCGCCTCCCGGTAACGGGTCTGTGCCCGCTGGGCCTCCCCGTGCTGGCCACCGGCCACCAGGGTCTTGATGAGGGCCCGGTGGCCGGCCTCGTCATAGGGATCGATCGTGAGCAGGCGCATCAGGTGCGCCACGGCGGCACCGGTGTCACCGAGCTTGCGGCCGAGCTGCGCCAGCATCCGCAGGGCGCTGACGTAGCCGGCGCGGGCCTCCTCGCGCAGCGCACCCGACCACTCCGAGTAGGGCTCGTCTTCGAAGACGTCGGCGCGGTAGCTGCGGACCGCCACCGCGAGCAGCCGGTGCGCCTCGGCGAGCGCGCCGCGCTCCCGCAGCCGCCGCCCGTGCCCGACATCGGCGAGGAACTCCTCCACATCCACGTGCAGGCGGGTCACGTCGAGCCCGATGCTCGCCTGGTCGGCGACGATGAAGTGGTCCGTCGGCAGCGACCGGTCCGGGTCCAGCACACCGCGCACGATCGACAGCAGCACCGAGAGCCGGTGCCCGGTCTTGCTCTGGTCGTCGTCGGGCCAGAGCAGCTCGCAGAGCTCACCGCGGGGCACCGGGCGACCGCGCCGGGCCACGAGGATGCGCAGCAGGTCACGGGCCTTGCGGGACTGCCACACCGTCGGCGGCACCGGCTGGTCGTGCAGGCACACCTCGAACCGGCCGAACGCCTTGATCGACACCGGGCTCTGCGATCGCGCCTCCCGTATCGGCACGCCTGCCTGGACCAGCGTGTCCGCCGCGATCAGCGCGCCGAGGCGGTCGTCGGTGTCGGCGTCGGGGAGCCCGCCGATCGCGACCCGGGTGGCCGCCGCCGCGACGACGGCACCCGCCGCGGACCAGATCGCGTGCGCCTCCCGCAGCGCCGCGCGAGCCCGCCGCGCGTCCGGCTCGGCCGCCGCCCGCAGCTCCAGGGACTCCGCGAGCCCGGCCCGGTCCCGCTCCGCCCGCGCCACCCCCGCCGCCTCCAGCGCGAACGCCGTCGCAGCCTCGGCCTCCCCCGCCTGCAGCGCCACCCAGCCCCGCGCGAGCAGCGCGGTGACGACCACGCGATCCGAGGCGAGCCGCCCGGCCTTCTCGGCCGCCGCGGCCGCCGCCGGTCCGTCCTGCGCCATGAGTACGCGGGCCAGCCCCGCCAGCGCACAGACGAGGAACTGGTTGAGACCGCCCTCCTCCGCCAGCGCGATCGCCGACTCGAAGGCCGCCCGGGCCTGCTCGGTCCAGCCCCGGCGCCGGTAGACCTCGCCCAGACCCAGCTGCGCCGCCGCGGTGCGCCGCGACCCCATCCGGCGGGACAGGGCCGCGGCCCGCTCGTACTGCCGGATCGCCTCGTCGTAGCGGCCGAGCATCAGCAGCGCGTCACCCTCGTTGATCAGCGCGATCAGCCGCAGGTTGGAGTGGTTGGCGGCGAGCGCGCACTGCCCGGTCTGCCGGGCCGCGACGAGCGCCTCCGGGTAGCGCGCCTCCAGCAGCAGCTGATAGGTCTGGCTCGTCAGCACCCGCGACCGGACCACGATGTCGCCGGTCTGCTCGGCGATCGCGAGCGCCTGGACGAAGAGCTCCTCGCTGTCGGCGGTGTTGCCGGCCATGTTGTGGCACAGCGCCGTGCTGACATAGGCGGTGGCGAGCGCGAGGTCGTCGTCGGCGGCGACGGCGACGGCGGTCGCCTGCAGGGCGATCTCCAGCGCCGCGGCGGTCTCGCCGAGCTGCAGGTGCGCCGAGGAACGCCAGGCGAGCAGCAGCGCCGCGTCCCGGGACGGCTCCGTGCTCTCCTCGGCCCGGGCGAAAACCTTCAGCGCCGCCCGGGACTCGCCCCGGTGGTAGTGGAGCTGCCCCATCCGCCAGGCGATCCCGGCGTCCCAGCTCGGTTCCGCGTCGGCGACGACGGCGTAGGCCTGCCCGGCCTTCATCGCCGAACCGCCGGTCCGCAGCGCGTCACCGAGCAGGAGCTGCCGCTTGCGGCCACGCCGCTTCAGACCCGGAGCCGTCAGCACCTCGATGAGCGTGTTCGCATGCCCGGCGGCGAGCAGGTCGTCCCCGTGCTCGTCGATGATCCGGCCACACTCGACGGTCAGCCCCGCCCGCGCGTAGGCGCGCAGTGCGGCGATCATCGGCCCGTGCCGCTCGTAGTGGGCCGCCGCGGCCGCGAGCAGCTCCGGCGGGGTGGCCGTGTGCCCGGCCAGCCGCGCCACGGCGGGGGCGAGGCGGTCGCCCTGCGGTCCGCGTACCAGGAGACCGGTCTTGACGAGAGCGCGCACCGCGCCCGCCGCCGGGTGGCCGATGACCTCGCACAGCGCGGAGGTCACCGGGGCCAGCTCCGCGACGTCGTTGAGCAGCGCGAGCGTCGGCGGTGGCAGCTCGCCGAGGATCTCGTGCTCGATGTAGCCCGCGACCGGGCCGTCCGGTGCGGTGAGCAGGTCCAGCGTGGCGCCCTGACCGGGCGTGAGGAGATCGGCGCCGAGCCGGACCAGGGCGGGCCAGCCCGCGGTCGCCTCGTGGAGCTGGTCGGCGAGGTCGGGATCGGAGAGCCCGTAGTCGGCGGCGAGCAGCTCGGCGGTCTGGTCGTCGGTGAGGGCGAGCTCGGACGGACCCAGCTCGACCAGGCGGCCGCGGCCGAGCAGCCGGGCCGGGGAGACGGGCAGCGAGTGACGGGAGGCGATGGCGACGCTCGCCTCGTCGGGCAGGGCTTCCAGGGCAGCGAGCAGGCGCCGGGCCTGGCCGACATCGAGGGCGGGAAGGTCGTCGATGACGAGGTGCTGCTCGGTGCCGATGAGCTCGATCGCGCCCGCGCCGGTGGTCCAGCGGGCCTGGGCGGAGGTGGGCAGACGGCGCAGCGCGCTGGTCTTGCCGTAACCGGCTGCGGCCACCAGGAGGTGAATCCGCTGGTCTGCCATGCCCCATAGACTCCCGTAGCTGCCTGTTCCGGGCAAGCGAATAGTCGACAGGTCGCCCCATGATCGGCGCAACTCTGGAAGAGTTGCGCCGATCATGGGGCGGCCGGGGACCACGGAGCCGATGCCCGACATATCCTTGTACCTTTCACCGGCGGGATGAGGGATGGCGATGGGCGACGACCTGCGCGAGGCCGAGCGGCGGCTGCAAGCGGCGCAGCTGGCGAGCGATGTCGAGGCCCTCGACCGGCTCCTCGACGACCGGTTGATCTTCACCGGCGGCCCGGACGGCGCTGTCTACTCCAAACAGGACGACCTCGACGGGCACCGCTCGGGTGTGCAGGTGATGACGAAGGTCCAGGAGGAGGAGCTCACCGTCCTCACCGAGGGGCGCACCGGCGTGACCTGGTTCCTCGGCACGCTCGAAGGCACCTACGCGGGCGAGGCGTTCGCGGTGCGGCTGCGCTACACCCGGACGTGGCTGCTCGACGACGACCTCGGCTGGCGGATCATCGCGGCGCACTCCAGCCCGGCCTGACGGCTCGGCACGGTCAGACCGGTGCGGCCTGCGGCTCGGTCGCCACGTCGGCGGCGGTGTCCGCCGCCCGGGCGCGGGCGATGAAGGGCAGCGAGAGCAGCGACAACGCACCCGACAGCACATATGACACCGGGTAGCCCCAGACGTCGGCGGCCCGGCCGAGCGCGGGCTGGGCGACGATGCCGCCGCTGGAGCTCATCAGGGAGTCGAAGGACAGGATCGTCGCCCGCTGCTGCGACGGGATCAGCCCGTTGATGAATGCCTGCCGGATCGGCGTCGTCGCGGCCGAGAGCAGCCCCCAGGCCACGATCAGCGCCAGGACGACCCAGAAGTCGCCGACGAGCCCCATCCCGATGACGAGGAGCCCGGCGAGCCCGCCCGCGGCGAGCAGCGCGGTGGTGCGCCGGTGGAAGACCCGCCGGATCCGGGACGCGAGCAGCCCGCCGACGATCTGCGAGCCGGCCACGATCGCAGCGACCAGACCGGCCACGCCGTAAGCCTGCTCGTCACCGTAGAGCTCCAGCAGGTAGGGCTGCAGGGCGTAGAAGACGTAGATCCCGACGCCGCCGGTGAAGACCGCGGCGAGCATCATCGACTTCACCGCCGGGACCCGCCAGCCGTAGTGCACCGAGTCGACGACGATGCGCCGCATCTCGGCGAGCGGCCGCCCGCCCCGCTGCGGGGTGAAGCCGACGTCGCGCATCGTCACGAACGCCACGATGAACATGACCAGCAGCACCACGGCACGCAGCACGAACGGCACGCCCAGGTTGGTGACCTGGGCGAGGTAGCCGCCCGCGATCGAGCCGGTGAGCATGCCGACTCCCCCGATGACCTGGGCACGGCCGAAGACCGCCTCCAGCGAGCCGGTGTAGCCGGTCGCGGTCAGCGCGTCGACCAGCCAGGCCTCGGTCGCGCCGGAGAAGAACGTGAACCCCAACCCGAGGAGCACGGACACCGCCGCCCACGCCAGGAACGACGCCTCGACCCGCCACAGCAGCACGTAGAGCCCCGTCGACGCGGCCAGGGTGACCGTGCCGAGCAGGAACGACACCCGCCGGCCCCACATGTCGGCGACGATCCCGGTCGGCACCTCGAAGAGCACCATCCCGGCGGTGAAGAACGCGTTGGCGGTGAACGCCTCGAGGTTCGACAGCCCCGCGTCGAGCAGGAAGATCGTGTTGATGCCCCAGATCAGCGACATCGCCAGGGTGTTGCCGAGCGCGAGCGTGAAGTAGGTCCTCTTGATCGACTCCGGGGTGGCGATGGGCGGGGCGTGCACCGGAGCTGTCACCCCGACATCATCCACCACGGGTCCGACACCGTCGCGACCAGCACTAGCCGACGTCGACCGGTCCTCCGGTGCGCCAGTAGAGCCCGTTCTCCCGCGCCATCAGCCCGGCATCGATGAGGTAGCGCCGCAGCGCCACCCAGTCGGTCTCGTAGAAGGCCCGCAGCACCGCGTCGACCTCCCGCTCCGGGATCCGTACGCCGGGCTCGAAGGCGGCGGCGACGTGTTCGAGCAGGACCCGCCGCTTGCCCGCCTTGGCCGGCATCGTGACGATCCGGCCGTCCTTGAGAAAGGTGTTCAGGACCCGTTCCTCATCAGCACTCACCTCAGCACCGTAAACGCCGCCGCCCGCCGGGTGCGCGCGGTTTTCCGTCACGTTTTGCAGCAAAGCGTGGCATCGCTTCGCGAAATGGCCACGCTTTGCTGCAAAACGTGGCCGGGTAGGGCCCGCTGGACGGGGTCGGGACGGATGATGGCGGCGTGACGCACTACAGCAGGCTTTCGAAGATCGTTGTTGACGTTCCGGCGGCGGTGCACGACACCGAGGTGGCCTTCTGGCGGGGCGCGCTCGGCGTGCCGCTGACCAGGTTCGAGCGCTTTCCGGACTTCCACGGGGCGGAGTTGACGGCGGACGGGTTCGGGCTCCTGACGCAGGAGATCAAGGAGGGGGAGCCTCGCGTACACGTCGATATTCACACCACGGACCGGGCGGCGGAGGTCGCGCGCCTGGTGGCGCTGGGTGCGGCGGTCGTGGACGACGGCCCGCACTGGACCGTGATGCGCGACCCGGCCGGGCTGGTCTTCTGCGTCGTGCCCGACCCCGACGTCGACGAGAAGACCGGCCACCGCTGGGACCTCTGAGCACCGACTCTTGAAGAGTCGGTGCTGTTCGGCCTCGTGAATAGCACCGACTCTTCAAGAGTTGCGGGGATCTTGCCCCGGGACGAGATCAGGCGATCTTCGCGCCGCTGTGGATCGCCACCGCGTCGTGGGCGACGATGTTGGCCGTGAACCAGCCGTTCGCGTCGACGGTGATCACCGGGCCGGTGCAGGTGGTGGCGCTGGACTTGCTGCCGTGGATCACGTCGCAGTAGCGGCCCGCGGCCATCCCGGTGCGGTAGCTGCGGCCGTTGACCGCACCGTCCTCGTCGTTGATCGTGAGGTAGCCCTTGTCGCCGCGGCCGAAGGCGATGTGGTTGTTGCCGTTGTCGTACCAGTTGATCACCGACGTGCCCTTGACCGCGTTGTGGAAGCCGACCATGTTGGCGACGACCAGCCACCGGTGCTCGCAGACCCAGCCGCCGGAGAAGCAGGTCGCGTTGTTGGTCTTGCCCGCGCCGTTGGAGGGCGGACCGGTGTCGTTGTTGGTGAAGCTGTAGCCGCTCATCACCGACGGCGAACCGTAGGGCCAGGCCAGCATGAACGCGTTGGCCAGCGCGTAGATCCCGTTGTCCTTGTAGGTCAGCACGTAGCCGCCCTCGCGCTGGGTGTCGTGGTTGTCGACGAAGACCACGGCCTTGGCGCTGCTGATGTGCCCCCACGGCTCGCCGAAGTTGACCAGGTAGGCGAGCTTCTCGTTGCGGAAGACCCGCCCCAGGTCCTTGCCGTACCGGAACTCGTGCACGTCGCCGTTGCCGGTGTACTCGGTCGGCTGGACCGGCTCACCGGCACCGTAGATGACCTCCTGCACGATGTACGCCGACCGCGACAGCTTGCCCTTGATCGCGGCGATGTCGGCGGCCGGCATGTGCTTGCTCGCGTCGAGCCGGAACCCGTCCACCCCGAGTGCGAGCAGGTCGTTCATGTAGGAGGCGATCTTCGTGCGGACGTAGTCGCTCTCAGTGGCGAGGTCGGCGAGGTTGACCAGCTCGCAGTTCTGCACCTCGTAGCGGTCGCCGTAGTTGGCGATGTCGTCGTTGCCGTTGCGCCCGCAGTGGTGGAAGTCCTGCGTCTGGTAGATGCCGGGGTAGGTGTAGGGCGTGAAGGTCGAGCCCGCCCAGCCGGTGCCGGAGCCGACGCCGGTCATGTGGTTGATCACCGTGTCGACGAGCACCTTGACGCCCGCGTTGTGGCAGGTGGTGACCATCGACTGGAACTCCGCCCGGCTCCCCTTGCGGGACTCGATCCGGTAGCTGACCGGCTGGTAGGCGACCCACCACTGCTGGCCGCTCGCGTGCTCCTGCGGCGGGGAGACCTGGACGTAGCCGTAGCCGTTGGGGCCGAGGAAATTGGTGCACTCGGCGGCGACGGACGGCCAGTTCCACTCGAAGAGGGTGACGATGACGTCCTTGGTCCCGGGTGGCGCGGCGGCGGCCGGGGCGGCCGGCACGGGCAGCAGCGCAGCGAGCACGGCGACGAGGGGCAGAGCGAGTAACCGGCGATAACGCATCGAAGCTCCTGGGGGATGACGGCCTTCTGAAACGTTGCTGCAAATTTACGAGCAGGTTTCAGGCATGTCAACGCTTGTCGATCAGCCTGGCACAGTCCCATGTGGGCACCGCCGGGCCGGTGTCGATGACCGCTGACCGAAAGGTCTTGCAGGGTCACCCGGACGGGTGTGACCTGGGCCACCAACACCCGGATCGGGAATGCCGCCAGGTCGCGGCGATTTGGTGCTGGTAGCGGCACGCAGTCAGCGCCGCTCTCCAATCCAGCGCGAGATTCCACCGCTAAGAGGTCTCATGACTACGCTCGCCGCCGAGCTCGACACCACGGCACCGATGCCCGGAGACCTGATGACCCGGGCGCAGCGGGTGCGCCTCGTCGTCGTGCTCGGCTCGCTGATCGCCATCGGCCCGCTCACCATCGACATGTACCTGCCCGCCCTGCCCAACATCACCGCCAACCTGCACACCACCTCGGCCGCGGTGCAGCTCACCCTCACCGGCACCCTGCTCGGCCTCGCGATCGGCCAGCTCCTCATCGGGCCCGTCTCCGACGCCGTCGGCCGCCGGGTGCCGCTGCTCGCCGGGCTCGCGCTGCACGTCGTCGCCTCCGTGCTCTGCGTGGTGGCGCCCAACATCGCCGTGCTCGGCGCCCTGCGCGTGCTCCAGGGTCTCGGCGTCGCCGCCTCCTCGGTGGTCGCGATGGCGATCGTCCGCGACCTGTTCAGCGGATCCGCCTTCGCCAGTCTCTTCTCCCGGCTGATGCTGGTGATGGGCGCCGCGCCGATCCTCGCCCCGACGCTGGGGAGCTGGCTGCTGCAGTGGACCGACTGGCGCGGCGTCTTCGTGGCCCTCGCCCTGCTCGGCGCCGCGCTCATCGTGATCGGCCTGATCGGCCTCAAGGAGACCCTGCCCCCCGAGCGCCGCCGCTCCGGCGGCATCGGAAGCACCCTGCACGTCTACGCCGAACTGCTGCGCGACCGCACCTTCGTCGGGCTGGTCGTGGTGGCCGGACTCGCCATGGCGTCCCTGTTCTCCTACGTCGCCGGGTCGTCCTTCGTCCTGCAGGAGCAGTACGGCCTCAACGAGCAGCAGTTCGGCTTCGCCTTCGGCGCCAACGCCTTCGGCCTGATCCTCTCCACCCAGCTCAACGTGCGGCTGCTGCGGCGCTTCAGCCCGCAGCAGATCCTCGTCGCCGCGCTCGCCGCGGGCAGCGTCGCCGGTGTCGCGCTGCTGCTCTTCGCCGTCACGGAGGTCGGCGGCCTGCCGGCCATCCTCACCTCGCTCTGGTTCCTGCTGACCTTCGCGGGTCTCGCGCTGCCGAACGCACCGGCGCTCGCGATGTCCCGGCACGGAGAGGCGGCGGGTACGGCGGCCGCGCTGCTCGGCGCCGTCCAGTTCGGCATCGGCGCGGCCTCGGCACCCCTCGTCGGCCTCCTCGGCACCGACAGCGTCGGCATGGCGATCGTCGTGGCCGGCGGCATGGTCGCCTCGCTGATCGCGATGTTCGTCGTGGTGCTCCCGGCCGGTGTCCGAGCTGCCCCGGCAGTCGCCTGACCAGCCGCGCCGGTCGGCGAAAATGTCGGTGCCCTCTCGTAGGGTGCGGTTATGAACGACATCTCATCGATCGGCGGCGAGCGCGCCGACCTGCTCCAGACCTTGGCGAAACACCGAGGCCTGCTGCTCTACACCGTGCAGGGCCTCACCGACGAGCAGGCGGCAACGCGCACCACGCACAGCGAGCTGTGTCTCGGCGGCCTGATCAAGCACCTCACCAACGTCGAGCAGCGCTGGGGGCGGTTCATGACCGGCGGCGCGGCGGCGATGGAGAGCGAGCCCATCGACTGGGTCGGCCAGTTCCGGATGGTCGACGGCGACACCCTCGACGGGCTCCTCGCCGACTACGAGAAGACCGCCGCGACGACGGTCGACCTGATCACGACGCTCGACCTCGACGTGTCGCACCCGCTGCCCGAGGCACCCTGGTTCGAGCCGGGTGCGAGCTGGTCGGTGCGGCGGGTGGCGCTGCACATGATCGCCGAGATCTCGCAGCACGCCGGGCACGCCGACATCCTGCGCGAGGCGATCGACGGCCAGAAGAGCATGGGCTGACCGGTTCAGGCGTCGAGCAGCTGCGGGCCGCCATCGGCTCGCAGCCGCTCCCGCAGCTGCGCCAGTGCCCTGGTGAGCAGCCGCGAGACGTGCATCTGCGACAGCCCGAGCACCTCGGCGATCTGGGACTGGGTCAGCTCCGCGGAGAACCGCAGCTCGATGATGCGCTGCTCCCGTGGCGGCAGCTCCGCGAGCCGGCGTCGCAGCGTCGTGCGGAGGTCGACGGCGTCGATCGCGGAGTCCGGTTCACCGAGCAGGTCGCCCAGGACGCGGTTCGGGCTGCCGGCGACGGGCAGAGTCAGCGAACGCGCACGATAGGCCTTGGCGCAGTCGCCCGCCTCGATCACCGCAGTGGTGCCGATGGCGAGGTAACCGGCGATCTCCGCGGTGGTCGGCGGACGCTGCAGCAGCTGCGCCAGGTGGTCTCGGGCCGCCGCGACCTGCTGCCAGCGGTCGTGCAGCTGCCGGGGCAGCCGCACGCTCCAGGTCGTGTCCCGGAAGTGGCGCTTGACCTCGCCGAGGATCGTCGGCACGGCATAGGTGGTGAAGGCGACGCCCCGGTCCGCGTCGTAGCGGTCCACCGCCTTGATCAGCCCGAGGACGGCGACCTGGGTCAGGTCGGCGAGCGGTTCGCCGCGATGATCGAACTGGCGGGCGAAGTGCGTCGCGAGCGGGAGGTAGCACTCGATCGCCCTGGTCCGAACGGCTGCGCGGCGGGTGTCGCCCGGGGGCAGCTCGCCCAGCTGCGCCAGCAGCGTCATGCCCGGATCGGATCCGGACCGTCGCGTCCTGCGGGCGGCTGGACGGGATGCCTGTGCGGTTGCGGTCATCGGGGCCTCCACGGCGGGCGAAGTCAGCTGGCCTGCACTGAATCTCGCCACCGGGGACCGGAGTGACACGCAGATCGTAACGCGCAAACTCCGCACCGTTACCACCCTGGTGGGTTTCATTCCGGTTAACCGATCGCCCCATCGGCCCGCGACAGCCGGTCAGCCGAAGTGGACGATCAGCTCGGCGCCTCGACGACGCTGCTCGCAGGGGTGCGGCCGACCGCAGGCCCGGCACTCCCCCGTCCCGCCCGGGCGGTGGCGGCGCACCAGGCTCAGCCCGAAGACCGCCTGCGCCGATGAGTAGCGGCTGAACGCGTCCCGCACGGCCGCCTGATCCATCGCACCCTCGCTCTCCTCGGCCGCGAGGTCTGGGCGGTGGCAACACCTTCACGGTAAGTTCGCCGCCGCCTGCACGCGTGCCGAGCGCGGAGAATGGCACGGGAGGTGCCCGCGCAGGCCGAAGCCGCGCGGGCACCACCCGTGATGGCTACAGCGTCAGGGTCCAGCTGTTGATGTAGCCCGTGTCGGCCGAGGCCGCGTCCTGCGCCCGCAGCTTCCAGGTGCCGTTGGCGACCTCGCTCGACAGGTTGACCGTGTAGGTCTGGTTGATGTTGTCGGCGCTGCCGCCGGTCCGGTTGTGCAGGAGGTAGAGGGTCCCGTCCGGCGCGACCAGGTTCACGACGAGGTCGCCCTTGTACGTGTGGACGATGTTCACCGCCACCGTGGAGGTCGCGGTGCCGTTGCGGTTGCAGCCCGCGATGGTGATCGGGCTCTCCACCGCGGCCCCGTTGTCCGGGATCTGCACGTCGGCGGCGTTGGTGCCGGTGCAGCCCGGGGCGCCGGTGACCGTCAGGGAGTAGGTGACTGTGCGGGTGGCGCCGGTGCCCGTACCCGTGATGGTGATCGCGTAGGTGCCCGCGGGCGTGGACGCCGTCGTCGCGAGGGTGAGGGTCGACGAGCCGCCGGAGGTGACCGACGACGGCGCGAAGGTGGCCGTGGCCCCGGCGGGTAGGCCGGACGCGGCGAGGTTGACGGTCTGGGCCGAGCCGTTGGTGAGGGCCGTGGAGATGGTGGAGGTCACCGAGCCGCCCGGGGCGACCGAGCCGGACGCGGGGCTGGCCGCGATCGAGAAGTCGTTGGCCGCGGTGCAGTACTGCGCCTGCTTGTTGATGGCGCGGTAGGGGCAGTCGGCGTACTCCGACAGCAGCAGCACGGCGCTCTTGTTGCGGCTGGTCTGCGCGGTGATGATCTCGTCGGGCGGGTAGAAGCCGCCGTTGGAGACCGGGTACATCTCGAAGGTGTAGGTCCAGACCTGCTGGTTGCCCCAGAGCCAGTCGGTGATGTCGCCGTCGGTGATGTAGAGGTCACTGCCCTGCTCGGGGGTGTAGTTGTTGGTCGCGGCCATCTGCTGCCCGATGGCGGCGAAGGTGTTGCGCTGGTCGAGCGTGAGGCCCGGCGCCGTGTCGGCCGTCGTGTAGCCGAACGGCCACAGGATCAGCTCGCCGTAGGTGTGGAAGTCGATGTTGGCCTTGATCTGCTGCACGCCGCCGACCCGGCGGGAGAGCACGAAGTCGCGCAGGACCTGCGTCTCCGGCGCGGAGAAGGCCGACGGACCGCGGTAGGTCTCCGACGAGGTGCTGCCGCTGGACCCGCCGCAGCAGCCCCAGTTGTAGCCGAAGTTGCGGTTGAGGTCGGTGCCGACGTTGGAGGAGCCGCTGTTGGGCTGCCGGTTCTTGCGCCACGACCGGTAGGAGCCGGTGGCGATGTCGTACTCGCCGCCGTCCGGGTTGAGGTCCGGGATGATCCAGATCTCGCGCGAGTTGACGGCGGTCGTGACCTGGCTGTCGGTGCCGTAGGAGTCGGTGAAGAGGTTGGCGAGGTAGAGCGCCATCTCCACGGTGAGGTGCTCGCGGGCGTGCAGGTGCGCGTTGAAGAGCAGCTCCGGCTCGTCCTCGTCGGTCGCGACGTTGTCGGAGATCTTGAGGGCGACGATGTCACGGCCCTCGTAGGACTGGCCGATCACGGTCTTGCGCGCCAGCGTCGGGTGGTCCGCGACGATCTTGTTGATCTCGGCGGTCGTCTCGGCGAAGTCGTGGTAGCCGGCGTCCGCCGACGGGAAGCCGTTCAGGCCGGTGCCCGACGGGGACTCCGGGCCGGGCAGCGCCTCCAGCAGGAAGCCGAGCCTGCGGATCTGCGCGACCTCGTCCGGAGTCGCGGTGATGTAGACGTTGCCGTGTTCGACGAGGTCGATCGCGGCGCCGGTCCTGGCGACGGCGTTGCGATCGGCGAGGGTCTTCGGTCCGATGACGACATACTGCGCCGACGCGACGGGTGCGTTGCCCTGATCGATCGGCGGGATCGCGCCGGTGGCCGGTCCGGTGAAGGTGAGGGACGCGGTCACCGCCAGCGCGGTGATGAGCACGGCGACTCTCGGTCGCATGGGTTCCTCCCGGGGGTAGTGGAGACCCTTAGGAGATCATGAATTTATACGAGTATCAATGTCTACTCGCCGGACAGGATCGCCACCTCCAACCGCCGCAGGCGCGCTCCCGGCTCCATCCCCAGCTCCTCCGCGAGTGTCTCCCGAGCACGCCGGTAGGCGTGCAACGCCTCGCCGGGACGGCCCGCCCGGTAGAGCGCGATCATCAGCAGCTCCCACATCCGCTCGCGCAGCGGGTGTCGCGCGACCAGCCCGATCAGCTCCGCCGCCACCTGCGCGCAGCGGCCCAGCTCCAGCTCCGCGGCGAGCAGCTCCTCGGTGGCGTTGAGCCGCATCTCCTGCAGGCGCGCGACCTCCGCCTGTGCCCACTGCCCGGCCGCGCAGTCCGCCAGCGCCTCCCCGCGCCACAACCCCAGAGCCCGCCGCAGGTACGCCGCCGCGGCCTCCGGCGACCCCGAGGCGGCCTCGGCGTGCCCGCGGCCGACGAGGTACTCGAAGCAGTGCACGTCGATCCACTCGGCCGGGACCGCCAGCGTGTAGCCGGGCGCCCGGGTGGCGATCGGCGAGCCCGCACCCCCGGCGAGCAGCCCGCGCCGCAGGTAGGCGATGTGCGCCCGGAGCGTCTTGGCGGCACCCCCGGGCGGCGCGGTGTCCCAGACACCGTCGACGAGGGCGTTGCACGACACCACCTGGGGTACGCGCAGCGCCAGCAGCCCCAGGATCGTCCGCTGCCGCGGCCCGCCGAGCACCACCGCGCCGCCGTCCCCGCTGACCTGGAGCGGGCCCAGCAGGCGAATCTCCACCGTGGACATCAACTCCGCCCTCCACTCTATTGTGGAACTTCGATGCATCGATTCATGCATGGTACGGCCCGGTTACGAACAATGATCGGCTACTGATGAGTCGCAAATGCCGTCCTACGCACTGGCACGACCGGCCTCGGTACGTCGCCTCTCGGCACGTTCCGCGGCCCTCGGCACGTTTCGCAGCAAAGCGTGGCCTCCCGTAGGCGGGAGGCCACGCTTTGCTGCGAAACGGAGCGGGTTAGACGGGGACGAAGCCTGCGAAGAGCAGCAGGTTCGGCGAGCCCACGCCGGGGTTGATCACCACATTGGGGGTGGCGTTGTTGACCAGGGCGAGCGCCGTCTGGTCGGCGTTGTCAGCCGGGAACCGCCAGCGCCACAGCGCCGCGACGCCGGCCGCGTGCGGCGACGCCATCGAGGTGCCCGAGAGCGTGGCGTAGGCGTTGTCGGCGGTGCCGTACGCGGAGTAGATGCCCTGGCCGGGGGCGAAGAGGTCGAGGCACGGTCCGAAGTTGGAGAAGGTGGCCCGAGCGTCGGTGTTGGTGGTCGCGCCGACCGTGGTGGCCCTCGGTACCCGGGCCGGGGAGAAGCCGCACGCGTTGAGGTTGGAGTTGCCCGCCGCGACCGAGTAGTGCACGTTCGCGGTGATCGAGTTGGTCACCGCGGTGTCCAGCGGCGGGAAGGCGCTGCCGCCGAGGCTCATGTTGGCCACGCTCGGCGGCGCCGGGGAGAGGATCTGCTGCAGCGTGACCCAGTTGACCCCGGCGATGACGCCGGCGGCCGTACCCGAGCCCGCGCAGTTGAGCACCCGGACCGAGATGAGCTTGACCTGCTTCGCCACGCCGACCGTCTTGCCGCCGACCGTGCCGGCGACGTGGGTGCCGTGACCGTTGCAGTCGGCACCGGTGCCGCCGAACGCGTCGAAGCCGGGGACCGCGCGCCCGCCGAACTCGACGTGGGTGTAGCGGATGCCGGTGTCGATGATGTAGGCCCGGACGCCGGGTGCGGTGTTGGCGTAGTGGTACTTGTTGTCCAGCGGCAGGGAGCGCTCGTCGATCCGGTCCAGGCCCCACGACGGGGTCGGCGTCTGCACGCTGACCTGCGTCGTCACCTCCTGGTCCTGGGCGACGTACTCCACCAGCGGGTCGGCCGCGACCCGCGCCGCGGTGGCGTCGTCGGCCGCGATGGCGAAGCCCCGCAGGGCGGTGCCGTACTCGAAGGTCGTGCGCAGGTTGTACTTCGCCTTCAGCTCGTCGCTCGTATTCGACGGCGACGAGTCCTTGAAGACGACGATGTAGCTGCCGGGGACCGCGCCGGGCGACTCGGCGTAGAGCACCTTGCCCAGCGTGGTGTTCGCGCTCGCCACAGGCAGCGACGATTGGGCGGGTACGCCGGTCAGACCCACCGCGGCGGCGATACCCACCACGATGACGAGCCGACGGATTGAACGATTGTTCATTGGCCATCCTTCGGTTGATGTGACGGTGCGGCGGGTGCGCACATCTCACCGGTGGACGGTTGGCTTTCGGTTGCGGTTCGGTTGGGGTGCGGCGTCAGGATCGGTTGATCAGGATGATCGCGTCCAGGATGCGGTGCCAGTCCAGCTCGCCGAGCGGCCGGTCTGCGGTCGCGGCGACGGCCGCCATCGCGCCGAGCAGCTTCTGGCGCTGGTCGAGCAGCGCTGTGCCGCCCGCTTCGGCGAGGCGGCCGGCCTCAGCGGCGAAGCGCGCCGTTCTGGCGTACGCCACCAGGGTTTCTGGAAGCGCGACCGGCTCGACCGGAGCATCGTCGGCGACGAGCTCGACGGCGAGCCGGGCGCCGAGGGCCTCGGCGAGCGCGGCGAGGGCTGCGACCGTGGGATTGCCGCGACCGTTCTCCAGATTGGCGATGTAGGGCACGGAGAGTCCGGCCTCGACGGCGACCGAGGCGATCGTGCGCCCGGCGGCCGTGCGGCGGGCCCGCAGCCGCCGCCCCAGCTCCGCCGTGGATTCTGTTCTCACAAAACAAATCTTGCCACAGATTGTTCTGTCGGAATAGAGTCGCCGACCATGCGCGTCCCTCAGAACCGCGACTTCCGTCTGCTGTGGACCGGCGGCGTCATCTCCGGCCTCGGCTCCTGGCTGCTCATCATCGCCGTGCCTGTGCAGGTCTTCCGCCTCACCGGTTCGCCGCTCGCCACCGGGCTGACGGTCGCCGTCGAATCGCTGCCCGCGATGCTGCTCGGGCCCTGGGCCGGCGTCCTCGTCGACCACTGGAACCGGCGGCGCATCATCGTCGGCGCCAACCTCGCCAGCGCCGCCGGGGTCGGTCTGATCCTGCTCGGCGACACCCCGGCCCGCGTCGGCTTCATCTGGGCCGGGCTGCTGCTGGAGGCGGTCGCCGTCGTCCTCCTGCAACCCGCGACGCGCAGCATCGTCCCCGCCATCCTCGGAACCGGCGACGACCTCGTCACCGCGAACGCCGTCTCGGCCTTCACCGGCGGCGCGATGCGGCTCATCGGTCCCCCGCTCGGCACCGCCCTACTCGCCTGGGGCGGCATCGGGCTCGTCGCCTGGCTCGACGCGGCGACCTACCTCGTCGCCGCCGGGCTCACCTGCCTCGTCCGCGTCGCCGATCCCCCACGACCGGCGCTCGTCCTGCGCGAGGTCCCCCGGCACCTGGTCGACGGGCTCCGCCATCTGCGCCGGTCCCGGCTGCTGCGCGGGATGCTCGCCGCGAGCTGGGTCTACTGGGCGGCCAACGCCGCGCTGACCGCGCTGCTCGTCCCCTTCGTCGTGCAGCGGCTCGGGCGCGACGGCGGCGACCTGGGCTACGTCATCGCCGGGCTGGGATGCGGCTTCCTCGTCGGGTCGGCGGTCAGCGGGCGACTCATCGGCCCGTACTCGACGCAGGCGGTTCTGACCTGGTCCTATGGGCTGGTCGGGCTCGCGTTCCTGCTGCTGTTCAACGCGCCGACGCTGTGGGTGGCGGTGCTGGGAGCCGCGGCGGCGGGAGTGCCGGGGTCGGTGGCGATGGTCGCGACCCAGCACCGGATCCAGGTGGCGGCTCCGGAGGAGGTGCTGGGGCGGGTGGGCGCGGTCTTCTACGCCAGCGACGCCACGGCCGCCGTCGCCGGCGCCTTGATCGCCCCACTGGTCGTCGCCGTAAGCGGCCTCTCGACCGGGCTCAACGCGGTCAGCGTCCTCGTCATCGCGGTCGCGCCGATGACGCTGTTCCTGCTCCGCGACCCCGCCGGTGCGGAGAGTCGGTAGGCTATCCAGAGATCGACCTGTCTCACCACCATGGGGTGTCTCCGTGTCGTATGTCTTCCTCTCCTACGGCCACGGCGACGCAGCCGACTACGTCGAACGGCTCGCCGGATGGCTGGGCGAGGCCGGCGTGCCGATCTGGTACGACAAGGAGATCATCTCGGGTCACCGCTGGTCACGCGTCATCCAGCAGCGGATCGAGGGCTGCTCCGCGTTCATCGTCGTCATGACGCCGCAGGCGGACCAGTCGGAGTGGGTGGAGCGGGAGCTCACCCTCGCCGAGAGCCTGGGCAAACCGGTGCTGCCGATGCTGCTCGCCGGTCGGCCGTTCTTCCGGCTCGGCAACCGGCAGTTCGAGGATGTCACCGATACGGCGCTGCCCGGCTCGGCATTCCTCGCCACCGTCCGCAGCCTGGCCGGGGTCACTCCCCCGGCCCCGCTGACCGTCCTCGGGGCCGCCGAACCGCCGCCCGTGCAAACCGCCGAACCGGTGCCCGTGCAAACCGCCGAACCGGTGCCCGTGCAAACCGCTGAACCGCTGTCCCTGCGGTCCGGTGAACCGCTGTCCTCCGCGCGGACAGGTGAACCGCGGCAACGGCAGCCGTCGCCCGGCCGGCCGCGGCTCGGCACCCGGCGCGTCCGGCTCCTGGCCCTCACCGCGTCCGCGGTCGCCGTCGTGCTGGTCGGGTCGCTGCTCGTGCGGCAGTTCGGCCGGGAGAGCGACAAGCCGTCCGCGCCGCCGGACACCGCAGCCCACGGCACGACTCCGGCCCTCGCCATCAGCCCGGACGGTCGCCTCCTCTACGTCGCCATCACCCGCATGCACATCACCGGAGGGACCCGAACCCTCACGACCGGCAGCCTGGTCGCCGTCAACACACAGGCCGGGACCGTCATCCCGAACTCCCACGCCGAAAACGGCGGGAATGGCATGTCGATCACCAGCGCACCGGACGACGCCGCGATCACGGCGGACGGCAAGCGGCTCTACCTCGGCCGCTTCACCGACCCGTTCCTGATCCGGATCACCGCGCTGGTCCCGGAGCCGAGAGGTATCGGGCGAGGGGTGGACCTCGGCACCACTGCCGACCCGGTCGAGGGGGTCCGCAGCGTGGCGTTGAGCCCGGACGGCAAGCGCGCCTACCTGGCCGACGAGCCGACCGCCACCGTCTCCGTGGTCGACACGGTGACGGAGAAGCAGGTCGGCAATCCGATCACCGTCGGCCGGGCGCCGCGCGACCTGGTCATGAACCCGACCGGCACGCGGCTCTTCGCCGCCGGTTCGGCCGCCTCCACGGTCAGCGTCGTCGACACCGCGACCAACGAGGTCATCGCCGCCCCCGCCGTCGGCCGCGGCCCGCGCGGGCTGTTCATCAGGGGAGACGGGCGCCGGCTCTACGTCGCCAACGCCGAGGCGGGCGGAGTCTCGATCATCGACACCGGCGACAACACGGTGGTGACGCAGTTCCCTGCGGCCTGCGGAGCGCATCCGATCGCGGTGGCGGTCTCCGACCAGGGCAACCGGCTGCACACCATCTGCGAGGACTCCGACGTGGTCGGCGTCCAGGATGCCGGGAGCGGGGCGGCTCTCGGATCTCCCACCGCCCGGACCACGCGCCCGGCGAGGTCGATGCTGCTCAGCCCCGACGGGAAGCGGCTGTATGTGGCGGTCGTGGAGGCGAAGACGGTCACCATCACGATGATCGACACCACCACCAACACCGCAGTGATGGACCCCATCGTCGCCGACACCTGGCTCGTCGACGGTTAGTCGGCCACTCTTCGTGCCGAACCCGGGTGCTGCCATCGGCCAATGTGCGTCACACCCGTGACTCAGATGAATCCGAGTTCCTCATCCAGGGCTGTCAGGTCATTCGCCGCGCGCAGCGTGCGCGCGTCATCTGCACGCTGGTAATCCATCAGGGACTTGAGTTCTATCCGTCGGTGGCTGCCCACCATTCGGTACCGGATCTCACCAGCGTCGAGCAGCCCGATCAAGAACGGCCGCGACACGTTCAACAGGTCGGCTGCCTGCTGGCTCGTCAGCTCGGATTCCATCGGCAGCACCGCCACACCATGCCCCTCGGCGAGGTGCGACAGGACTCGGGCCAGCAGAACGACGGCCTCCCGAGGGACCGACAACTCGTCGTGGGGCGAATCGGCCACCACGATGTGGACCTCTTGCGGACCGTCCGGATGGTTGCGCAGGTAGGAGCGAACTCGATCTAGCGCCTGAGAGGCGACCTCGATAACACGAGCACTCGGCGGTTCAGCATTCAGCGGGATGGCGGTCACGTCGACCTCACTTGTTTGCGGTGCTAACCGAAATAATCATAACATCCGCAATAACCGAAACAACGGCGGTCGCCGACCTGCGGGAAGGGAGGCGGGAGCCCTAGATGGAGCTCGGCTGGATGTGCCTGGGGTGGTTGAGCCACCAGTAGGCGGCGATCCGGGCCGGTGCAGCGAGCCGCGAGTCGTCCTTGATCCGCCGCAGTACGCCCTGCTGGCGGGCGATCCCCGCCGCGTAGGCGACGGCGCGGGCGTTGCCGGCGCCGGCCGGGGTCGCGATCATGCCGCAGAGATCGTTCCAGAACGCGGTCGGCATCCGAGTATCGCTCGGCACGTGGGCGACCGACCAGATGGCGGCGTCGCGGACCGGGGCGGCCACGGTGGGATCCAGGATCAGCTCCTGTACCGCCTCCCGGCCGAGGTGATCACCGACAGCGGTGAGCGACTGGACCAGGTGCGACGCGAGCACGACGTCCGCGCGGCTGACCGGCGTGCGCAGCTCGGCGGTGATCACTCGCCCGGCCGATCGGCGGTACGGCGTGGCGGCGAGCATCCGTGCGGCGATCACACGGCGCGAGAAGTGCGGGTGCAGCAGGGCTTCCTCGACGAGCCAGGAGAGCATGAGATCGTCACCGGGTTGATGATCCGGAACGCATGCGGCGATCATCCGGGTGATCCGATCGACCAGCGGCTGATGCTGCCGGCTCGTCCGGCCGCTGGTATAGACACTGTGCACCAGCTCATCGCGGGCGATGGCGGGTGCCAGCGCCCGCCGCAGGCTGGTCTCGATGTGCGGTGTCCGCCTGAGCAGGTCGGCGGCCGCCATGCGCGCCGGGACGAGACGCTCCTGGGTGAGCAGCGCGGCA
Organism: Allocatelliglobosispora scoriae; assembly: GCF_014204945.1. Classification (NCBI taxonomy): domain Bacteria; kingdom Bacillati; phylum Actinomycetota; class Actinomycetes; order Micromonosporales; family Micromonosporaceae; genus Allocatelliglobosispora; species Allocatelliglobosispora scoriae. The sequence continues at coordinate 990,280 of NZ_JACHMN010000002.1, forward strand.
GCCTCCCTGGTCAGGATTGCCCGATCAGCCGGCGAGAAGTGCCCGCGAGTGACCTTCTCCGCGGCGGTCCACCAGGCGGCCTGCCGCGCCTGTTCGTTGATCGGCCGGACGATGGCGTTGATCACGTGCCGGGCGGCCAGGCGGCCGCCCGCGGCCTCCAGGATCGTCATCGGCTCGTTGAACACCTGGTTGGTGGGGTCGCTCACCACCGCGGCGCAGACGGCGATCAAGTCCGGTGCGAAGGCGCGGTTGCGCAGCAGCCGGTGTGCCGCCTCGTTGCGGTTGATCCAGCCCTGCCCGTCCGAGATGAGCAGCTCCCGGAGCAGGCGATCGGTGACGGCCGGGATGTGCGGTTTGATCGCTCGGCCCTTGGCCACGACGAGGCCGCAGCTCAAGGCATCCCAGTCGTTTCCCGTCATGAGCTCCGTGCTGAGTGCTTTCTCCAGCAACTCGTCCACGACCACGGGATCACTGACGGGGCGGGCCATCACCCGCTTTCCGCCGCCGCTATGAATTTCACGATAGATGAGATCCGCGGTGGCGGTCAGAATGGCCATCGGTAGGCCAAGCAATTCCTCATACCGGCGGATGACCGCATAACCGGGAGGGTCGACGCCCCGCTCCCATCGCGATATCTGCGCGCGATCCGCACTCCTCGTGGAACCTCCACCAAGGAATGCTCGGGAGAATTCCCGGGTTCGGTGCATTCCATGACTCGAGTCCAACAGCCGGTTGGCTCTCAGCAGCCATGCGACGCGCTGGACCCGACCCGGACCATCCGGACCGAAGCTGGTGACGGCAGGGGAGACAGGCCTGCCCCGCATTCGCGGCTCGTCCATGCTTCGAGGCTATGCGTTATCAATTGATCAGTGGCGATATTCGCGGGGGTTGCATGTTGCCAAAAGTTCAACAATTCCCATCGCGGGTGTACAGGCACGTCGCGAGAACACGCTCCTGCCGCCTGCGGACAGATGCGGCCGAACCTTCAACAAAAGCCTTGTGCCCGCAGCATTTGCCTACCTTCGAAGTAGAGCCAACCCCACCTATCGACGGAGGTAGCAATGCTCACCGAACTCAGGTCACCGACGTCTGCGAGGCGTCCGGTCGCCCGCCTCGTCGCGGCGCTGATGATCGTCGCGGCCGGTGCGATGGCACCGTTCGCCCTCAGCGAGCCGGCCGCCGCGGCCGCCTGCAACATCTGGCCCGGCACCAACGAGAACCGCCCCGGGGCCTTCCTCGGCGCCGGAGTGAACATCCGGACCGGTCCGGGCACCAACTGCGTCGTTCTCGGCGCGGGCTACACCAACCACAGCGTCACCTACCGCTGCTGGACCTGGGGCGACAACGTCAACGGCACCTCCTCCTGGACGCTGCTGAGGGACAACTCCACCGGCGTCACCGGCTGGGTGAACGACAGCCTGCTCAGCAACTTCGGCTCCCAGCAGTTCTGCTAGCCCGGGGACCAGGGCGGCGGCGGATCGGGCGACCGACCCGCCGCCGCTCCACGGGGTTGCCGGACTCGGCCACATGCCCGACTTCGCCGTGGTGGCCGCGACCGCGCCCGCACGATCGGAGCGGGCGACGGGCCGTGTCGAGGGCGACATCGGCGGACGGTGCCCTAGCGTGGGGGTGTGCGTACCGCCATCGTGTTGTTCACCCGCGACCTGCGGGTGCGCGACAACCCCGCGCTGCATGCCGCCGTGGCCGCCGCCGACCGCGTCGTGCCGCTCTTCGTCGCCGACCCCGGCCTGCGCGTGCACCCGCACCGGCAGCGCTTCCTCGCCGAGTGCCTCGCCGACCTGCGCGAATCGCTCCGCCAGCGGGGCGGCGACCTGGTCGTGCGCCGAGGCGATCCGGTGGCCGAGGCGGTGAAGCTCGCCAGGCAGGTCGGCGCGTTCGGCATCGCCGCCTCCGCCGACGTCAGCGTCTATGCCCGGCGGCGCGAGCGGCGCCTCACCGACGCCTGCGCGGCTGAAGGGATCTCGCTGCGGCTGCACCCCGGGGTGACGATCGTCGAGCCGGGCGCGGTGCGTCCGTCGACGGGCGGCGACCACTACAAGGTCTTCACGCCCTACTGGCGGGCCTGGCAGCAGGTCACGCCCCGCGAGCGCGCCGCGACGCCGCGCACGATCGCCCTCCCCGACGGCGTCACCGGCGCCGATCCGCTCACCGTGCTCGGGCCGGTCCCGGCCGCGAACCCGCAGGCCGCGCGGGGCGGCGAGGCCGAGGCGCTGCGGCGCCTGAAGAGCTTCGATCCATCGGGGTACGCCGACCAGCACGACGACCTGCCCGGTGACGCGACATCGCGCCTGAGTTCCTACCTGCACTTCGGCTGCGTCTCCCCGCAGGCGGTCGCCTCCACGGTGGAGAACGAGGCGTTCGTCCGGCAGCTGTGCTGGCGGGACTTCTACCACCAGGTGCTGCACTCGTTCGGCGATCTGCCGTCGAAGGCCTACCGGACCGGTGCGGTCGAGGACTGGCGCACCGACGAGCACGCGCTGGACGCCTGGCGGGAGGGGCAGACCGGCATCCCGATCGTCGACGCCGGGATGCGGCAGCTCGCGGCCGAGGGGTTCATGCACAACCGGGCCCGGATGATCACCGCTTCCTATCTGACCAAGCAGCTCGGGCTGGACTGGCGTGACGGTGCGGCGCACTTCATGCACCTGCTCACCGACGCCGATGTCGCCAACAACTTCGGCAACTGGCAGTGGATCGCGGGGACCGGCAACGACACGAAGCCCTACCGGCGGTTCAATCCCCTGCGCCAGGCTGAGCGCTTCGACCCGGACGGCGACTACGTCCGGCGCTACATCCCGGAGCTCGCCGGTGTCGAGGGCAAGGCCGTGCACCGCCCGTGGCTGCTGAGCGGCGGCCTCTTAGGCACCGTCGACTACGCGAAGCCGCTGATCGACCCGCCCCAGTGAGCAGGATCGCCGCAACTCTTCAAGAGTTGGTGCCTCAGGCCGCCGGGCCTTAGGACCAACTCTTGAAGAGTTGCGGCGATCTCGCGCGGACCTAGAGGGTCAGGGTCCAGGAGTTGATGTAGCCGGTGTCAGCGGTCGCCGCGTCCTGCACCTTCAGCCGCCACGTGCCGTTGCGGGCCTCGCTGGAGAGGTTCACGGTGTAGGTCGTGTCGATGTTGTCCGCGCTGCCACCGGTCCGGTTGGCCAGGACGTAGGTGCTGCCGTCCGGCGCCACCAGGGAGACGATGAGGTCACCCTTGTAGGTGTGGACGATGTGCACCTCGACCGTGCTCGTCGCGGAGGCGTTGCCGCTGCAGCCGGCCACGGTGACGTTGCTGTAGACGGTCGTGTTGTCCGGGATGGAGACATCGGTGCCGTTGGTGACCGCACCGCAGCCGCCGACCGCGTTGACCACCCAGGTGAACGTCGCGGTTCCGCTGGCGCCAGCGGCGTCGGTCGCCTTGACCGTCACGGTGTAGGTGCCGACGGTGGTCGGGGTACCGGTGATCTGGCCGGTGCTGGCGTTAATCGAGGTGCCCGGCGGGAGGCCGGTCGCCGACCAGGTGTAGGGCGTGGTGCCGCCGGTGGCGGAGCTGTTGACCGTCACCGCGGTGCCGACGACCGTGCTCTGGTTGCCGGGCCCGGTCACCGAGACGCCGCCGGGGGCGCCGCCGAGCGAGACCGCCGCGTTGTAGATGTCGGTGGAGAAGTAGCGCACCTCGGAGTAGACGCCGGGCTGCTGCGGCCGCGCGCAGCCGTTGCCCCAGCTCGTGATGCCGACCTGGACCCACTCGTTGGCGGCGTTGCGCTTGAACATCGGGCCGCCCGAGTCACCCTGGCAGGTGTCGGTGCCGCCGGCGGACCAGTTGCCCGCGCAGATCTCCTCGTTGGGGATCAGGCCGGAGTAGCCGCTCGCGCTCGCGCACTGGGTGTCGGTGATGAACGGTACGTCGGCCTTGAGCAGGTAGCGCTGCTGCGCACCGCCCTCCGTCGCCGCACCCCAGCCGGCCACCGTGAAGGTGCCGCTGTGCAGCGACGTGTCGGTGGCGATCTTCAGCAGCGGGCCGCTGATCGGGCTGGACAGGCGGATCAGCGCCCAGTCCTTGCCGTCGCCGTTGTAGCCGGGCGCCCGGTAGACGTAGTTGGAGGTGCGGGTGATCCGGGCCGGGTCCTGCAGGTCGACCGCGCCGTAGGTGGCGGTGATCGAGGTGTTGTTGCCGGTGGCGCCGACGCAGTGCGCCGCGGTGAGCACGAGGCTCGGCGTGTAGAGCGCGCCGCCGCAGCCCATCGAGAGCCGGACCATCCACGGGAATTCGCCCTGCGCCGCCCTGACGCCGCCGACCACCTGCGGGGTGACCCCGCCGTCACTCGCCTGGCCGGGGTTTCCCGCCCCGATCGCGCCCATCGTCGCCGCGAGCAGCGCGATCACGCCGACCCGCAACGCCGTCCGTAGTGTGTGTCTCACAGATCCTCCCAAGGTCTGCCGGGTGAGGTTGCTCGTGGCAGCCCTCACTCATGAGTTCCTTGGAAGGTAGCGGCTCCAGTGATGCATCACAATATGTCAATTTAGTAGATTGATGTGTCCTGCTCCGTCGTCATATACTCCTCTCTCTCCTTCGAGGGGCGACGCTATGAGACGACGACAGCCGGACCGGCGACCGTGGCCGGCGGACAGCTTCCTCGCGGAACTCGCCCCCGACGATCTCGAAGCGCTCATCGCCGCGGGCACCACCCGTGTCTACGACCGCCAGGCGGTGCTGATCGCCGAGGGCGCCACCGATACCGAGGCACACCTGCTGCTCACCGGCTGCGTCCGGGTGGAGGGCCACACGTCGGCCGGATCCAGCACCCTGCTCGCCATCCGCATCGGCGGCGACATCGTCGGCGAGCTCGCGGCACTGCACGGCAACCCGCGCTCCACGACGGTCGTCGCCGTCACGCGTACGTCGGTGCGGGTCATCGACGGGCTGCGGTTCCGGGAGATCGTCAACGCCCGCCCGGCGATCGCGGCGGCCATCCAGCGGACCGTCAGCACCAAGCTGCTCGCCGCCACCCGCTACCGCATCGACGTGGGCTCCTCCTCCGTGCTCGCCCGGGTGGCGCGGGTCCTGCTGCACCTCGGCGAGGTCTACGGGCGGACCACCTCGCCGGGCACCCTGATCGACCTGCCGCTGAGCCAGCGCGACCTGTCGTCGCTGGTCGGCGCCGCCGAGCCTAGCGTCTACCGGGCCATCACCGACCTGCGCCGCATGGGGGCGCTCACCACCGGGTACCGCCGGATCGTCATCACCGACCACGCCCGGCTCCACAAGACCGCAGACTCCTGAACGTGGCCACTTCTCGTCGGCTCCGGCTGATAGAAATATCGCTATGAATCCGTGGCTGATCGATCAGGTGGTCACCGATCCCGCGGCCATCGCGTCCTCGGCGGAGTGGGTCGCGGGGCTCGGCCCCCGCGGTGATCAGTTCGATCCCACGGTCCCGACATACGCGGTGCGGGTGCGGGAGATCGCGCTGCGGGAGCGGACCTGGCTACAGCTCCTGCGCGGGCCCGACGTGCGGATCGACATCCTGGCGATCCCGGGCAACCTCGCCTGGCACGAGATCAGCGACGGCGCGATCACCGCGCGATTCCCCGGCGTCGGCGGCGGCCGGCGGCTCCCCCTCGACGACCGGGGACTGCTCGCCTATTACGGCCAGCCGCAGCACTTCCTCTCCTTCGCCATGATCGCCTCATCGGACCGGCCCGGCACCGCCGACCTCCGGGATCTGCTGCGCCAGGACATCCACGCCGAGCGGCTCGCGACGGCCCGCGCCGCGTTCGCCGACGCGTCGACCGGCGACCCCGCGTCGCTCAGCGCAGCGCTGACGGCGGCGAAGTCGGCGACCGAGATCGCCTACCAGGCGGTGCGCTCGACCGGTGGCGCCGTCATCGGCGTCTACCGCGGCGACCGGCTGGAGTACCCCGATCTGTTCGGCCTCGGCCGCAACCCCGCCGACCACGACTCCTACGACCAGGGCGGCTTCTCGCTCTGGTACGAGGTGGTCGAGACCGCGCCGCAGGAGCCGGTCGGGCTGCAGAACCGGATGGTGATCGTCGCCGACGTCGCCGGCTACAGCCCTCGCCCCGAACCGCTGCAGGAGGAGATCCAGCACCGGCTGCACCGGCTGATGGCGCAGGTGGTCGCGGATCTGAAAGTACGCGAGGCCGGGGTGCAGCGGCAGCCCACGGGTGACGGCGTCAACGTGGTCCTGCCCGCGGACATCGACCACAGCACGGTCCTGCCGGTGCTGCTGCGCACGATGAAGACCCGGCTGGCCTACGACAACGCCGGGCACGACGACCAGATGCGGGTCCGCCTCGCGGTCCACATCGGAATGGTGCGCGTGGCGCCGCTGGGCTTCACCGGTGGCGGACTGGTCACCGCGAGCCGGTTGGTCGACAGCCTCGCACTGCGCACGGTGCTGCAGACGCGGCCGGAGCTGGAGCTGGCGGCGATCGTCTCCGACGTGGTGCACCACGATGTGGCGATACACGGATTCGCTGGTCTCGACCCGGCCGGATTCGAGGGCGCCGACGTGACCGTGAAGACGTTCCAGGGCAAGGGCTGGATCTGGGTCGCGGAGTGACTCGGGGCCGGGTCACTGCTCCCGGCGATAGAGGCGCAGCGCGACGGAGAGCTCCCCGGCGAGGACCGCGGTGCTCACCTGCCGGGGCAGCTCCGCCCAGCCCACGGCGGACTCCGCCTCGATCCGCCGGAACGTGCCGTCGGCTTCGGTGACGATCACCTCGATCGACCTGGTCGCCGGCTGCCGAGCGGCCGGCACCTCGTAGACGACCCGCAGGTGCACCAGCACCGTGGTCAGCCAGGACACCACGGCCGGCTCCCGGCGCACCCGCCTGCGCAGCGGTTCGCCGCAGAGCTCGTAGGTCGCGGCGAGGGTGGCCGGGAAGTCCAGCCCGAGCTGCTCGGCGAGAATGCCCGCGATGGTGTGGATGACGCTCTCCCGCTCGGTCGGCGCGGTCCCCGCCGAATCGGTCATGAGCGCAGCCGCAACCCCTGTCTCGTCCCGCATCAGGCGCCCGGCGAGTAGGCGAGTCGCGACATTGGAAGCTCCATTTCCCCACGCCTCCCGATAGGCAGACCGGCGGCCATTCTTGCTGCTCACAGCAAGAGTACGGATGTACGAGCCCACAACCTTGCACGAACCTTGCAGGCGGCTCGGAGGCCCTTGAAGGCCCGGATCAGGCACCGTACCGTCGAAATTACAAATAGCTTTCCGCACCCCCGCGAATAGCCATTGAGTACCATTCGGAGGTCGTCGTGGAATCACATTCATGAGAGAGGGGGAGCGGCACAGGACCGGTGCCACTCCCCCTCCCCGATCCGGGCGGGCTACCTCTGCGGGACCTCCGCCGAGCCGTCCCGCCCGTCGCGATCGGCGACGCTGCTCAGCAGCTCGCTCACGACCGCCAGGCAGCGCCGAGGCGAGTTGTCCCCGCCGCAGTCGACGACCAGATCCGCGCCACCGGCTCGCAACCGGGCCGGTGAGGTGGGGAAGTCGAGCGGGAAGCTCAGCTCCCACGCCTCGTCGCCGGCGGTGAGGTGATAGGTCAGCGACAGTCCGGTGAGGACCAGCCTGCTGTCCGGGAAGCAGCGGCGCAGCTCGGCGTCGAAGACACGCAGGAAGCTCGAGCCCCACGGGCTGGCGTGCCAGCCGTCGGGCACCCGGCGAGCGGCGGTGCCGCCCGACTGGCCGGCCCGGTGGTCCGCACGCTCGACATGCCAGGCCGACCCCGCGCCGGCCGGGTCGGCGATGATGCGGTCGCGGCGGGCCGAGGCGGCGATGGGGCTCTCCCCCGGCAGCACGACGAACTGCCCCGCGCTGAACCCGCGCCGGTCCCGGTCGAAGAGGTAGGCGTGCAGGGTCACGACGAGGTCGTTTCCAGCCTGGCGCCGGACCGGTCCCCGGACCTCGGGCCGGCTGACCCGGCGGCGCGCGCCGACCTCGTCGACCCGGATGTTGGCGATGCAGACGAGGAAGCGCTGGAAACCGTTGGCCTGCAGCGTTCGGTAGACGGTCGACGCGTCGCCGCCGCTGGGCTCGGCGAGGTTGAGCCCGTGGTGCGAGTGCCAGTCCCCGATGTGCTGCAGCCCGTGCCGTGCCTGCAGCGCTCTGCCCCGCTCGCTCAGGTAGCGCACGTCCTGGAAGAACGCGGCGGTCTCGTGCCGCGCCTGCGGCCCGGGCCCGAGGGTGAGCTGCACCGCCGGGGAGCCGCTGTGCGTCCAGAACCCGAAGAGGTCGCCCCCGGTCTCGCGGTCCGGGTACTCCAGCACCCAGTCGGCGATCTCCTCCAGATCCTGCTCGTAGACCATCACCCGGAACACGCCGCCACCACCTCGGCCAGGGTGGGCTGCAGCAGGTCGCTCATCGGAAATACCCGCTCACGGCGGCATCGGTCGCGATCGTGTCGTCGGGCTGCGGCTCCCCGGTGACGACGAGCAGGCCGCTGCGCGTATCGAAGACCAGCTCCTGGCCCGCCCCGCCCGCCACGTCCCGCAGGGTCGAATCCACCCCCGCCGGTCTGATGCTGTCTGACATCCGCGCTCCTCCTGAACCGCCGGCGGCCGGGCCGCTCGGGCAGCCCGGCCGATGGCTTCCTCCGTCAAGGATCGGACACCCGGACCGCCGGTTCTGAAGCGAACCTTGAATGGGCACGTAGAAGCGCTGCCGTGGCCATTCGGCCACGGCAGCGCGGGTCAGGTGGATCAGGCGTTACGCGGCGGGGCCGGCGAGCTGACCGGGGTCGTGTCGTAGGCGTTGATCGGGACCGTCGCGGGCACCCGGTCCTGCTCGGTCCCGGTGTGCTGCGCGTTGGCGGTGAGGTAGCCCGCGGCGGTCGTCACGATCAGCGCGGCGACGACGGCTGCCCGGCGGTATGTCTGCTGCATTTCCATGTCCTTCCTCCGGCCCCCGCTGGGGGCGCTGAACTTGCCTGGACATAGAAAACCCGAGGTGGGGGTACACGAACCACTGCACACGATCGAATCTGCGCAGACTTCGGCCACCGCGATGGTCCGGGAAGCGACACAGGGCGCCGTGAGCCTCAGGCCAGGCGGGCCAGCAGCGCCGTCAGCCGATCGGGGTCGGGCAGGCCCAGCGCCGCGAAGATCGCCTGCGCTGCTGCGGCCTGGTGCCGGACGAGTTCGGGATCCTCACCGCTCGCCCGGTGCGCGGCGGCGAGTCCGGCGTACGCCCGGCCCAGCTCGCGCTGATCACCGGAGGACTCGGCGAAACGCATCGCCTCGGCGTGCCGGGACCGGGCGTGGTCGGCGTGGCCGCAGTCCATCAGCGCCTCACCGAGGTTGTTGAGCACCTCGATCTCGTTGCGGCGGTCGCCGATCTCCCGGAACCGGGTCAGCGCCTCCTCGTGCAGCTCCACCGCCCGGTAGTGCTGGCCGAGCAGGCCCTGCGCGGTGCCGAGGTTGGTCATCGCCGTCGCCTCGCCCACCCGGTCGCCGAGCTTGCGGAAGGCGTCGCCCGCCATGCCGTGCAGCCGCACCGCCACGTCCAGCTCCCCTCGGCGCTGATGCACGCCGGCGAGACTGCCCCAGGCCCGGGCGAGCGCGTCACCGCTGCGCAGCTCCTCGCAGATCGCCTGCGCCGCGCGGTACTGCAGCATCGCCTTGTCGAGATCGTTCATCGACTCGTGGATCGCGCCGAGGTTGGTGAGGGTGCGGGCCTGGCCGATCCGGTCGTCGATCCGGGCGAGCAGCTCCAGGGCGTAGAGCTGCTGGCCGATCGCGTCCTCGTTGGCCCCCTGCCGCCAGGAGATCCGGCCCAGGGTGCCCAGCGCGCGAGCCAGCCCCAGATCGTCGCCCCGCTCGGTGAACAGGTCCACGCTGCGCCCCAGCAGCTGCTTCGCCTCCTCGAAGTCGGCGAACCGGGTCAGGGTCGACCCGAGCTGGAGCAGGGCCTCCGCCTCGCCGGCGCGGTCCCCCAGCGCCTCGGCCGTCCGCAGGGCCGCGCGGTTGAGGGTGAGCGCGTCGGTGAGGAACCCGCCGTGGTCGAGGTAGCGGAAGAGCACCACGGCGAGCTTCAGCAGGTACTCCGGGCGGCCGTGCTCCTCGGCGTGGACCGTGGTGGCGAGCAGGCTGGTGCGCTCGCCGTCGAGCCAGGCGAGCGCGGACGCGGGGTCGGGCAGCGGCGGGCGCGCCAGGTCCGGGAGGTCGACGCGGGGGCGCCGCTCCCGCTCGTCGGGCATGAGCACGTCCATCGCCGCCGAGGCGGTCGAGAGGTAGTAGCCGAGCACCGATGTGATCGCCTCGTCGCGATCGGCGGGACCGTCGGTCGATTCGACGAGCTGTGCGGCGTAGAGCGCCATGAGGTTGTGCATGGCGTAGCGCTCGTGCGCGATCGGCCGGATCAGGTTGGCCTCCGCGAGCTCCCTGAGCAGCAGGTTCGCCCGCGCCGGCTCGATGCCGCCGAGCGCCGCCGCGGCGTAGGGCGTGACGCCGTCGCCGGGGTGCAGGCTGAGCAGGCGGAACAGTCGCGCGGGCTCCTGGGGCAGCGCGTCGTAGGACCAGCGGAAGACCTCCTGCACCGCCGTGGTGGAGTCGGCGTCGGCGTCGAGCGCGGAGAGCACCGAGGACCGGTCGGTCAGCTCCGCCGCCAGAGCCGAGAGCTCCTGCCCGGCCCGCAGGGCCAGGCCCGCGCCGGCGAGGGTGATCGCCAGCGGCAGACCGCCGCAGCAGCGGGCGATCTGCTGGAGGAACTCGACATCCGCGGACTCCCGGGCCGGGCGGATGTATTCGCGCAGCAGCTCGACGGAGTCGTCGAGGTTGAGCAGGCCGAGGTTGAGGGCGAGGCCCTGGTTGCGGGCGACGAGCCCGCCTAGGCGGCGGCGGCTCGTCACGATCACCAGCGACCCGGGCGCGGTCGGCATCAGCTGCGCGACCTGCTCGGCCGCGGCGACGTTGTCGAGCAGGACGAGCACCGGGCGGCGCTCGGCGAGGGTGCGGTAGAGGGCGCGCTTGGCGAGGGTGTCCGGCGGGATCCGGGCCGGCGCGACACCGAGGGCGGTGAGGAACTCGTCGAGGACCTGCCCGGTCTCCGCCGTCCCGGCCGGGCCGAACGCCCCGAGGTCGGCTTGCAGGCACCCGCCGGGGTAGCGGCCCTTGATCCGGTGCGCCCAGCCCACGGCGAGGGTGGTCTTGCCGACGCCGGGCGGGCCGAAGATCCCGACCAGCCGCACCGAGTTGCGGCTGCCCCGCTGGTCGGCCTCGAAGATCCCGTTGAGCTGGCCCAGCTCGGTGCCCCGCCCGACGATCGAACCGAGCGCCGGGACCAGGGTCGACGGCGCGACCGGTGCCGCGGCGGCCGGCGCGCCGAGCGTCAGGCTCGGGTCCTGGTGCAGCATCCGCAGGTGCAGCGACTGCAGCAGCGGCGAGGGCTGCCGGGCCTCCTGCGCGAGCAGCCGCTTGGTCAGCTTCCGGTAGTGGGCCAGGGCCTGCCCGACATCCCCGGCCCGGTAGAGCGCGACCATGTACTGCTCGGCGAGGCGCTCGTTGGTGAAGTGCCGGGTGACCAGGCCCCGGATCACGTCGAGCAGCTCGACGTGCAGGCCCGCGTCCAGCCAGGCGCGGTTGCGCGACAGGCACGCCTCGAACCACTGCTGGCGCAGGGTCGCGCCGTGCTCGCGCAGCCACAGGCTGTCGGTACGCGCGAACGGAACCCCCCGCCACAGCTCCAGCGCGTCGTCGAGCATGTGCCGCGCCGCCTCGCCGTACCGGGTCGCCTGCCGCATCAGGTGCCCGAACAGGTGCACGTCGACGAGCAGCGGATCCACGTCGATCGTGTAGCCGTCGCCGGTCTTGCGGACACCCACCCCGAGCGGCTTGAGCTTGTCGCGGATGCGGGAGATGTAGACGTGGACCAGCGACGCCGCGGGCGGCGTATCGCCCCAGACCCGGCTCAGCAGATCCTCGATGGACACCGCCTCGCCGGCCGAGAGGAGCAGCACGGCGAGGACCGCCTGGAGCTTCGTCGGCCCGCCGTCCACCTCGACCTCACCGGAACGGATCTGCATGGCTCCCAGCAGCCGAAACACCGGTTCCTCTGGCATCGTCACGAGTACATGGTGCAGAGTGTCCAGTCGGCAGACAAGGCTCATAGGACCTATCCGGGCCGATCGGTCCGAGCGGTCACACCAGTTGGGCCGCCTGGAGCCGCGCGTAGGCGCCGTTCGCCGTCACGAGGTCGTCGTGCGGGCCGACCTCCTCGATCCGGCCGTCGCGCATCACCACGATCCGGTCGGCGTTGCGGATCGTGGAGAGGCGGTGCGCGACGACGAAGACCGTGCGGCCCCGCACCAGCCGCTCCAGCGCCTCCTGGATCAGCCGCTCCGAGTGGGTGTCCAGCGCCGAGGTCGCCTCGTCGAGGATGAGCACCCGGGGGTCGCGGATCAGCGCCCGGGCGATCGCGAGCCGCTGCCGCTGCCCGCCGGACAGGCGCGCGCCCCGGTCGCCGACGACGGTCGCCTCGCCCTCCGGAAGCGCGTCGACGAACTCCAGCGCGTTGGCATCGGCGAGCGCCTGGCGGACCCGCTCCGGCGAGACGTCGGTCATGCCGTAGGTGACGTTCTCGGTGATGCTGCCCTCGAACAGGATCGGCTCCTGCGGCACGATCGACAGGCTGGTGCGGTAACTGCGCAGGTCCAGCTCCTCCATGTCGCGCCCGTCGAGCAGGATCCGGCCGCTGGTCGGGCGCAGGAAGCCGATGACGAGGTTGAGCACGGTCGACTTGCCCGCGCCGGAGGGGCCGACGAAGGCGATCCGCTCGCCGGGGGCCACGCTCAGGGTGAAGTCGCGCACGGCCTGGACGGTGTCGTAGGCGTACCCGACGCCGTGGAAGTCGATCGCACCGCGGACCTGGTCGACCGTCGCGCGCCCGGCGTTGCGCTCCAGGTCGGGGGCTTGCAGCACCTCGCCGACGGACCGGACCGACTCGAGTCCCTTCATGATCTGCGGACCGAGGTTCATCAGCATGATCACCGATGTGGTGAGGCTGCCGAAATAGGCGCTGAGCATGACCACGTCGCCCGCGGTGATCGGCGCCCAGCCGTAGTAGGCGACCAGGGCCGACCCGGCGAGGCAGGCGACGCCGATCATGTTGAGCGACATCCACGACAGCGCGCCGAAGCGGCCGTTGACGAGGTCGACCCGCAGCCCCGCGTCGAGGACCCGGCTCAGCGTGCCGTCGACCCGGCGCATCGCCGCCCGCTCCAGGCCGTGCGCGCGGGTGATCGGGATCAGCGTCGTCATCTCCGAGACCCGGGTGGAGAGCTGCTCCACCTCGCGGCGCAGCACCTCGTTGTCGGTGCGCATGCGGTTGCGCAGCTTCATCGCCAGCAGCGCCGCGCACGGCACCAGGACGAGGAAGACCGGCAGGAAGACGGGTACGCGCACCGCGATCACCACGAGGCCGCCGACGAGCATCATCGTGGCGGCAAGCCCCATGTCCCCGGCCTGCTGCACCATCGTCTCGATGCTCTCCACATCGCGGATGACCTTGTTCTGCAGGACGCCCGCGCTCATCCGGGTGTGGTAGCCGATGGAGAGCTGCTGCATCCGGCCGACCAGGGCCGAGCGCAGACCGGTGCCCATCCGGCGGACCGCCGTCGACAGGCAGCGGACGAAGAGCACGTGGAAGGGGTAGTTCAGGGCCAGCGCGGCGAGGAGCAGCAGTGTGTTGAGCCAGAGCTCGCCGATCGGCCGGTGCTGCACGACCACGTCGATCACATTGGCCGTGACCAGGGGCAACAACCAGGTCGGGCTGTGCTTGACCGCGAAGGCCACGACCGCCAGCGCGAGTCGCGCCTTGTCGTCGGCGAGCAGATACGCGACGGTACGCACGGGGTGCTCGCCCGAGTAGCGGCGGTCCATGGGATTAACGTGGGCGGACATGACCTCGATCATGGTGTGATCAACGTGGCTTGGCGAGAGGATTACCGCATGATGCGCGTCGCAGTGACCGGTGGCAGCGGCAAGTTGGGCCGTGCCGTCGTGGACGAACTGGTCAGCCACGGCCACCAGGTGACCAACCTGGACATCGTGGCGCCTCGGGAGCAGCGGTGCCCGTACACCAGGATTGATCTGACCGACTTCGGGCAGGTGGTGGAGGCGCTGACCGCGATCGACGCCCGGCACGACGGCCTGGACGCGCTGGTGCACCTGGCGGCGATCCCCGGACCCGGCGCCGCCGCCAACGCGGCGACCTTCCACAACAACGTCACCAGCAGCTACAACGTCTTCTCCGCGGCACGCCTGGCCGGGATCAAGAACGTCGTGTGGGCGTCGAGCGAGACCCTGCTCGGGCTGCCGCTGGAGATCCCGCCGGTGGCGATCCCGATCGACGAGGAGCAGGACGCCCGGCCGGAGACGGCCTATTCGCTGGCGAAGCTGGTGGACGAGACGATGGCGGCGCAGTTCTGCCGCTGGGATCCGGCGCTGAAGATGGTCGGGCTGCGGTTCTCCAACGTGATGGAGCCGCACGACTACGCGCAGTTCCCCGGCTTCGACGCCGACCCGTCGGTGCGCAAGTGGAACCTCTGGGGCTACATCGACGCCCGCGACGGGGCCCAGGCGGTCCGCAAGGCGCTGGACTACCAGGCCACGGGCCTGGAGGTCTTCATCATCGCCAACGCCGACACGGTGATGAGCCGCCCGTCGGCGGAGCTGGCGGCGGAGGTCTTCCCCGGCGTGCCGATCAGCCGCGAGATCACCGGTACGCAGACGCTGCTCAGCATCGACAAGGCCCGCCGGCTGCTGGGTTACGAGCCGCAGCACTCCTGGCGCGGCCACGCCTGAGTCACGTTTTGCAGCACAGCGTGGCCTCGCTTCGCGATGAGGCCACGCTTTGCTGCAAAACGTGACGCGGGCCGACGCGCCTCGCGGGGCGGCCTCGCTCCTCAGGCCTGGGAGATCTCCGTCTCGTAGCGGCGGCGCAGCTCGTCCGGGAGGTCCTTGTCGGCGAAGCCGCTCAGGGCCCTGGCCTCCAGGTTGTCCGGGATCATCGCGCGGACCCGGTCCGGGTAGCCGAGACCGGCGGCGGCGATCCGGACCTCCGCGGGCGCGGTGAGCGAGACGGCCGTCGGGCCCGAGATGCGGGACGCGAAGTCCCAGTCGGTGCCCGGCGGCGCGGAGGCGCAGAGGAAGTAGGCGTAGACCCAGCGGACCTGGGCGAGCTCGCGCACGTCGGCGGGGTCGGTGCCGAACGTCTCCGCCACACAGATGATCTTGTCTTCGGCGGCGACGTCGTGCCCGTGGTCGTGGTGCTCGGCCGGGGAGACGTGCTCCAGAATCCCGGCCACGGTGATGTCGAGCTGCTCGTAGAGCCGCTCGACCGGGGTGCCCCGCAACGGGACCACCACCAGCAGCGCGGTGACCGCCAACGCCACGATCGACGCCTCGACGCGAAGCCAGTGCGCGCTGCGCCGCAACCATCCGGTGACGTCGATTCCCGTGGACATAGGCGCCATGATCGCATCTCCGATCGGCGCGGTCCATGCTCGCTGCGCTCCGGCCCTCCCCGCGCCCGCTACCGCAGGGCGGCGAGCAGCTCCCGCTCGCGAGCGGCGCTGAGGCCGGCCCGGCGCCCGCGGTCCAGCCCCTGCTCGCGTTCCCAGACGAGGGTGTCGGCGAGCAGGTCGCGACGCGGGCGGTGCCGCAGCCCGGCCGCCACGGCGGCGGCGCCGCTGCGCGCGGAGAATCCCTGCCAGTCCGGGTCGGCGATCCACAGCGGCAGCGACTCGGGGCCCATGTACTCCGCCACACCCTGATCGACCAGCCACGACGACGGCGCCGCGACGACCGGGCCGGTGTGCCCGCCGAGCTCGCGCGACAATCCCAGCCACTGGCTGAAGGGCTCGATCGGCCCGACCGCGTTGAAGATCCCGGTCGTGCCGGACTCCGCGCCGTCGAGCAGCCACGCGGCGAGATCGCGCACGTCGATCGCCTGGGTCGGCCGGTCCGGGGTGTCGGGGACGAGCATCGGGCCCTCGGGGTCGCGGGCGGAGCGGGCCACCCAGTAGCCCGATCGTCCACTGTGGTCGCCGGGCCCGCCGATCAGCCCGGCCCGCGCGACGAGCAGGCGATCGCCCAGCGCCTCCATCGAGGCGAGCTCGCAGGCGGCCTTCGCCGGACCGTACTGCTCGATCGCGACCTCGTCCTCGGTCGCCGGCTCGAGCAGCTCCGCCGACTCGTCCGCGCCCGGCGTCGCGTGGGAGGCGTAGATGCTGCACGAGGAGACGTAGCTCCAGTGCCCGGCCCGCTCCCCCAGCGCCCGCAGCGCGCCGCGCACCAGGCCCGGCTGCCAGGAGACCTCGACGACCGCGTCCCAGTCCCGGTCGCGCACCGCGTCATAGGCTGCCGGATCCCTGCGGTCGGCCGCGACGTGGACCGCTCCCGGGGCGACCGCGCCGCTCTCGCCCCGGGCGAGGCAGGTCACCGAGTGCCCGCGGCCGATCGCCTGGCTCGTCACTTCGCGGCCCAGCCACGCGGTCCCACCCAGCACCAGAAGCTCCATCACCGGAGCCTGGCACGCGCCCGCAGCCCTGCCAACTCCCGTTCACTCAGGGCGGACACGTCCGGTGTGCCCCGAGCGCGTCACAGGTCCCGGGGCTCGCCCGAGATCAGGCCGGGCTGAGAAGGCAGAACTCGTTGCCCTCCGGGTCGGCCAGGACCGTCCACGAGACGGCACCCTCGCCCAGGTCGACAGCGGTGGCGCCGAGAGTCCGCAGTCTCGCCGCCTCAGCCTCCGGATCGTCACCCGGGTAGGGGCGGATGTCGAGGTGGACGCGGTTCCACCCGGTCTTCACGTCGGGCGTGCGGAGGAACCGCAGGTAGGGGCCGACGCCCTTGGCGGAGCGCAGGAGCGCGTCGTCGTCGGTCACCTGGTGCGGGATCCAGTCCATGGCCTCGCTCCAGAAGCGGGCCATGGCTCGCGGATCCGCGCAGTCGACCACCACCGCGGCGATCGGGCCGGTGTCCCGATAGAGCGGCCGGGGGTCCAGCACGCAGAACTCGTTGCCCTCCGGGTCGGCCATGACCGTCCAGGGGACGTCGCCCTGGCCCACGTCGGCGAGGGTCGCGCCGAGTCCCCTCAGCTCGGCGACCAGCTCCGCCTGATGGGCCGCCGACGTGGTGGCGAGGTCGACGTGCACGCGGTTCTTCGCGGTCTTGGGCTCGGGGGAGGCGATGAGGTCGACATAGACGGCGGCGGGATCGGGGTAGACCAGGCCCTCGGGTTCGAGGTTGGTCACGCCGGGTCCCTCGCTGGAGACTCCCCAGCCGAGAACCTCCGCCCAGAAACCGCCCAGCGCGGAGTCGTCCCGGGCCTTCATATTGATCTGCACAAGCCTCGTCCCCATGCCGATCATGCTCTCATGACGGGCGGCGCCACCAGCGCCCAGTTGACGGACGCACTACGTTTGCTGTGAACCCGGCGTGGGCACACCCACTCGCAGGAGTGCGGCACGACCGAGGCGATGAGTGGGGTGGGGATGGCACGCACGCGTGAGCCCGGCAAGGCGTACCGAGCGAGGTTGGTCCGGCTGTTGTCCCGCGGCCCGCGGCGCCCCAGCGACCTGGGCTGGCGGGCCTGGTTCGGCGTCGGCAAGCGCACCGTCACCGAATTCGTCAAAGACGACCTCGGCGACCACGCCGCCGCGCTCACCTACTACGGCGTGCTCTCGATCTTCCCCGGCCTGCTCGTGCTCATCGCGGTCGTCGGACTGCTCGGCAAGGACACCTCCCAGTCGATCCTCGACAACGTGCAGGCGCTGACACCGGGACCAGCACATCAGATCATCGTCGACGGCATCAAGAACCTGCAGGAGAAGCAGACCACCGCGGGCGTGATGGCGATCGTCGGTGTCGTGATCGCGGCCTGGTCGGCCACCGGCTACATGGGCGCCTTCATGCGGGCCGCCAACCGGATCTTCGACGTGCCCGAAGGCCGTCCACTGTGGAAGACCCTCCCGATGGAGATCCTGATCACCGGTGTGACCGGGATCTTCCTCGCCGTGAGCGCGCTCGCCGTCATCTTCACCGGCCGCCTGGCCTCCGCCGCCGGCCGGGCGATCGGGGTCGAGGAGGAGACGGTCCGCGCCTTCGACGTGGTCAAGTGGCCGGTCCTCATCCTCGGGGTGGCGCTGCTGCTCGCGCTGCTCTACTGGGCCGCGCCCAACGCCCGGCAGGGCGGCTTCCGCTGGGTCAGCCCGGGCAGCCTCGTCGCGGTCACCGTCTGGGTGATCGTCTCGCTCGGCTTCGCCCTCTACATCTCGCGCTTCGACTCCTACAACAAGACCTACGGCACCCTCGGCGGCGTGATCGTCTTCCTGGTCTGGCTGTGGCTCACCAACGTCGCGGTGCTGCTCGGGGCCGAGTTCGACGCGGAGCTCGCCCGCGCCCGGGCCATCGCGGCCGGGCTGCCGCCGACGGCCGAGCCCTATCTGCCGCTGCGGGACATCCCGGCTCAGGACCAGCCGGCTCCGACGCAGCTCCCCTCGGACAGCAGCGACGACGTCGGAGCCGACACGTAACCGGTCCCGCGCGGCCCGGACCGCCGGCTAGTGGGCGAGCGCGGCGCGCAGATCGCCGGCCGCCGAGGCGAAGCGCTCCCGCGCGTCGGCGGGGCCGACCCCGGCCAGCAGCATGATCGACGCTATCGTCACCGAACCGCCGGCCTGCCGCAGCGCCCCGTCGATCAGCTCGTCCGGGCAGCCGGTGATGGTGGCGACGAGCCGGTGCGCGCGGGCCCAGAGCTTGTCGTTGGTCGCGGTGAGGTGGACCATCAGATCGCCATAGGTCCGGCCGACCCGGATCATCGTCAGGGTCGAGATCATGTTGCAGACGAGCTTCTGGGCCGTGCCCGCCTTGAGCCTGGTCGATCCGGCGACGAACTCTGGTCCGACGACCACCTCGATCGGCACGTCGGCGATCTTGCCCAGCGGCGAGTCGGCGTTGCAGGCGATCCCGACCGTGAACGCACCGGCGGTCCCCGCGTAGCGCAGGGCCTCGACGGCATAGGGCGTGCGGCCGCTCGCGGAGATGCCGACCACCGCGTCGGCCTCGGTGATGCCGATCCCGGTCAGGTCGGCGACGGCGAGCTCGCAGGAGTCCTCGGCGCCCTCGGCCGCTGTGATCATCGCCGATGGGCCGCCCGCGATGAGCGCGCAGACCTCATCGGCGGTGGTACCGAAGGTCACCGCGCACTCGCTCGCGTCGAGGACGCCGATCCGCCCCGCGGTGCCGGCGCCGATGTAGACGAGGCGGCCGCCGCGGCGCATCCGGTCGGCGATGGCATCGACAGCGGCCGCGATCCGAGGTGCGGCGAGCGCGACCGCGGCGGCGACGAGGGAGTCCTGCTCGTTCATGAGTCGGACCAGGTCAGGCGTGGAGAGCCGGTCGAGATCCTGCAGGCCGGGGAGCCGCTGCTCCGTGACGAGCCGGGCGAGTTCGTCGGTCATGCCGTTGATCCTGACGGGTCGCCTCGAAGAAAAGCAATACTACTCGCAATTCATGTGAAGAATTCCTTCAGGCTGGCCGAACTATTCAGGCGGCGACCCGGCCGCCGATGAGCTTGCGCAGGAGCTTGGTCCGCTTGCGACCCGCCTTGCGCCGGTGTACGCCGACCCAGCGGCTCGAGCTGTCGAGCGCGGCGAGCTCCGCCAGCCGCCCACCCGCGAAGCTCGTCGCCGAGCCGAAGTGGCTCTCCGCGTCGGCGGCCTGCCCCACGAGGTCGGAGTCGGCCTCCCACCAGGTCGCGAGCCACTCCTCGACCGCGGCGGCGAGATCCTCGTCGTCCCGGTCGACGAGGCCCTCGGGCCACCGCTCCAGCAGCCACGCCCCGACCGCCTCGGCGAGATCGGCTGCCCGGTCCGCCTCGGCGACCCGGCGCCGAGCGGTGATCCACTGCTCGACCGCGCTGCTGTCACCGCCGCAGGCGCGCACGAACGCGGCGATCGTCTGCTCGCGCGGGATCCGGCCCCGGGTGAGGGCACCTGCGATCGTGCTGCGCGGCAGCCGGTCCCCCGCCGCCTTCGCCCTGCGCTCCAGCTGGGGATAGGAGAGGCTGGCCCGCTGGCGCAGCGCGCGCATGGCGGCGACGAACTCGGCGGTCGTGGTCACACGATCCAGATAGGGAGGTTGGAGCGCGGACAATCCTGTGGCCATGCACTCGGCTATACCCACAAAGGCATAGACCACACCCACTATCGCCTCGGTCACACATTCGGTGTACGCGACGGGAGTTTGGGGCCCCCGTCGAACGGGCAGTCAACTGATGCAACGGCGCCCCCCGCCGAAGGAGAAGAGGAGCTACAGCCATGACCGTGGCCGGAATCATTTCAGCGATCATCGTCGGACTCATCATCGGCGCCCTCGGCCGCCTGGTGCTCCCGGGCCGGCAGAACCTGCCGATCTGGCTCACCATCGTCGTCGGCATCATCGCCGCCATCGTCGGCACCCTGATCGCCCAGGCCGTCGGCGTCGCCGTCACCGACGGCATCGACTGGATCGAACTCGTCTTCCAGATCGGCCTCGCCGCAGTCGGAGTCGCCCTCGTCTCCGGCATGCGCGGCCGCTCCGCCGTGTAACTCGCAGCCGAGCACAAGCGAGCGGGGCCCCGGGACGTCGTCCCGGGGCCCCGCTCGCTTTGCCGCAGTTCACTACGGGTCCGACACCAGTGTCGCGGTGTAGACGGTGTTGGTGGCATCGCGATCCTGCAGCGGGTTGGGGAAGCTGATGACCTCCGCGCCGACCTGCTCGAACACCTCCGCGAGCACCGCGACGAAGTCATCCTCCGGCGGATCGTTGGACCACAGCGTGAAGACGCCGCCCGGACGCAGGTGCTCGGCGAGCCGCCGCAGTCCGGCGGCGGTGTAGAACGGGGCGTGGCTCGGGTGCAGCACGTGCGACGGCGAGTGGTCGATGTCGACCACGATCGCGTCGAAGCGCCGCCCCGGCTCGTCCCGGTCGAGGCCGCCGACCGCTCCGAGCAGCGCGAAGAAGTCGCCCTGCCGCAGCGTGCAGCGCGGATCCCCGGCGAGCTTCGCGCCGAGCGGGATCAGTCCCCGCCGGTGCCACTCGATCACCTCGCCGAGCGCCTCGACCACGACGAGCGAGCGCACCCGCACGTCGTCGAGGACCGTCTCCGCCGTGTAGCCCAGGCCCAGGCCGCCGACGACCACGTCGAGCTCCGTCCCGGTCAGACGGTCCAGCGCGAGCTGTGCGACCGCGATCTCGGCCGCCGTGAACAGGCTCGACATCAGGAAGTCGTCGTCGAGCTTCACCTCGAAGACGTCGGCGGCGAAGAGGGGATCCCAGCGCCGCCGCAGGCTGATCTCGCCCATCGGCGTCTGGCGCCAGTCGAGCTCCTGGAAACGAGCAGTCACCGTGTGTCCTCAATCCGCGCGTGGGCAGGCCCTGACCGTACGCCCCCGGGGACGGCGGATCGCTGAGGTCGCGGCGGCGATCCGCGACTGTGCCAAGTCTCGCCGTCCGCATTGCCCTCATCGGCGAAGTTACCAAGACTGATGTGAAGCACTTCCCGTGGTCAGCTGCCCGGCTGACACGCCCCCACGTGAGGGAGTCATCGCCATGCCCAGACCCAACACGCTGCGCGTCGTCCTGATCGAGGCCGCCGTCGCCGGTCTCCTCGTCGTCGGCTGGCAGGTCGGCACGACCGCTCCCGCGGTCGCGGACGTCACCGAGACCGCCTCGGTCAGCGCCGGTCCCAACACCTTCAGCCAGACGCAGCCCACCGGCAACCCGTCGCAGTACGACAGCCAACTCGAACGCTGCCACACCGGGCCGAGCTACCCGCCGATCACGCCGAACCCGATCCTCGCCGAGCCGCTGACGACCGCGGTGCAGAGCAACCTGCCGATCAGCGTCAAGGTCGTCTTCGAGGGCAACCAGTGGTACGGCACGACCAAGCTGGTCTTCACCAACCGGTCGGCCGCCTCCTACCACGTCGACTGCGCCGTGATCATCTTCCGGGGACCCTCCAACGCCGACCAGCACTACTACTTCAACTCCGCGCCGACCGGCCACCCACAGTCGGACTACCTCGAGGTGAAGAAGGGCGACGGCACGTCGTTCTACATCGTGCGGCTCGGCTTCCACGACGTCCCGCTCGCGCAGCGGACCACGCTGCCCGGCGGCACCTTCGCCTGGCAGATCGGCGGGGCCCCCGCGGCCAACCTGAGCCTGGCGCAGATCCGCGACTCGATCCGCTTCTACGGCGACCTCAACCTCGCCGCCAACACCGGCCTGGTGCAGAAGTACGCCACCCAGCGGCTCGCCAACTGATGCGCCGCCGCAGGGCGCTGCCGCTGTTGGCGCTCGCCGGCACGGTGGCGGCCTGCGGCAGCACCGCGCCGCAGGCCGCCACCCCGCCCGAACCACCGCTCCTGGTGATGGCGGAGGCGTCGGCGCAGCGGCAGTTCGGCCTCCTCGCCGGGGGCGACTGGCTCAACGCGTGGGACATGTGGACGCCGACCGCCCAGGCGCTGATCCCCCGGGGAGAGTTCGGCAGGCTCAACAGCGCCTGCCCGCTGCGGCTCGGTGTCCCCTACCTCATCGACGGCCGCGACCTGGCCGCGCCCGACGCCGCCACGATCACCTGGCACCGGGGCGACGAGACCGGCACCACGACCCTGCGCCTGATCGAGGGCGTCTGGCGGGTCGAGCCCGACGCCGCTCTGCGTACGGAGGTCTCCCTCGGCGCCGACGCGGCGCTGGCCCGCCGCCGAACCGCCGCGCTGTGCCGCTGAACGGAGGCCAGCCGACCCCCGTCGGTGCACACATATTAATTTATAAATTTTGATGAACATGAATCCCTT
The DNA here is from genome assembly GCF_014204945.1 of Allocatelliglobosispora scoriae. Taxonomy (NCBI): domain Bacteria; kingdom Bacillati; phylum Actinomycetota; class Actinomycetes; order Micromonosporales; family Micromonosporaceae; genus Allocatelliglobosispora; species Allocatelliglobosispora scoriae. The sequence continues at coordinate 1,013,155 of NZ_JACHMN010000002.1, forward strand.
AGCTCGCGCGGACCGGTACATCCATGCAGATGGCTGCGACCACGCCCGGTCCGGCCGTACGAGCAAGGAGGCTATCCATGATTGTCCGACGCCTGCCAGAACTGGTCACCACACTGTTCCGACTGGTCCTCGGTCTGCTGTTCGCGTTCCACGGCGCCACGTCGATCTTCGGGATCCTCGGCGGTGCCCGCGGCACGGGACAGGCGATCGCGGTCGGTGTGTGGCCCGGCTGGTGGGCCGCGTTGATCCAGCTCGTCGGCGGCCTGCTCGTGATGGCCGGCCTCGGGACCCGGATCGCGGCGCTCGTCTGCTCCGGCTCGATGGCTTACGCCTACTTCGTCGTCCACCAGCCGGAGGGTCTGCTGCCGCTCAACAACGGAGGTGAGCTGGCGGCGCTGTTCTGCTGGTCCTTCCTGCTCGTCGCGGTCCTCGGGCCGGGCTCGTGGTCGCTGGACCGGCTGCTCACCCGCCGCTCCGGCGCCCTCGCCACGGCCGGGGAGCCGGCCACCTCCTGACCCGGCGGCACCGCGCCCGGCGCCGGCGCAGCCGCCGGGCGCGGTCACCGTCAGCGCGGGGTGACGTCCCAGCGCCACTCGGTCAGGGCGGGACGGCCCGGCAGCTCGCCGCGACCGGTCGCCCAGAGCAGCGTCGGCCAGCGCTCGGTCTCGGTCGGGGCGTCGGGGAACAGACGCCGCAGCACCCGGTCGCAGAGGTCGGCCGGCGGCACGAAGGACAGGCCCAGGCCGGACGCGACGTCGTGGGTGTGTGCGAGCACCTCGACAATGCCCATCGCGGCGAAGCCCTCCGGGTCGGAGACGCCGAGGCCGTGGAACGCGCGAACCTCCGACGGCGTGATCGTCACGACGCCGACGAGCAGCGCGGCGCACCCCTCCAGCACCTGGAGCACGCCCGCATTCCCGCTCGCCGCCTCGACGAAGATCGAGCTGCGCGGCCCGCCGTCACGCGCGGGGAGGCAGACCACCGGGACGTAGGCGTCCGTCGGCGGCTGCTTCGGCCCGAGCTGCAGCGCGTAGGCGAAGAGGTCGTCGGCGGCGTGCTCCAACGTCTCCCAGCAGCTCCAGGTGAGGCCGCCCGCGGGCACCCGCCAATCCAGGTGCAGGGCGGGGCGGAGCAGGCTGACCGCGCTGCTCACGGCGAGGTCGACATCATCGGCGGTGACAGGCGTACGCATCGGCCGACCATAACCGGACCCACCGACGGATTCTCAGTGCGTAGGAGCCCCTACACGATCGGCGCATCGACCACTATCGTGATCGGAGACGTCGTGGGCTCGTCCGGTGTCGATCGTTGAGGCGGCGATCGCGCAGTTCCACCGGGCGGTCCGGGAGCCGGTGTCCTTCCACACGAGTGCCGCACGCGCGCTCGTGCCCACAGGATGGATCCCGCCGGAGCAGACATCCCGGCGGGCGGCCGAAAGGACTGACCCATGCGGGTCTCGCCACGCCCACCTCACTCACCCCGCCTGCGCGCGCTCTGCGCCCTCGCCGCGGCGACGATCGCCACCGCAGGCGCCGGCATCGCGGTGCTCGCCGCCGCGCCGCCCGCGACCGCCGCGGCGGCCTGCCAGGTGACCTACCGCGCCGATCAGTGGACCGGCGGCTTCGTCGGCTACATCAAGATCACAGCCGGGAGTACGCCGATCCACAACTGGACCGTCTCCTGGACCTACGGCGGCGACCAGAAGATCACCTCGTTCTGGTCCGCCGCCGTCGTGCAGACCGGGGCCGCCGTCAGCGCCACGAACCTCGCCTACAACGCCGACATCGCCGCCGGCGCGAGCCTCGAATTCGGCGTGCAGGGGACCTGGGCGACCGCCAACCCGACCCCCACCAACCTGCTCCTCAACGGCGCGCCCTGCACCGCGACGTCGCCGTCCCCCTCCGCCCCGCCGTCCCCCTCGATCTCCCCGTCCCGCTCGGCCTCCGCCTCCCCGTCGGCCTCCGCATCCCCCTCGTCGTCACCGTCGGCCTCAGCGTCGCCCTCACCGTCGGCCTCGGTTTCGCCGAGTCCCTCGGCGAGCCCGTCGGGCAACGGCGGCTGCGGCACAGCGGTCCTCTGCGACGGCTTCGAGGGCCAGTCGGCCGGCGCTCCCACCGGGGCGTGGACCGTGGCCTACCCGGACTGCCAGGGCACCGGGGCGGCGACGGTGGACACGACGGTCGCCTACCGGGGCGGCAAGTCCATCAAGGTCACCGGCACCGCCGGCTACTGCAACCACGTCTTCGTCAAGGCGACCCGGGACCTCAGCACGATCGGCAAGACCTGGTACGCCAGGTTCTACGTCCGCCACACCACCGCCCTGCCGGCCGCGCACGTCACCTTCGTCGCCATGAAGGACACCGCCGACGGCAACCGCGACCTGCGGATGGGCGGCCAGAGCGGTGCCCTGCAGTGGAACCGCCAGTCCGACGACGCGACCCTGCCCGAGCAGAGCCCGGCCGGGGTGGCGCTGAGCACGCCGCTCGCGGTCAACTCGTGGACCTGCGTCGAGTTCATGGTCAACGGCACCCTCGGCACGATGCAGACCTGGACCAACGGCACCGAGGTGGCCGGGCTGCGCGAGGACGGCACGCCCACGCAGAACATCGACTCCCAGTGGCTGAGCCGCGCCAACTGGCGGCCGACCCTCAACGACCTGCGCCTGGGCTGGGAGAGCTACGGCGTCGGCGCCGACACCCTCTGGTTCGACGAGGTGGCCCTCGGCGCAAGCCGCATCGGCTGCTGACAAATGGGGGCAACTCTTCAAGAGTTGTTGCTTCAGGCCGCCAGGCCTTAACAACAACTCTTGAAGAGTTGCCCCCTTGACGATCCTCAATGCTGTCGCTGGCAACAAATATGCTGGCCAGGGCACATAGGACGATCCGTTATCAAAACGTGGCGTGTCGATGCTCTTGACAGGAGCCCGGGGCGAGACGAATCTCGGCGCAGAGAGCGCTCTCCGATCCGTCCCACCGTCCCCCGCGGCCCGGCGTCCCCTGCCCGGTGCCGGGCCGCCCTGCACCCTCCTCCAGGGAGTTCTCATGCGATCGGTTCTCCGTCCCGCAGTCCGACGACATGGCCCCATCTCGATCGTCGCGGCGGTCGCCGCCACGATCGTGCTGCTCATCGGCTACGTCATGACCGTCTCGACCACACCCGCCCACGCTGCGCCCGTGCTGCTCTCCCAGGGAAAGCCCGCCACCGCGTCCTCGGTGGAGAACGCGACCTTCCCCGCCTCGGCCGCCTTCGACGGCAACACCGGCACCCGCTGGGCCAGCGCCTTCGCCGACCCGCAGTGGGTCCAGGTGGACCTCGGCGCCTCGGCCGCCATCTCCCAGGTCGTCCTCACCTGGGAGCCGGCCTACGCCCGCGCCTTCCAGATCCAGATCTCGGCCGGTGCCGGCGGGCCGTGGACCAGCATCTACTCCACCACCACCGGCACCGGCGGCACCCAGACGCTCAACGTCTCCGGCACCGGCCGCTACGTCCGGATGAACGGCACCGTCCGGGCCACCGCCTACGGCTACTCGCTCTGGGAGTTCCAGGTCTTCGGCGAGACCGGCCCGCCCGCGGGCTGCACCACCAACGCCTCGCAGGGCCGACCGGCCACGGCGTCCTCCGTCGAGAACGCGGGCGTCCCGGCCTCAGCCGCCGTCGACGGCAGCACCGCCACCCGCTGGGCCAGCGCCTTCGCCGATCCGCAGTGGCTCCAGGTCGACCTCGGCGCCACCGCCTCCATCTGCGGAGTCACGCTCACCTGGGAGGCCGCCTACGCGAGGTCCTTCCAGATCCAGGTCGCCGCGAGCGCGTCCGGGCCGTGGACCAGCATCTACACCACCACCACAGGCACCGGGGGTACGCAGGCCCTCACCGTCTCCGGCACCGGCCGCTACGTCCGGATGAACGGCACCGTCCGGGCGACCGCCTACGGCTACTCGCTGTGGGAGTTCGTGGTCCGCACCAGCACCGGCACCCCGCCGAGCACCAGCCCGAGCCCGAGCACCTCACCTCCGCCGGACAACGGCACCTTCTGGGGCGACACCGCGAGCATCCCGCCCGCGTCCAACGTCGTCATGCTGAAGATCCTCAACCGGACCAACGGCAAGTACCCCGACAGCCAGGTCTACTGGAGCTACAACGGGGTGGCGCACTCGATCGCCGAGCAGCCCTACTTCGACATGCCGGTCAACACCGCCGGGCGGATGTACTTCTACCTCGGCTCCCCCACCAGCCAGTATTACGACTTCATCGAGTTCACCGTGGGACCGGCGGTCTTCAACGGCAACACCACCCGGGTGGACGCCTTCGGCTTGAAGATCGCGATGCGGCTGCACGCCCAGGACGGATACGACGTGCAGATCGGCGAGGACCAGGCGACCTTCGCCGAGGACCGGGCGGTCACCTTCCAGAAGTTCATCAACGAGGTGCCGGCCGAGTTCGACGTCCTGGCCCAGGCACAGGCGCCCTACCGGATCATCGCGCCGGGCAGCCACCCCAACTTCCGGGCGGGCGGGGTCAACGCCAACTACTTCACCGCGTACGCCAACTCCGTCGGTGTCAACGCCGCCACCTCGGACATCTTCGGCTGCGCGGGGGTGCTCGCCAACAACCCGTCGATGTGCGCCAACCTCAACCGGCACGTGGCGACCCTGCCGTCCTCGCAGTGGGGCAACCCGGCGAACTACTACCTGACGGCACCCGCCAACTACTACTCGAAGTTCTTCCACGACCACGCGATCAACAAGCTCTCCTACGGCTTCCCGTACGACGACTACGCGGAGCAGTCCTCGTTCGTCTCGCACGGCAACCCGCAGTACCTGCTGATCGCGATCGGCTGGTAATCGGCGGCTGAGCACCGAGAGCCGGACGATAGCGGCATATGCCCGCTATTGTCCGGCTCTTTCGTGTGTACCGCGCGAACCAGCGTCACCGCGGGACGTGAGACCCGTTGCCCCCAGGGAGGACCAGCACCTCTGAGTCGAATTCGGACAGTCCACTATAGAAGTGAATAACCTTCTATAGTAGTTAAATATATAACAGATCAAACAATAATGCGCTATCGATGTCCTGATAGCGCACCTGTCGCGTTCCTCCCAGCACGAAACCGTCCGGCAACACCAGACTTCGATTGTCATGGATTGGGCTCGATGGTCATTTTGCGAGGAGGAGCGAATGAAGCACACGTTGTCGGCACGAAAGAGTGCCGCATGCGCGGCAATGGCGTCATTGGCGGTGGTGATCGCCACCGCGGCCCCGGCTCAGGCGGTCGACGGCAACCTGCCGGGTGGCACGAGCATCTCGGTCACGATCAGCACGCCCGCCAACGGCGCGGTCCGCCCGCCCGGCCCGGTACCGGTGACGGGCACCGCCGGGGTCGGCACCGGCGTACCGCTGATCAGCACGTCGCTCACCTACGTCCTGGACGTCTCGGGCAGCACGGCCAGCACCAACGGCTGCGGTGGCGACCAGGACGGCGACTCGACGGCGAACACCGTCCTCGACTGCGAGATCATCGCCGCGAAGACGCTCAACGGGCAGACCCTGGTCCCGCCGGTCGCGGGCACCATCGGCTCCGTCGGGGCAGCGGCCTTCGGCCAGACCGCGGCAGCCGCCGACGTCGGTCCGGCCGCCGGTGACCAGCTCTTCACCGGCCCCGGCACGGACGCCAACGGCAACGGCACCCGCGACATCGACGAGGTGCTCTCGGGCGCCTTCATCTCCGGCGGCCTGCGGCAGTTCCCGCCCACCAAGAACGTCGGCGGCTCGACGAGCTTCGCCGACGGCATCACCGCGGCGGTCACCGCCGCTACGGCGCCGCCGGACCCCGCCGGGCGTACCCTCCGCAGGGTTGTGGTCTTCCTCTCCGACGGCCTGAACAACGGGCCGGACATCGACGGACCGCTCGCGGCCGTGCCCGGTGTCGTCGACATCTTCACCTTCGCGGTCGGCACCGGCTCCGGCTGCGGCGGACCCACCGGCAACACCCTGCAGCGGATCGCGACCACCACCGGCGGCACCTGCACGGAGGTCGACGACCCCGCCGACCTGCCGAGCATCCTGCCGAGCGTGATCTCCTCCGAGCTCAGCACGCTCTCGCTGCAGGTCGACGGCGGCGCCTTCACCCCGATCGGCAACGGCAGCATCAACCCCGACCTGCCCCAGACCGGGCCGGCGAGCGTCACCTACAACACCGCCACCGCAGCGCTCACCGCAGGCCAGCACCAGATCTGCGTCCGCGCCTTCGGCAGCGACGGCGGCGGCACCGGCTTCGTCACCGACTGCCGGACCATCATCATCAACGCCCCACCGGTCGTCTCGGCCGGCGGTCCCTACTCCGGCCAGGAGGGTACGCCGGTCGGCCTCGCCGCCAGCGTCGTCGACCCTGACGGACCCAGCCTGACCACGACCTGGACGATCGCACCGCAGTCCGGAGTGGACGCTGGCGCCACCTGCGCCTTCGCCAACCCGGCGGCCACAGCGACCACCGTCACCTGCACCGACGACGGTGTCTGGCTGCTGACCGAGACCGCCAACGACGGGATCAACCCGCCGGTCTCGGCGAGCACCACGCTCACCCTGACCAACGTCGCACCGCAGGTCAGCATCTCCGCCCCGGCCAACGGCACCCTCTACACGAGGAACACGCCGGTCGCCTTCACCGCGCCGTTCACCGACATCGGCCGCAACGACAGCCACACCTGCACGGTCAACTTCGACGACGGCACCCCCGTGGCGAACGGGACCGTCGCGGAGACGCCCGGCAGCGGTACCTGCAAGATCAGCCACGCCTTCTCCGCCGTCGGCCCGCACAACGTCCTGGTCAAGGTGACCGATGACGACGGCGGCTCGGCGACGGCAGTGGTCCGGGTGGTCGTCTACCGCCCCGGTGGCGCTTTCGCGCTGGAGGCGAAGGGCCTGCTGCTCACCATCGCCCGCACGCCCGACGTCGTCTGCCCGCCGAACGACGCGCGGACGACGGTCGCGGTCAACGCGGCACCGCTGCTGACGACCGGTGTGCTCAACGCGAGCTGCGTCCTGGACCCGGCCACGGGTACCACGACGGCCCGCGCGACGGTCGACGGTGCCAACATCCTCAGCGGCCTGATCAACCTCACGGCGATCGAGAGCACGAGCGTCTCCAGTGCCAGCGGCATCACCCGTACGTCCCGGGTCGTCGGCACGATCAACGGTACGCCGATCGGCACGAGCGCCCCGACCACGATCGGGATCCCGGGGGTGGCGGTGGTCTACCTGAACGAGTCGACCACCAACTCCAGCGGTCAGCTCGTACAGAACGCGGTCCGGGTGGAGGTGCTCGGGCTGCTCGGCGTCATCACCGAGACCATCATCCTGAGCGACACCTACCTGGGCTGATGATCCACTAGGGACGCCGCGTCCCCAAAGGTCCACGATCGCCGCAACTCTTGAAGAGTTGCGGCGATCGTGGGTTGGATGCGGGGGGGGTGGGCTCAAGATCGCCGACTTTGGACATGATCGCGACTTGTGGACGCTGCGCGTCGGCTGATGTCCGATTCGCCGATTATCCGCGCCCAAAGTGAGCGATCATGTCTAAAGTCGGCGATCTTCAGCAATCCCCCGAACCTGCCCCCTTTACTCGGTGTCGGGCTCCGATGACCCGACCAATTCCGCTGACGGCGTCAGGCCAAGCTCCGCCAGGAAGGGCCCCAGGCACTTCGCCAGGAACTCGGTGCGCTGCGCGACAAAACCGTTGCTGTCGCCGTCGACAAGGCTCTGCCACGCGGCAACGGGGATACCGTGGCTCTCCAAGACCCGCGATCGGTGCTCGGGCGCCAAATTGATCAACGCGGACCGGACGGAGGTGCCGTTTCTCGTCGGCAGGATGACCCGGTTGGCGGGTCGGTAGTCCCGGTCGACGACATGGCGGAAGAGAGTGGAATCGCTGGTCGCGAGGAGTTGATCGGTCCGGATCGGATCACCGGCCGGGTCCAGCCGATCCGGAAACACCGCCAGCTCCCAGATGAGGTATGCGCGTGTGCGAGCGCTGTTGAGGTTGAACTTCTCCGGCAGCGGTTCCACCACCGTCGACCTGGGTTCCAGCTTCCCGTGGCCATTGGCGAAAGCGATCATCTCGTCCAACGCACGGCGCACCGCAGTCGAGTTGGCGCTGGCAAACGCCTCAGTCCAGGAGGTGTTCCAGAACCACCGGCGCAGTGTGGCGAGCTGCGCGCTCGATGGACTCTTGCGGTGGTGGAAGAAGACGGTGAGCAGCATCAGCTGGTGCGCGTAGGGCAGGAACTTGAAGAGCGGTACCTTGATCTCGCGCTGCAGGAACCCGGTGGCAGCCGCCATCGCCACCACCGTCTCCTCGGCAGCGGTCGCGACCTTGCCGTCGACCCGCCGGACCACGGCGTTCCAGTCGGGGGCCATGACGTCCTGCTCCCCGGCGATGGCCAGCACCGCCCTGAAGATCGTCTCGCGACGCGGCTCCCCGAACCCCATGTCGCCGATCTGGCTCACGATGTGGTCGATGCGCTCGGCGAGAGTGACCTGCCCGTGATCGCGGAAGGTGAGGGCGGAGACCATCTGGTCCGAGGTGATCTTCTGCCCGCTCTGATTGATCCGAGAGAAGACCTCGACCGCCTGGCTGAGGTTGCCGCCGACAAGATGACTCAGCGCGATCTTGTAGGACTTGATGCGTTGAGCCACGAGCTCCGCCTGCTCGACGAGGGCTTCAGCGGTGGCGGAGTCCTCCCGCTCCATCACTGCGCGCGAGAAGGCGAGGAAGTCCAGCGTCTTGCGTACGGAGTGCAGCGGCAGGAGGTAGGCGGGCGTCTCTCCAGCACGTGTCTGATGCCGGTATACGGCGTGGGTGTCGCCGCCCCGGAGATCCCGATAGATCCGCCAGCGCCACTCCTTGGCATCGCTGCCCAGCACCTCTTCACTCGCCCGGAAAAGGCAGCCGAAGAGGGTGGACACCCGCTGATGGCCGTCCAAGATGTAGGACACACTGGTCCCCGGCTCCGGATCCGGGATCGCGATGTCACCGATCTGCTCCAGACTCGCGACCGTATCCTCGGTCTGCCACACCAGCAGACTCCCCACCGGGTAGCCGCGCTCGATGCTGTCGAAGAGTTCCAGCATCTGCTCAGGGCGCCAGACGAACGGCCGGTTGAAGACGGGGACCCTGAGTCGGCCGGAAGCGACGCGTTCCAGCAACTCGTCCATCATCACGACCTCGGTCTGGACGGACATCATCGTGCTCAGGCTTGGCATGGATCCGTCCTCACAAGACTCGCGCGATCAGGGCTAGCAGGTAGAGCAACTCGTCGTGTACGTCGTCGCCGAGACTGCGAAAGTCGTCGACGGTCAGCTCCAGACCCTGAGGGATCAGCGGGCTCGGCAGCTGTTTGCGGTATCCCATGCGCCAGACCTTTTCCGCCTCCGGGGCCAAGGCGCCGACAAAACGCAGCGGAGTCTTCTCCAGCCCCTTCTTCATGTCGATCCACCCTTGCGCTTGCGTGCTCATCTGTCGGAGGCTGCGTAACAGCTCATCGGCCTGCGGATGGTCGGAATACACCAGAACAGCGTCAGGCAGATAGTTCTCAACCTCTAGGCGTGACCAGATATGCACGATCGGCTCGTCCGGAATATCCCAGTCGACGGAATCCGGCGACCGCCGCGGAAACGACCTGCGAGCATCGTTGTCTTTCACGACGAGTACCCGGCACACATGGTGGAACCGCGCAGCAGCCTCGTCCGCGATGGCGGCTTGCTCGCCCGTCCCACCCGAATGATCTATATGCAACCAGTTCTTCTCGACTGCCGCCTTCATCTCGGGGCGGTAAGCGGCGAGAACCGCTCGCAGGAAGCTGCCATCGTTTCGTGCGTTCTCAACCACGACGACTGCCGGCTGACTAAGGTCATGTGCGATGGTCGTGACGTTCTCATCCGTTATGAGCACCGGCTGGCGGTTCTCCCTGCCCTGCCAAGCAGACGCCTTCGAGGCGTTGGCGATATACGTCTGCCAGTCGACCTTCTTCGGGAAGTTGTCCTGCAGATAGCCGATCGCCACCTGCGCCACCGCCGGGTCCGGAAGCCATGTGTGCCGCGCCTCGACCGTGAAGGTGAGGATATTGAAGAGGGAAACCTGATGGTCGTTCTCCTCGGAGAAGACCTCCTCAGCGATCTCAAGCAGCATCGTCGGCCGCCCTGCGGAGTTGAGCCGCCGCGAGGGCGCGCACCTCTTCGAAATCCTCGGTGAAAACACCCGGCGGCCACCAATCGAGCTGGCCGGACTCATCGATGGCGATGCTGCGCGCCATCGCCTCGCGCCCGTCGTGCTGCACGAAGTAGAGGCCCACGTCGGCCGGGCCGACCGACTCGTTCTCGGCGATCCTGCGGCGCAGGCGCAGTAGTAGTGCCTCGCTGTGCGTCTCGATCAGGAACCGGTTGCCGGTGGCCCGGGCTGCTCGAAGGTAGAGGTCCGCGAGCTGTGCGTGCGCAGCCGGGTGGAGATGCAACTCCGGCTCCTCGATGATGTGCAGGGTAGGCGTGTGCGTCGACGTGACCTCGTCAAGAGCCTGCTGAACGAGCATCGGTAGGATCTGGGTCACCCCCGAGCCCGCGTCGGCGATATTGACGCTCAGATGTGGATCAACTCTCGATCGCAACGACGTGGTGAAGAGCCTGCCATCGGGTTCCTCCTCCAACGTCCAGTCGGGCAGAATCTCGCGCATCAGCTCGTTGACCCGGCGACGGAGCCGACCATCCCTGCGCACCTGGTCGTTGGCGAGGATGCCGGACAGATACTGACCCTGATCTCCCACCGAGTCCGGCTCGCCCACCGGCAGGGAGTGCTCACGCCGCGGACGGTCCCGGAAGGGTGAGAGGTAGCTGATCCGCCCGAACGCAGCGGCACAGGCTCGAACGAGATCGAGATTGCCCGCCTCCGACGGCGGTACGGCTGATCGCGGCAAGTCTCTGGGCACCAGCCCGTCGAAATCGATGGGCCCGACCGTCATACTCGTTTCGCCGGCCGCATCGGTCCACGTTCTCTTGTAGACGTTGCGCTGCTGCAACCACTCCAGCAGCCACGTGCCGAAGCTCAACACGATCTCGGCTTTAGAGACCACCTGAAGGCGCTCTCCGTCAATGTTCTGGACCTGCGCAGAGACCGATTTTACGAGCCGGTCATTGAAGGTGAGATCGACGGTGACCTTGCCGTGCGAGCTGTGCCGATAGACCAGATCGGTAAAGGAGGCAACACTATCGTGACCCAATCTGTCGAGATCCAATGGCGCACGAGGACGCGATGCGGCCGACTCGACAAAGCCGGTATGAAAGACCATGGGCGCGCGAGTGAACGCGCTCTTGCCGGAGTTGTTCTTACCGAGTACGACGGTGACCGGCCGCAGGTCCAACGCCTGCTGTTCACGGAAGCACCGGAAATTGGTGAAAGCGATACCCGTCAGCATCTCAATTGCCCCTATCACGCGTTCGGCTACCATCAGTTCAGCGGGTACTGCTCCCACAGATCTCTGAACGGATCGCGCTCTTTAATTGCACGGCCAAGCTCGGGTCGAATTCGCTCGCAGCTTCCCAGTAGATCCTCGACGAGCGCAGCCACCGGCATGTGGAAAATCGGCTCACGATGGGCGATCCTGTTCCGAAGGCGGTAGAGTCCATCAATCTGCTGATCTGCGGCGAAGCGTGGCGTTCCTCGAGGGAAGGCCTTGTGCAGTGCGGGTACCCAGAGGGACTTCTCCCTGGACGCCGCGGTAAGGTAGCGCCAGAAATCCAGCGATAAGTTGGCGACGATATTGGCCGGGGTTGCTTTCTCTTTGAGCCGCGAAATTGCCTTGCCGATGTTCTTCTTGTTATGGAAATTGAGGTCCCGGCCGTCCCGCATTATGGTCGCCAGAACCGGGCTGGTCGGATCGCGCAGCCAATGATCCGTCCCCGTCCACCAATCAGTGATGACGGCGTCGTAGGAATTGCGCATCGCCAACTCCCACTCTCCGAGCCCTTTCATGATCTCTCCGCCCACCTCCCGGTCCCAATCGACGAGCGCAATGGCTCGGGCGCGATCACCGCGTGCGGCATGGACGAACTTCGCGAAGCGCTCGCGACCCAGCCAACTCTCGTACCAGTCGGTGTCAGACATGGGTGTGTACAACCTTCCCGTGAGGTGCTATCGTCAATTCAAAGCCCCGGACCGACCGATGACCCTTGCGGTTATGTCGCCGGGGCCTTTTCGTTGCCCACCGACGCCATCAGCGCAGCCAGAAATGGCGACACGGTGACCTTCTGTCACCGCACCGAAGCGGACGGCTGTCGAGGAATCAATCTGGCTTACGGCGGCGAATACGTCAATGGGCACTTCAGCGGCGTGCGGCGGCGATTGGCCTATCCAGTCCAAGATCTGACACTTCCCGGCATTCATGTGAGCTGATAGGTTCGAGGGCTTTGCACTTTGAACCTAGGGAGATTTCAGTGCGGGAAAGCCTCGACGAGGTAGTGGCACGGACCAGCAACTTCGGCTACCTGATGGCCTACGAACCGCTGCTCGCCTACGACGGTGCGGCGGCCCAGGCGCACATCTACAGCGATGTGGACACGGTGACGTTTCACGCCCGGCGCTTCGCCGAGGTAGTGACCCGCAAGGCAGCAGCCCTGCTCGGCCTGGAGGACGTGCCGCGATCGCTTCCCGACCGAGTCGCGGAACTCGACCGGCTGGGCGTGCTGGCTCCCTGGATGCAGCAGGCGATCTACGAGATCCGGACGGCGGCCTACGCGGCGATGCACGGTCACCTCCACGATCCGGTCAAGGTCGTCATTGCCGTACACGGCTGCTTCGACCTGGGCCTCTGGCTGCACAACACGATCACGTGCCAGCAGCAGGCACGCCCCTTCGTGCCGCCGCGGTTGCCCGATGGGACCGTCGCACAGCCCGAGCTACAGGCGTTGCTCGCCGCCCACGAACGGCGACTGATCGCGATCGGTTTGACGCGCCGGGCGAGCGCGGGCAGATCGGCAGCGACCAGGGCCGGCGCAACGGCTGATGCGATCTCCCGGACGACAGCCGAGCGGGACAACGGCACACTTCTACGTGCTCGAATGGGCGAATTGGAGAGCCATGCGGCGTCCTCCCTGCTCGGACTGGCGGACCGGCTGGCACAGGACGTTGCCCGCTACGAAACAGTGCATGACGCTTTCCGAGCGAGTGCGGAACGGGCCGACGCCGTCGTGGAGAGCGAGATGAAACTGCTGGCCATCGCGGCCTCGACACCGGCCGGATTGATCCCACGGCCGTCGGCGCCGATGAGCGCCAACAGCGGCTGCGGGCACTACCCCACGATCGTCGCCGGGGCGGGACGAGTTCGTCCTCAGTAGTAGCCGCGAAGCCGCGAACAACTAATGATGGCCGACAATGCTGGTTTATAGGCCAAATGTACATAAATAAGAAACGTTCATCGACTGCCGTACTCGGCGGTACTCAGCGAACATAGCCTGGCGCAAATATCCCGTACGTCACCCTCCCGCCGATCGATCAGTCGGCGGCTTCGAGCCTTCGGAGACACCCCACATGTCGGAGATCCAGCTCAGCCCCAATGCGCGGCAGTCCCTGATAGGACTGCTCCTCCTCGAAGGGGAAGCGACAAACCCGGTCCTCAAGACGCGATTCAGCCTTGAGATCGGCAAACCGGCGCGCGAAGCACTGATCAAGGCGGGATTTATCACCGCGCAGAAAGGCACGGAGAAAGGTACGAAGCAGACCATGTACCACACGCTTACCAAGTCCGGATGGGAGCGCGGACGCACGGAGATGACGACGCCTCCACCGACCAGCAGCGGAGCGGTCGCCTGGGCGCTGCTGCTCTACGGGGTGCTCGGCAGGATGGACCGGCTGATGACCGAGAAGAACCTCACGGTAGAGCAGGTCTTCTCCGCTTCCGATATTGGCGACGAGGTCCCCGCGATCGACGACCGAGCACCAGAGGATCGGGTACTCGACGCCTACTCGAAGCTGGCGAAGCGGCCCGGTGATCTGGTCAGCCTCGTGCATCTGCGGGACAGCCTGGCCGACATCTCGAAGGCAGATCTCGACCGCGTACTCAAGGCCATGGATCGCCAGCGGACCATCCAACTGGAGCCGGACCCCAACCGCAAGGCGCTGCCGCCGGAGGCTCATGAGGCGGCAATCTCCATCGGCGGTGAAGACAAGCACCTGATCACGATTGGCCGCGCGTGAACGACGACGAGAGGCGCACACTGGCCGCCCTCCGCCCCGAGTGGTCACCAACAGGCGAAGACGTATGGTCGTCGCCGCCTGCCCATGTGGATGGCCTCAACCCCGACGTCACGAGGGCAGTTTTCGCAGCTTTCGATCAGGCTGAGGTAAACAGCGTCTCCATGCCAGTCGGGGTGGTCATCGAAGGTCAGCATGGCTCAGGCAAGACCCACATGCTGAGTTGGATACGCGAACAGGTCCAGCGGCGAGCCGGCTACTTCTTCCTGCTCGGAATGCCGCACGGCCGCGGCTTCTGGGACACGTTGGTACAGGCGTATCTCGGTGGTCTCATGCGCCCAGCCGACCGTCATCGCGATCAGCTGACGATGCTGTTGGACGGACTGGCCGAGCGGGCCGACGTCTCGATCGATCTGCGGGCCCAAGTCACAGGACGCGCAGCGCTCACCGTGGAGGGCCTGGGCAGATTCGTCGAAAAGGTCCGTGCGAAGGACCCTAGGATAGGCAAGAATTGTCAGTTCACTCTCCGCGCGCTCGTGCTCTTCGGATCCGCTAAGCCCGACCTGCAAGATCTCGGCGAAGCTTTCCTCATCTCACGCAGCGACCGGGAGTCGGAGGACAGCTGGGCGAGTTGGGGCCTTCTACGGGAGCCCAAAAAGCCTCAGGAGACCCTCCAGGAGATCTCCCAGCTCCTCACGCTAACAGGCCCGTGCGTTCTCGCCGTCGATCAGATCGACCCGGTCTTCGCGCACGCCCGCCGCTCGACCACCAGCTTTCACCTGCGTGGAGCAGGGTCCGAGTCATCCGAAAAGATTCAACTCGCCGAGGATGTCGGCAATGGACTCATGAGCGCTCGAGAATTGTTGTCGCGCACGGTCATCGTCGTGGCGTGCCTACCTACCACTTGGACCCTAATTCGCAACCATGCGTTGGAGTCGACAACGGATCGTTTCCGCCAAGAGAGCCGACTGAGCAGAATCCCCTCACCAAGTGTGGGAGAGAACCTCATCCGCACCCGCTTCGCGCCTCGGTTCGCCGCCGCCGGCTTCAAGCCGCCCTTCCCCACCTGGCCCATCGCACCAGAAGCGTTCGACGACGCGCAGGACTACACCCCGCGTCTGCTATTGCAGCGTGTCGACCGGCACATTCGCGACTGCCTCAACGCCGACAAGGTGAGCATCCTGACGGATCTCAGCGACTCGGTCATCCCGCTGGAGAAGAAGGTCGCGGTCGTCTCGACCGAGCAGGCAGCCGCGTTCGAAGCCCGCCTGAGTGACCTGAAAAAGCAAGTACAGGTCGACAGCGCACTGGTCGCAGCCTCGGAGGACCGTGATCTACCGGAGATCCTGGTCGCTGGTCTCAGCGCCTATGTTCGCGAACAGGGCGGCGACACGGACCGCTACGACGTCAAGATCAGTCCGGGCGGTAGCACGACCGTGCACGCGATGCTGAAGGAGACGATCGACGAGGCGTCCGACGACTGTGTGTTCTGGTATTTCCGAGGACTTGCCAGCACACATCACGCTGCAGTGCGGCCACGCATCGAACGGGTCCGCCGTTTCGTCAGTCTCGATCCGGCAGCTCCGCAGCGCAAAGCCATCCTATTACGCAACGGGGATTGGCCACGTGGACCGGTGACCAAGTTGCGCGTCGACGAATTCCTGGCCGAGGGTGGCGTGCACCATGGAATTTCTGTTGATGATCTCAAGACGTTCAGCGCGCTCGGGACGATGCTGAGGGAGGCCGATCCGCTGCTGGACGCGTGGCTTGCCTCGGCTCGCCCGGCGAGCCGCACCACGCTCTTCACAGATGTCTTCGGCCCGCAGTCCGGAAGTGGAGACGTGGTCACCGACCCGCCGACCGACCCCGGCGGTCCCTCATCCGGACACCCACAGGAACAACCCGGCACGGACACGCTCAGCGACGAGGAGAGTCTCGCGATCGGGTCGTCGTTCAAGGACGGCTCACAGGTCCGGGTATCCCTGCTCTCGCTGCGAAAACACGCCGTCATCTTCGCCGGATCGGGTTCGGGAAAGACCGTGCTGATCCGGCGCTTGATCGAGGAGTGCGCTCTTCGCGGCGTGTCCACCATCGCCCTCGACCCCAACAACGACCTGGCCCGCCTCGGCGATCCATGGCCGGAGGCACCGGCCTCCTGGGGCATCGGTGACGAGCAACGGGCCAAGGACTACCTCAACGGCACCGACGTCGTCGTCTGGACGCCGCGCCGAGAGTCCGGGCGGCCGCTGAGCCTGCAGCCGTTGCCGGACTTCAGCGCCGTGATGGACGATCCCGACGAGTTCGAGCTGGCGCTCGACACCGCCGTCGCCGCACTGGCGCCCCGGGGCCCGGATGGGCGGCAACACCGCGAAGATGGACCGGGGCAAAGCTGTGTTACGAGAAGCGATGTCCTACTACGCCAGGCGAGGCGGGTCTCGACTGACCGGGTTCGTGGATCTGCTCGCTGAGCTGCCTGATGACGTGACATCGCTGAGCAAAGCCGCCGAACTCGCTCATGACATGGGCCAGACTCTCACCGCAGCGATGATCAATGATCCGCTCTTCGGCGGCTCAGGCGTACCCCTTGATCCGGGGATACTGCTGACACCCTCGCCCGGCCGACGAGCCCGGATCTCTGTGATCAGCCTCGTCGGCCTTCCCACCAACGAACAGCGCCAGAGCTTCGTCAACCAGCTCCAGATGGCGCTCTTCGCCTGGATCAAGCAGCATCCCGCCGGCGACAGACCGCTCGGCGGGTTGTTCGTGATGGACGAGGCTCAGACCCTCGCTCCGTCCGGCGCGATGACCGCCTGCACCGAAAGCACGCTGGCGCTGGCGAGCCAGGCTCGCAAGTACGGCCTAGGGATGATCTTTGCAACGCAGGCGCCGCGAGGCATCCACAATCGAATCGTCGGCAATGCGGCGACCCAGTTCTACGGCTTCCTCAACAGCCAAGCACAGATCGCGGCGGCAAAGGAGATGGCCAGTGCCAAGGCCAGCAATGTGCTGGACATCTCGCGGCTGAGCGCAGGCCAGTTCTACGCCGTCGGCGAGGGCCTGGCCTTTCAGAAGCTAGCGACGCCGATGTGCCTCAGCCATCATCCCAACAGCGCGTTGACGACCGAAGAAGTGCTCGAACGGGCCCGTGCTTAAGGTCAGAGGGCCGGTGGCGCGATCTCGTCGCGGCCGCGGCCGCGCAGGGAGACGACGGCGGCGACCAGCACGAGCAGCACCAGGAGCGCCGCACCGCCGATGATCAGCCCCATGCTGAGGATGCCGGCCGAGTCGATGCCCCCACCCGTCGACAGGATGCGGTCCGGACCGCCCGCACCGCCGCCCGGCACCACGGGGAAGTCCGACTCCACGGGCCCCTCGGTCGCCGACGCCGACGCCGCAGCGGACGGCGAGGCCGAGGCGGAGGCGCTCGCGGTCGCCTTGACGGAGGCCGAGGCGGACGGCTTTGCGGACGGCGTCGAGACCGGTGGCGAGGTCCTGGTGCAGGGGATGATGCCGTCCACCGTGACGGTGAGCGGAGCCGTGTTGTTGCCGGGCTTGGACTCGTGCTTGTAGACCGCGCGGACCTTGCCCGGAGTCGTGCACGCCTGGACGGTGAAGTCGAACGTGCCCCAGATCGGTCCCGGGTCGCTGCCCGGGCCCTTGCCGTCGGGGTGCAGCTCGCCCTCGACCTTGCAGGTCATGTGCTTGTGCGCCACCGCCACCTGGCACATGCCGGTCGTCACCCGCTGCTCCAGATCCGGGCCGAAGACCGTGCCGCCGGGCGCGACGATCTCGACGGCGACCGTGTCGGACTCGGTGGTGTTGGGGCCGTAGTTGTGGATCGCCACCTCGACGACGGCGACGGCGCCCAGGGGTGCGTGCCCGGTCCGGGTCTCCGGCGACAGATCGGCGGCGTAACCGTTCGCGGCCTGGGCTGCGAGGGGGAACGACAGCGCTGCGGCCCCGGCGAGCAGGGCGATGAATCCACGAACAGACCGCACGGCCCGATCCTCACGTTTCCACCGATAGAGATCAGGACGTTAGCACCCGCGTCCGAACCCGGCTATGCCACATGGACAGTGACGGATTCCGCGTTCACCTCCGGTTCGGACGGTTGCGGGCGGGCCGTCGCGAGCAGCACGACGGCGTTGACGACGACCACGTTGACCATCAGGAAGAACAGCGCCTCCTCGATCGGCACAGCGGCGACGTGCAGGCCGGTCGTGTGCCGGGTGCTGATCCACCATGAGCCCAGGCTGAGCGCCACCTGGTCCGCGATCCAGAACCACGCCGTCGGCACCGCCACGGCGAGCAGCCGCAGCCGCCGGGCCGCGCGCAGCCGCCGCCCGCCGAAGGCGGTCTGCGCCGCGAGCGCGGGCGCGAACCAGGCGAGGATCGCGGTCGCGTAGAACATCCTCGGCTCCACCACATGCACGACCACGGCCGCGCCGGCCACGAGCAGCCACGCCACCGCACCCAGCGCGGGACTCCCGGCCTCCCCATGGGTACGCCGCCAGCGCCCCACCAGCCACAACGCCCATCCGCCGGTGGTGATCGTCATCCCGACCATGAAGAGGTACTCCTCGTAGGGGACGAGGAGGAACCGTCCCAGCACCCCGTCGGGCGGGTAGCCCCAGACCCCGTTGCGGATCAGCCAGCTGTCCCACGGCGTGGTGTAGGCGAGGGCGACGGCGATCAGCCCCGCGATCACCAGCCGCGCCCGCGACGGCGACCCGGCGACGACGATCAGCCCGCACAGGGTGGTGGGCGCGACGAACCAGCAGAGGAAGGCGGCGTAGCTCATGGCGTACCCGCCATGGGGTTGATCGCCGGGGTTGCCCGTGCCCCGGCGAGCTCGGACCGGACCGCGGCCCGGCCGGCGAGGGCTGCCCCCGCCGCCACGGTGAGCCGGCGCGGCAGCGGGACGCTGACACGCCGGTCCAGGATGTCGTAGCCGGCCGCCTCGACCCGGCCGAGGATGTCGCCGTAGAGGCGGAAGGCGGTCCGCACGCAGGGGCGCGACGACGCGGCGAGCATCGCGATGCCGGGCTCGGCGAGCCGGTAGTGCTCGCGGGCGCGGGCGATCTCGAAGCGGAGCAGCTCGGCGACGGCGGCGGGGTGGCGCCGCGCGGCGAGGTCGGCCGCCGTGAGCCCGTGGGCGCGCAGGTCCTCGCGGGGCAGGTAGACACGCCCGCGGCCGAGGTCCTCGCCGACATCGCGGATGAAGTTGGTGAGCTGGAAGGCGAAGCCGAGCTGCCGGGCCGGTTCGCGGGCGGCGGCCGGATCGGCGGCCTCCAGCACGGGCAGGGTCATCGTGCCGATCACCGCCGCCGATCCCTCCATGTAGGAGAGGAGGTCGTCGTAGGTGTCGTAGCCGTCGCGCTCGGTGTCCATCGCCATCGACGCGAAGAAGCTGTCGAAGTCGGCGCGGGGGATGCCGAACGCGTGGATCGTGTGCACCACGGCGGTGAGGATCGGGTGGTGGCAGGGCTCCCCCGCGAGCGCGGCGGCGAAGTCGGCGGCGAAGCTGGTCAGCACCCGGCGCCGCTGCGCCGCGTCGGCCGAGACCGTGACGTCGTCGACGAGTTCGTCGGCGTATCGGGTGAGGGCGTAGAGGGCGTGGATGTGCCGTCGCTTCCAGCGGGGCAGCAGCATCGTCGCCAGGTAGTAGGTGCGGCCGTGGTGCGCGTGCAGCAGGCGGCAGCGCTCGTATGCCGCCGTCAGCGTCCAGTCGCTGCCGAGGGACGCGATGCCGGACGCCTGCGGGGAGGTGGGCATCCTCGCAGCGTGCATCGGTGGCAGCCGACGGGCCACCGGCTGTGCCGCCAGGCGGAACGAGGCCTTGGCCATGCCCGCGGGCGGCCATACGGTCGGGGCACGCGGTGGCAGCCTGGGAGGTTCGCATGGACCCGATCGACCGGCCCTACCTGCACGGGGCCTTCGCACCGGTGGATCGGGAGACGACGGCGCTGGACCTGCCGGTGCACGGCACGATCCCGGCGGAGCTCGACGGGCTCTTCGTCCGCAACGGCCCCAACATGCTGCGCCGGGCCCGGCGCGGTGAGGGCAACGTGCCCGACTTCACCGGCGAGGGGATGCTGCACGGCGTACGGCTGCGCGGCGGCCGGGCCGAGTGGTACCGCAGCCGCTTCATCCGGTCCCGATCGGCCCGTCGGGCCGCCCCCGGTCCCCGCCCGCCGGGGCCGCGGCACTCGCTGCGGGACGTGGTGAACACCAACGTGGTCGCCCACGGTGACCTGCTGCTGGGCCTGGTCGAGGCGGGCTGCACCCCGGTCCGGCTGTCGTCCACGCTGGAGACCGTCGAATACACCGATCTCGGCGGGACGCTGCCGCACGGGTATTCGGCGCACCCCCGGCGCGACCCGGTCACCGGCGAGCTGCACGCCATCGCCTACTCCCCGCTGCTGCCCTTCCTGGAGTACATCGTGCTCGACGGCGACGCCCGGGCCCGGACGGTGCAGCGGATCGAGGTGACGGGCCGGCCGCTCGTGCACGACATGGCGCTGACACCCCGGTTCGTCCTGTTCCTCGACAGCCCGGTCGTCTTCCGCATCATCGGCGCGATCACCGGGCAGGCGCCCTTCGCCTGGGATCCGCGCCGGGCCAACCGGATCGGGGTGCTGCCCCGCGACGGCGGCGGCGCGGTCCGGTGGTTCGAGGTCGCGCCCGGGTTCTCGTTCCACCTGGTCAACGCCTACGAGGACGGCGAGGCGATCGTGCTGCGCACCTGCCGTTACGAGCGGCTCTTCGAACCGGGGCAGGCCCGGCCCTTCGACCGCAGTTCAGTGCTCTGGGAGTACCGCGTCGACCTGCGCAGCGGCTCGGTGGCCGAGGAGCAGCTCGACGACCGGGACGAGGATATCCCCGGCATCGACGGCCGGCTCCAGGGCAGGGACCACCGGTGGGCGTACACCCTGGCGTTTCCCGACCCCAGCGGCGTGCGCGAGCCGGGCGCGCTGCTCAAGCGCGACCTGCGCGACGGCTCCGTCAGCGAGAGCGACCTCGGCCCCGCAACCGTCCCCGGGGAGGCGGTCTTCGTCGCGTCGGGGCCCGGCGAGGACGAGGGCTGGCTGCTCAGCTTCGTCTACGACCGCACGACCGACCGCAGCGAGCTGGTCATCCTCGACGCGCCGGAGTTCACGGCACCGCCGATCGCCCGCATCCGCCTGCCGATCCGCGTCCCGGTCGGCTTCCACGGCTCCTGGGTCCCCGACGCCTCGCTCGACGCCATCGACCGCGCCCTTTCCCGATGAGAAGCAAACCCGTGCCGACCGACCGCTACAGCGGCAGCCCCCTCAGCCACGCCCACCCCAGCGAGGCGACCCGCCTGCGCTCGCTGGAGCTGATGCTGGATCCGCTCACCGTCACCGCCCTCGAAGGGCTGCGCCCGCGCCCGGACTGGCGCTGCCTGGAGATCGGCGGCGGTGGCGGCTCGATCGCCCGCTGGCTCGCCAACCGCTGCCCGGCCGGTTCGGTGCTCGCCACCGACGTCGACGTCACCCTGCTCGACACCGGCGGCGCGCCCAACATCACCACGCAGGTGCTCGACCTGCTCACCGATCCGCTGCCCGAGGCGGCCTTCGACCTGATCCACGGGCGGGCGGTGCTGGTGCACCTCGGCGATCGGGACGCGATCATCGCCCGGCTGGCCCGCGCGCTGGTCCCGGGCGGCTGGCTGGTCGTCGACGATCCCTGCGTCTTCGGGCTGGAGAACTGCCCCTACCCGGCGATGCGACGGCTGGTGCAGGCCTTCGACGACTGCACCGCCCAGGTGATGGGCTCCGACATCCGCTCGCCCCGCCGGCTGCCGCTCGCCTTCGCCGCGGCAGGCCTCGTCGAGCTCGGCCTCATCCACACCCCGCTGCTGGTCGGTGGTGGCGGCAGCACCATGGAGGTCGCGCTCGTCTCCACGCTGGAGCGGATCAGGCCGATGATGCTCGCGCACGGCACGATCACCGAGCGGGAGTACGCCGAGGGCATGGCGCTCTTCGCCGATCCTTCCTTTCTCGACACCTCCTTCGCGCACCTCGCCGTCTGGGGGCGCGCACCTAGCCGGTGATCCGCTGTGCGGCGAGCCGCCCGGAGATCAGCACCATCGGCACCCCGACCCCCGGCACCGTGCCGCACCCGGCGAGCACCAGGTTGGCCACCCCCGGCAGCAGGTTCGGCGGGCGGAACGGGCCGGTCTGGCCGAAGCTGTGCGCGAAGGAGAAGGGCGTGCCGCTCACCAACCCGTCCCGCTGCCAGTCCAGCGGGGTGATGATCCGGCTCGTCCGCACGCTCGCCCCCAGACCGGCATAGCCGCGCTCCTCCAGCGTCGCCAGCAGCCGCTCCTGGTAGGCGGGGGCGAGGGTGGACCAATCCTGGCGGCCGACGGCGAGATTGGGGACGGGAGCCAGCACGTAGAAGGTCGAGCCGCCGTCGGGGGCGAGCGCCGGATCGGTCCGGGTCGGCTGGGTGACGAGCAGGGACGGGTCGCTCATCAGCTGGCCGTCATCGATCAGCTCGGTGAAGATCTGCCGCCAGGCGGTGCCGAAGTGCAGGTTGTGGTGCGCGGTGTGGTGGGAGGTTTCGCCACGCGTACCCAGATGGAGGAGAACGCACGACGGCGCCGCGCGCAGGCGCCCGGGCCGAGCCGGTCGCAGCCGCTCGGGCAGGAGGTCGTAGGCGGCGGGGAGGTCGGCGTTGACGACCACCGCGTCGGCGGGGATCCGCTCGCCGGTGCTCGTGACGACCGCGACCACTTGGTCACCGCGCAGCTCGAGGTGCTCGGCTCCGGTGCCGAGGCGCACGTCGACGCCGTGCTTCGCCGCCGCACCGGCCATCGCGACGCCGATGGAGTGCATGCCGCCCTCGGGGAAGTAGACGCCCGCGACGGTGTCCATGTAGCTGACGATCAGGTAGAGCGCGAGCGCCTGCTGCGGCGAGAGGCCGACGTAGAGGGCCTGGAAGGAGAAGATCCGGCGCAGCCGCTCGTCGGTGAAGAACTGGCCGACCTTGGGCGCCATCCGCCGGAAGCCGCCCATCGCGACGAGCCTGACGAGGTTGAGGCGCACCAGGTCGAGCGGGGAGTCGACGTTGCGGTCGATGAAGTCGCGCATCGAGGTGCGGTAGAGCGCCTCGGTGAAGGCGGCGAAGCGCAGGTAGCCCTGCGCTTCACGGGGCCCGCAGAGGCGCTCGACCTCGGCCGCCATCCGCTGCGGCTCGCAGTGGACGTCCAGTGTGGAGCCATCGGCGTAGTGCGCGCGGTAGGCCGGGTCGAGCCGGTGCAGGGTCAGCCACTCCTCGCGGCGCTCCCCCACCGCCGCGAGCGCGTCGTCGATCAGGTGCGGCATCGTCAGCACGGTCGGGCCGGTGTCGAAGCGGAACCCGTCGAGCTCCAACCGGCCCGCCCGGCCGCCGGGCCGGTCGGCGCGTTCGAGCACGGTGACCGATCGGCCCGCGCCGCGCAGGTGCAGGGCGGCCGAGAGCCCGCCGAGCCCGGCACCGATGACCACGACGTGGTCGGTCTTCCCCGCAACTGTCCGCACCCGTCCGAGCCTGCCCCCTCGGCGGAGCTGCGGCAACGCGCCGTGCTGTGGGACGGGACACGTGCTCGCTCAGGGCGTGTTCTCCAGCATGGCGGTCAGGTAGGCCGCGACCCCGCCGTCCGGCGTGCGGGTCGTCATCTCGTCGAGCACCGCCGGATGCGCCCACGCGACCGCGACGCCCTGCCCGGCCCACCGCAGCATCGGCAGGTCGTTGGGCATGTCACCGAAGGCGATCACGTCGCCGGGCGCCACGCCCAGCCGCGCCGCGACCCAGGCCAGCCCGCTCGCCTTGGTGACGTGCGGGGCCGACAGCTCCGCCAGCCCGTAGGTTCCGGAGTAGCTGGCGTTGAGCTGCCCGGCGACGGTCGCCCCGATCAGCTCGTGGTGGTCGGCGTCGGGCTCGCCCGGCCACCGGGCGACGAGCTTCGGCACCGGCAGGGAGACGAGCTCTGCCGTCGACACCTCGCGGATCTGCCGCCGCGGACCGTGGGCCGGCGCCGGGTAGCCGGCCTCGTGCACGAACTCGGCCTCGCGCTCGGCGCCGAAGCGCAGCCCGGGCAGCCGGGCCCGGAGCCGGTCGGTCTGCTCGGCGAGGGTGGCGGGCGGGATCAGCCACTCCGCCAGGGTCCGACCGGTCACCGGGTCGATCACGAGAGCGCCGTTGCCGCAGACCACCGGTGCATCCGTGGGCACCGCCGCGAGGACCGGGGCGAGGCCGCCGAGGCACCGGCCGGTGGCGACGACCACCGGGATGCCCATCGAGCCGAGCCGGGCGAGCAGCGCCGTCGTCCGCGACGGCACCCGCCCGGTGCCGTCGGTGAGGGTGCCGTCGAAATCGGTGGCGATCAGGCGGGGCAGCACCCGGCTCGGCCCGGGCCGCTCAGAAGTCGAAACGCGGCGCGGACTGGCTCAGCACGGTGGTCTTCGGCACCACCGACCAGGCCGCGTTGAGCTCGTCGGCGACCGTGGCGATGAGCTGCTGGACGTCGGAGAAGGCCGACTCGTGCAGGGCCTCGGAGACGATCAGGGCGGACCTCGTCGTGCTCCGGATGGCGGACAGGCCGCTCTGCCGGTTGGTCCAGCGCCGGGCGTGTGCCTGGCCGGCCTCGTCGGCGAAGATCACCTCGCGGGGCTCCGGGTTCTCCACCTCGCCGGAGAAGGTCAGGTAGGTCTCCTCGCCGGTCGCGTACCGCACCTCGATGTGCCCCTTGATCGAGGAGGTGTCGAACACCGCGATCGGGATGGCGTACGCCAGCGAGATCGCGTTGCAGATGTCGATCAGCGGATGGATCGGCGGCAGCGACCCCTCCTTCTTGAACCGGCGCAGCAGCGACTCCGAGGCGCACCGGTACTGCGTGGGCTTCAGGCCCATCTTGGCGAACGTCCGGCGCCAGGCCTGGATCTCGGGCAGCTCGCTCTCCGAGGCGGTGGCGAGGCGGGACTGCGCGATCGCGTTGAACCTGGCGATCGGCTCGTCCGTGGCCGCCTCGGCGGTGATCCCCTCGACGTGCAGCACGCCGGGCACGAGCTCCGGGAAGTCGGTCCAGATCTCATTCGAATGCTGAAAATACATCGCACGACCCTGCTGTCCTAGGTGGAAATATGTCATGCCCGTCGATGTAGCGGCATGTAACCGGCGCGTTCCAAAAGGGTACCAACCACGCCATGACGACCCGGGTATTAGGGTCAGCGCATGTTCGTGAAGGTGTGTGGTGTCCGTACCGAGGGCGACGTCGCGACGGCGGTCGACGCCGGCGCCGACGCGATCGGATTCGTGCTGACCGACAGCGTCCGGCGGGTCGAGCCCGGCGAGGCACGGCTGCTGGCCGCCGCGGTCCCGCCGGAGGTGCTCACCGTGGGAGTCGTCAGTGGAATCCCGGCGGCCGAGGCCGCGCGGCTGGCACTGGCGGCCGGGGTGGCGGCCCTGCAGCTGCACGGCGACTACCCGCGCTCGGCGTTCGAGGAGCTGGCCGGGCTGCCCTTCCGGCTGATCCGGGCCACCACCCTCGGCGCCGACACGGATGTCCGTGTCGGCGCCTACGGCGAGGAGCTGCTCCTGCTCGACTCCCCGGTCGCGGGCTCCGGCGAGCGCTGGGACCTGTCCCTGCTCGGTGCGGCCCGGCCGCAGGGGCGGTGGCTGCTCGCCGGTGGCCTGCGGCCGGACAACGTCGCCGAGGCCGTCACCGCCGCCCGGCCGTGGGGAGTCGACGTCTCCAGCGGGGTCGAGTCGACCCGGGGAGTGAAGGACCACGGCCTGATCCGCCTTTTCGTCGCGACCGCCCGCTCAGCCGCCGAGCAGTGACCTGGTCGCCGCCTCGACGTCCGGCTGACGCATCAGGCTCTCGCCGACGAGGAAGGTCGAGATGCCCACCTCGCCGAGGCGCACCAGGTCCTTGGTCTCGGCGATGCCGCTCTCACCGACGATCACCCGCCCGGCCGGGACCCTCGGCGCCAGCGACTCGCTGGTGGCGAGCGTGGTCTCGAACGTCTTCAGGTTGCGGTTGTTGATGCCGATCAGCCGCGACCGCAGCCGCAGCGCCCGCTCCAGCTCCGCCTCGTCGTGGACCTCGATGATCACGTCCATGCCGTGGTCGAACGCCGTCTGCTCCAGGTCGGCGGCGGTCGCGTCGTCGATCGCGGCCAGGATGAGCAGCACGCAGTCGGCTCCCCAGGCCCTCGCCTCGACCACCTGGTAGGGGTCGAAGAGGAAGTCCTTGCGCAGCACCGGCAGCGAGCACGCCGCTCGCGCCGCCGCCAGGTCCGCGGGCCCGCCCTGGAAGGACGGCGTGTCGGTCAGCACCGACAGGCAGACCGCTCCGCCCTCCTCGTACGCCCGGGCGTGGGCCGCCGGGTCGTAGTCCGGGCGGATCAGCCCCTTCGACGGGCTGGCCTTCTTGATCTCGGCGATCAGCGCGTAGCCGCCCTGGTCGAGCCGGCGCTCGATCGCGGCGAGGAACCCGCGCGGGGGTGAGGCCGCCCGGGCGTCTTCGGCCAGCGAGGCCAGCGGGCGATCCCGCTTCGCCGCGGCGATCTCCTCCCGCTTGTACCCCTCGATCTTGCTGAGGATATCCGCCATCTCACTCTCCGTTTCGCGAGGTCACGCGTTCGACACGGTGATCAGTCTATGGAGCGCGTTCCTGGCCCCGCCGGACTCGATCGACTCGACGGCGATCTTGATGCCCTCGGAGAGATCACCGGCCCGGCCCGCGACCACGAGCGCCGCGGCGGCGTTGAAGGACGCGATGTCCCGGTAGGGACTGTGCACATTGTCCAGGACACCGAGCAGCGCGGCCGCGTTGTGCTGCGAGTCGCCGCCCCGCAGCGCAGCCGGGGCGACCCGGGGCAGGCCCACCTCCTCCGGGGTCACCTCGAACGTCCTGATCATGCCGTTGTCCAGCTCGGCGATGGTCGTCGGGCCGGTGGTGCTGATCTCGTCCAGCCCGTCGGCGCCGTGCACCACGTAGGCGCGCAGCGAGCCGAGGTTGCGCAGCACCTCGGCGATCGGCTCGACCCACTCCCGGGCGTAGACCCCGACCAGGTGCCGCCGGACCCCGGCCGGGTTGGTCAGCGGGCCGAGCAGGTTGAAGATGGTGCGCGTGCCGAGCTCCACCCGGGTCTTGGCGACGTGCATGGTCGCCGGGTGGTGGCCGGGGGCGAACATGAAGCCGATCCCGGCCTCGGCGACGCAGCGGCCCACCTGCTCGGGATCCAGATCGATCCGCACGCCGAGGGCGGTGAGCACGTCGGCCGCGCCGCACCGGGACGACAGGGCCCGGTTCCCCTGCTTGGCGACGGTCACGCCGGCACCGGCGACGATGAAGGCCGCGCAGGTGGAGATGTTGTAGGAGCCCGAGCCGTCACCCCCGGTCCCCAGGATGTCCATCGCGTCCGGCGGTGCCTGGACGCCGCGCATCTTGGCCCGCATCGCGACCACCGCGCCGGTGATCTCGTCGATCGTCTCGCCCCGGACGCGCATCGCCATCACCAGCGCGCCCATCTGCGAGGGGGTCGCCTGACCGGCCATGATGTGCTCGAAGGCGAGCGCCGCCTCCTCGCGGGTCAGCGCCGCGCCGGTCGCCACCTTGGCGATCATGGGCTTCAACTCATCCATGGGACGCTCCTTGCGGTAACGGCTGGTCCCAGTCGAGCTCGACGTTCTCGCGCCGGTACGGGGTCCAGTCGGTGAGATCGGTGTCCAGGGTGCGGGCGAACAGGTGTCCGCTGTAGACGGCGGCCGCGATGATCCCGGGTCCCAGGCAGTCGCCCACCCGGACGACCCGACGGATCCCGGCCTCGGTCAGCGCCGTCGCGCCATGGGCCTGGAGTTCGTGGTAGAGCTCGTCGCGCGGCACGGAGCCGGTGACGAGCACGATCGCGTCGGCGGCGACCTCCGTCTCGCGCCCGGTGTAGGCGCAGGCGAGGTGGGCCACTCCCGGATCCGTCCCGCGCAGCCCGGTGGAGGTGCGCACCGCCGCGCAGAGCTCGATGATTCGGCGCTGAATCCGGCGCTGCTCGGTGGTGAACTGGGTGAACGCCGAGACCAGGCTCTCCGGCGTGACGAAGGTGACCTCGCAGCCCTTCGCGACCAGCAGCTCGGTGATCACCCCGGCCATGTAGTAGTGGTCGTCGTCGAAGACCACGACCCGGCCGGACGGCAGCCGACCGGCCATGATGTCGTCGGGGGTGAAGACCGGGATCGAGTCCAGCCCGGGGATCGGCGCGCTGTGGTGGCGGCCGATGCCGTCGGATCGCCACCGGGCGCCGGTGGCGATCGCGACCAGCGACATCTCGGCCTGCAGGACGTCGTCGGCGGTGATCTCGTTGCCCGGCAGCAGCTGGACGTTGCGCATCCGTTTGAGCTGCCCGAGCCGCCAGTCGCGGACCCGCCCCCAGGTGGCGAGGCCAGGCAGCAGGCTCTCCCGCCGGACCCGGCCGCCCAGCTCGCGGTCCCGCTCGGCGAGCAGCACGCTGTAACCCCGCTGGCCGAGCGCTCGGGCCGCCTCCAGGCCGGCCGGACCGGCCCCGATGATGAAGATCGTGTCGTCGGTGTCCTTGGAAGGGATGAACTCCGGGTGCCAGCCCCGGCGCCACTCCTCGCCCATGGTCGGGTTCTGGGTGCAGCGCATCGGCACGCTGGCCTTGTCCCCGGCGACGCAGATGTTGCAGCCGATGCATTCGCGGATGTCGTCGAACCGGCCCTCCTCGATCTTGCGGGGCAGGAAGGGGTCGGCGATCGAGGGCCGGGCCGCGCCGATGAAGTCCAGCGTCCCGCCCTTGATCATGGCGACCATCGTGTCCGGCGAGGTGAACCGGCCGACTCCGACGACCGGCTTGGTGGTCGCGGACTTCACGAACTTGACGTACTGCTCCTGGTAGCCCTCCGCGCTGAACCGCGCCGTCTGGCCGTCGTTGTCGAAGTTGCTGATGTTCACGTCCCACAGGTCGGGCAGCTCCGCCAGCATCTCGACCACGTCGCGGCCCTCGTCCTCGGAGGTGATGCCGTTCGGGCCGATCAGCTCGTCGACGCCGAACCGCACCGCGACCGCGCAGGTGTCGCCGACCGCCTCCTTCGCGTCCTCGATCAGCTCCCGCAGCAGCCGGACCCGGTTCTCCAGGCTCCCGCCGTACTCGTCGGTGCGCTGGTTGTATCGCCGCGACAGGAAGTGCACCGGCAGGGTCATGTCGTGCCCGGCGTAGACGTAGACGATGTCGAACCCGGCCCGCCTGGCGTTGATCGCGGCCGTGCGGTGCCAGCGCCGGGCGGCCCGGATGTCGCTCTTGTCCATCGCCCGCGCCGTGATCGGCTGGATGCCCCTGGTGAGGGCGAGGCTCGGCGCGAGCGGGATCGCCCGGCTCTCCAGGTTGCCGGTCCGGAAGCCGTTGTGCGCGAGCTCGATCGCGGCGAGGCTGCCGTGCTCGTGGATGAGATCGGTGGCCCGGGCCAGGTAGGGCACGTCCTTGTCGTCCCAGAGCCGCAGCTCGCGGGGGTGGTTGCCGGAGTAGTGCACGTCGCACTGCTCGGTGCAGACCACCCCCCAGCCGCCCTCGGCCTTGATGCCCCGCATCGCCGCCATCGAGCTGGGGTAACCGCGCCCCATGCCGTTGCAGTGCGGCACCTGGAAGAACCGGTTTTTCGCGACGACGGGGCCGATCCGCAGCGGCTCGAAGAGGATGTCGTAGCCGGCCGGCCGGGTCACCCGGCGGCCTTGAGGGGTGGCCGGTAGCCGAAGATCCCGGTGCCGACACGGACGTGCGTGGCACCGTACTCCACCGCCCGCGCGAAGTCCGCGCTCATCCCCATCGACAGCAGGGCGAGCCCGTTGCGGGCGGCGATCTCGCCCAGCAGGGTGAAGTGCGGCTCCGGCTGCTCGTCCACCGGCGGGATGCACATCAGACCGGCGATCTCCAGCCCGTACGCCTCCCGGCACTCGGCGAGGAAGCCGTCGGCGTCGTCGGGCAGGATGCCGGCCTTCTGCGGCTCCGCCCCGGTGTTCACCTGGACGAACAGCTTCGGCCGGCGGCCCTGCTTCGCGCACTCCTTGGCCAGCGCCGCGGCGATGACGGGCCGGTCCACCGACTGGATGGCGTCGAACAGCTCGACCGCCTCGCGGACCTTGTTGGTCTGCAGCGGGCCGAGCAGGTGCAGTTCCAGATCAGGGCATCCCTCCCGGAGCGAGGGCCACTTCGCCCTCGCCTCCTGGACCCTGTTCTCGCCGAAGACCCGCTGCCCGGCCTTGAGGGCCAGCTCCAGGGTTTCGACCGGCACCGTCTTCGAGACCGCGACGAGCGTCACGGACTCGAGCTCGCGCCCGGCTCGGCCGCAGGCGTCGGCGACGGTGGCACGCACGGCCTCCAATCCCGCTGTCGAATCGGCCGGGCGCACGGCGAGGTCGGTGGTGGTCTCCATGTGACTCCTGTCTGCTGTGGACTCTGCTGTGAACGGAGGTGGTGCGACGTGCTCAGGGATGGAGGAGGCCTCGGCTCCAGTCGCCCTCGGGCTTGTCCCGCCGGTAGACCAGCCGGTCGTGCAGCCGGAACGGCATGTCCGTCCAGAACTCCAGGTAGACCGGCCTGATCCGGAAGCCGGTCCAGTGCACCGGGCGCGGCACCTCGCCCGATCCGAAGCGTGCGGTCTCGCGGGCCACCGCCGCCTCGAGCTCGGCCCGGTCGGCCAGCGGCCGGGACTGCTGGCTGGCCCAGGCACCGATCCGGCTGTCGCGGGCGCGGGAGGCGAAGTACGCGTCGGCCTCGGCGTCGGTGACCCCCTCGACCGGGCCCCGGAACCGCACCTGCCGCCGCACGCTCTTCCAGTGCAGCACGCCCGCCGCCCGCATGTTGTCGGCGAGCTCGCCGCCCTTCGCCGACCGGGTGTTGGTGTAGAAGACGAAGCCGTCGATGTCGAAGTCCTTGAGCAGCACCATCCGGACGTTCGGCAGGCCGTCGGCGTCGACCGTCGCCACCGCCATGGCGTTGGGGTCGTTGACCTCGGTCGTGCCGGCCGCCGCCAGCCACTCGCCGAACAGCGCGAAGGGCTCGGCCTCGGGGGTCACTTGCTCAGCTCCTTCTTCACCGCGAGCAGGTTGCGCCACTTGTCGAGGTCGTCCCCGCGCGACGTGATGAGGTGCGCCGATCCGTCGGTGTTCACCAGCACCTCGGCGGCGGGCGGCACGTTGAGGAACTCCATGTGCTGGGTGGCGCAGTAGGCCCCGACGTCGAGCACCAGCATGTAGCTCTCGGCGTCGACGCCGGTCGGAACCCAGTAGTGCCCCGGCAGGATGTAGTCGTGCCGCAGGATGGTCCGGCCGCGCACGGCGGCGTAGACGCCGTCGGTGGTGTTGCGCGCGCAGATCTCCCGCATCTCCGCGTCGAGGAAGGCGACGTTGTGCCGCCGGTCCCGCAGCTGGGCCGAGGGCATCAGCATCCGGGACCCGTCGGTCACCACCAGGCTGAACACCGGGTTGGTGATGACGTCGCGCTTGACACCCATCAGCAGTACGCCGGTGTCGGCGAGCACGTCGCGGGCCGGCTCGAAGAGGAAGGCCACGTGCTCGGGTACGCCCATCCGGTCGGCGATATCCCGGATGGTCAGGAAATACCGGCCCCAGTCGAAGTGCTTCTCCGTCTCGTCCCAGGACTCGTAGACGAAGCCGTGGCCGCCGGCGAAGTTGATGGAGCGCGAGGTCGGGAAGTGGGTGTTGAAGATCTCGAACATGGTCTCGATGATCTTGCTCATCTCATCGAGGGAGTTGCCGCTGCCGCAGTAGACCTCGAAGCACTCCAGGTCCCGGTCGTACTCCTTCAGCAGGTCGGACAGGCGGCCCAGCTCGCCGTACTTGATGCCGGGCTTGCCGGAGTCGAGGCTGTCGATCCGAGCACTGATCGACGGCGCGTTGGTACGCAGCGCGTGCTCCACCTCGCTCAGGCTGCCCAGGAAGGTCGGGTAGCCCGTCGCCGACCAGAAGTCGATCTCCTCGTCGGCGACGTGGCCGGGTGACACGATGAACTTGTCGAACCCGAACTGACGCAGGATCCGGTACTCGCCGGGCACCTGGAGCAGCAGGCCGACGCCCGCCTCCTGGAGCGGCTGCAGGACATGCGGGTTCGAGTTGGGGAAGAACGGGACGAAGAGCTCGACCCGGTCGGCGAGCCCGGCCGCCTCTGCCGCGGACGTGATCCGGCCGACGTTTCGCAGCAGCTGGTCCTCGCTGTAGACGAAGACCGGCGTGCCCACGCTGTCGGCGATCAGTTTAAGGTCAACGCGGCTGACCCACGACTGGGGCAACATGTTGCCGATCATCACCGGGGCCGCGGTGTCAGTGTCGCCATCCATCGAAATGCCTCCCTCTATATCGATCACGAACAAAACATCGATCACGGACAAAATCGATCACAGACATCGATTATTGTGGATTTATCAGGTCATGGGCATGCGGAATCAGCGCACGCCAAGGGCACAGTCGGGTGTGATGTGTGGTGGTCGCGGGCGACGATGGCCGCTGGGTCGCGATGCGGTGCGCGGTTGGGTTCGGGCGGCTACCAGCCGCACTCGGCGAGTCGATGGGACTGAGGGGTGTCGTCGATGTCGATGCCGACCGCCGCTTCGCCGGGATCGCGCGGGACCTTCGCGATCACATCCGGTCGTCGAAGAACGACATCGCCGTCAGGGCCGCCGCAGCCCGCCGATCCGGACTGATCGCGGACCTCCGGCGAGCTGACACTTCCCGCCGTGAGACGGGCACCGGCGTTCCAGCCTGCTGAGCGGCATAACAGTTCCCCCGTGAAATCCACACCGGATTAGTTGCATCGACAGAATTGCATACCCATATGCAAAGTACAAGGCGTCCTGAGCTGCTAGAAGCCTCCAGACCAGCAACGCCCTGTTCACGGCATTCAAAATTTGTTAACAAAATTCGCGCAGGACCGCACCGAGCGCGGCGACGCCGCCGAGGAGGTCGCCCGGCGTGTTCCCGGCGTAGCCGAGGACCAGGCCCGGCCGGCTCGGCAGCTGGCGGTGCCAGGAGAGCGGCTGCACCTTCACCCCCCGCCCGAACGCGGCGGCCGCGAGCTCCGTGTCGGAGAAGTCGGCGTCGAAGGTCACCATGAGGTGTAGGCCCGCCGCCGCTCCGTGCACGGTGGCGCCGGGCAGGTGGGTCCGGATCGCGTCGATCATGGCATCACGGCGCTGGACGTGGCGGCGGCGCAGGAAGCGCAGCTGGCGTTCCAGATCGCCGGTCGACATCAGCTCGGCGAGCACCAGCTGCGGCAGGGTGGCGTTGCCGAGGTCCGCGTTGCGCTTCGCCGCCACCAGCGCGTCGCGGTACCGGGCCGGGGCGAGCAGCCAGCCCAGGCGCAGGGCCGGCGCGAGCAGCTTGGAGACGCTGCCGGCATAGCAGACCTGCTCGGGCATCATCGACCACAGGGCGGGCACGGGGGCCCGGTCATAGCGGTGCTCGGCGTCGTAGTCGTCCTCGATGACGAGGCCGCCCCACCGGATCAGCTGGCGGCGGCGGTCGCCGTCGAGCACGACCCCGGTCGGGAACTGGTGCGCCGGGGTGAGCATCACCGCGCCGACGCCGGTGGCGCTCAGGGCGTCGACCCTCAGCCCGGCCCCGTCGACCGGGACCGGAGGCGTCTGCACCCGCCAGTTGCGCAGGTGCTGGCGGGCGCCGAGCGACCCGGGGTCCTCCACGGCGATCGCGGTGATCCCGTCCTGGCGCAGCACCTGCGTGACGAGCCCGAGTGCCTGGGACACACCGGCGACGATGACGACCTCGGCCGGATCCACCCGGATTCCCCGGAACCGGGCCAGCCAGGTCGCGACCGCGTGCCGCAGCGCCGGGGTGCCGCGCGGGTCGGCGTAGCCGAGGTCGGTCGGCGAGAGGCGGCCGAACACGGCCCGCTCCGCGCGGAGCCAGGCCGTCCGCGGGAACGCCGCGAGGTCCGGCATGCCCGGGGTGAGGTCGAAGGGCACCGGCGCCTCGCGCAGCGCGTCGAAGATGTCGTCGCGGGGCGTCGCGGCGAACAGCTCCGCCGCGGGCGGCAGGGTGGCGCGGGCATCCGAGACCACTGTGGACACCGGCGCGGCGACGATCACCGTGCCGGCCCGGCCCCGGCCCGCGGCGTGCCCGTCGTCGATCAACCGCTGGTAGGCCTCGGTCACGACGCCACGGGACACGCCCAGCTCGGCGGCGAGGATCCGGCTGGCGGGCAGCTGTCCGCCCAGTGGGATCCGACCGTCGGAGATGGCGAGCCGCAGGCGCTCGGCGAGCCAGTCGGAGAGGTGACCGGCGGGCGCGTCGGCGACATTCAGCTGGAGGAAGTCGGACCCCGCGGATATGGACCGGTCAGCTTGGCCCGATTTGGCGCTACTCATCGGTCCATTCTGACAGCAGGATGGCTCCCATGAGCATCGCGTTTCTATTGACCAGCCTCATCGTCGTTCTCACGCCCGGCACCGGCGTGATCTACACGCTGGCGGCCGGCCTGTCCCGCGGTGTCAAGGCGAGCATCGTGGCCGCGGTCGGCTGCACCCTGGGGATCGTGCCGCACATGGCGCTGACGATCACCGGTCTCGCGGCCCTGCTGAACGCGAGCTCGACGGCGTTCCAGATCGTGAAGTACCTCGGCGTCGCCTACCTGCTCTACATGGCGTGGGCCACCCTGCAGGACAAGGAGGCGATCGTCGTCGACGAGCAGACCGCTCCCCTGTCGTCGATGAAGGTGATCGGCACCGGCATCCTGCTCAACCTGCTCAACCCGAAGCTGACCATCTTCTTCGTGGCGTTCCTGCCGCAGTTCGTGAAGGCGGGCGAGCCCGACACGCTGCTGCGGATGCTGGAGCTGAGCGGAGTGTTCATGCTGCTCACGTTCATCGTCTTCGTGGCGTACGGCGCGTTCGCCGGTGTGGTCCGCTCGCACGTCATCTCCCGTCCCCGGGTGATGAACTGGATCCGCCGGATCTTCGCCGGCTCGTTCGTCGCCCTCGGCGCGGCCCTCGCCTTCGCGGGCGGCTGACCGCCGGGTCACTCCTCGGCGAGGAGCAGCTCGACCTCGACGGCGGCGGCCATGCCGAGCCGCCGGTAGATCGCGAGCGCCTCCCGCAGCGACTCCGCGCTCCGCTGCGCCTCGCCGAGGCTGCCGAAGGCGACACCGAGGTGGTGCAGGTCGAGGGCCTCCATGGAGTAGGCGCGCAGTTCCCGGTGGATCATGAGCGCCTCGGTGAGCGAGCGGGCCGCCTCGGCGTGGTCCCCGGCGGCCTGGCACGCCTGGCCGAGGTAGCTCAGCGCGGTCGCCTCGCCCCAGCGGTCGCCGATCTCCCGGCGGATCGCCAGCGCCTCCAGGAAGCGCTCGCGGGCGGACTCCAGGTCTCCGGCGTGCAGGTCCTCCTCGCCCAGGTTGCAGATGGTGATCGCCTCGCCCCAGCGGTCACCGACCTGGCGCCGGATCTCCAGCGAGGCGAGCAGATAGCGCCGCGCCTCGGCCAACTGGTGCTGGTCGCCGCAGACCGCGCCGAGCCCGTTGAGGGCCTGCGCCTCGCCGTGCCGGTCGCCGATCTCCCGGCTGAGCCGCAGCGCCTGCTGATGGCAGCGGGTCGCCTCGGCGAACTGCTCCCGCTCCCGATAAGCCGTGCCCAGGCTGCTCAGCATCGTGAACTCCGCCCGCCGGTCGGCGCAGCCCCGGGCGCAGGCGAGGCCGATCGTGTGGGTGCCGATCCAGTCGTCCCAGTGCTTCTCCAGGTGGAACAGGCCCCACAGCAGGTTGGCCAGGCGCCAGCCGATCTCGTATTCGCGGTGCTCCCAGGCGAGCCGGACCGCCGCGACCAGGTTGCCCCGCTCCACCTCGAACCAGGCCAGCGCTTCGTCGTGGTCGCCGAACGCCGGCACCTCACCCGCCGCCGCTTCACCCCACCCGGGGGTACGCCGGCGGTGCGGCGCCACCAGCGCATCGGCTGCCGAGGCGGCGTGGAGGTCGTAACCGAGCAGCCGCCGCACCGCGAGCCGCCGGTCGGTGTCGGTGTCGTTCGCCTCGGCCTGCTCCATGGCATAGGCGCTGAGCAGGTCGTGGAAGGCGTACCGGCCGGTGGCGTGCTCACTGACGAGGTGTGCCCGGGACAGGTCGGTGAGCAGCTGCCGGGCCTGCCCGGCCGGGATCCCGGCGAGGCTCGCCGCGGCGGGCACCGTGATGTCCGGGCCCCGGTGCAGTCCCAGCAGCCGGAACAGCGCGGCGGCCCGGGTCGGCAGCCGCTGGTAGGACCAGGAGAAGACCGATCGGACCTGGCTGAACTGGTCGCCGCCGTCGACCGCGTCGAGGCGGCGTTGGGCGTCGGCGAGCTCGGCGGAGAAGGTGGCGAGCGGGAAGGTGGGGTGCGCGGCGGCCCGGGCCGCGATGATCGCCAGGGCCAGCGGCAGCTGGGCGCAGCGGGAGACGAGCTCGCCCACGGCGCCCGGCTCGGCCGCGACCCTCGCCTCGCCGAGGTGCCCGGCGAGCAGGCGGCCCGCCTCGTCGGTGGTGAGCAGGTCCAGGGTGATCGGCTGCGCGCCCTCGACCGCGACGAGGCCGGTGAGCTGGTTGCGGCTGGTGACGACGACGAGGCAGCCGCTGCTGCCGGGGAGCAGGGGCCGGACCTGGTCGACGTGGCGGGCGTTGTCGAGCACGATCAGCATCCGGCGCTCGGCGAGCAGGCTGCGATAGAGGCTGGCCTGGGCGTCGAGGCCGAGCGGGATCTGGTCGGCGGGGATCGCGAAGGCGTCGAGGAATCCCCGGATCGCCTCGGCAGGAGTGACCGGCTCCCGGGTCGGGTCGAAGCCGCGCAGGTTGACGAAGAGCTGGCCGTCGGGGAATCCCGGGGCGGCCCGGTGCGCCCACCGCACGGCGAGCGCGGTCTTGCCGATGCCGCCGGTGCCGTGGACGACGGCGATCACCACCGCGTCGCGGCCGGTGGCGTCGACGAGGCGGTCGAGCGCGGCGAGGGGCTCGTCCCGGCCGACGAAGTGCCGCACCGGGGCCGGGAGCTGCCGCAGGGCGGTCGGTCCGGCCGTCGCCGCCGGGACGGTGACGGCGGCGGGCGGCGCGGCGGCGACCGGCACGGCATTGCGCAGGATGCTTGCGTGCAGCTCCTGCAGTTGCGGACCGGGGTCGAGCCCGAGCTCGTCGTCGAGGCGACGGCGCAGCAGGTCGTAGGCGTGCAGCGCCTCGCTCTGGCGGCCCGAGCCGTGCAGGGCGCGCATCAGCAGGCCGACCATGAACTCGCGCAGCGGATGCTCGGCGACGAGCTCGATCAGCTCGGAGACGACCTGATGGTGGCGGCCCTGGCGCAACTCGAGGTCGAGGCAGTCCTCCACGATGGTGAGCCGCTGCTCGTTGAGGCGGGCGCTGCCGGCCTCGATGGCGCGGCCGGTGAGACCCGCGAGCGCGGGCCCCTGCCACAGTGCGAGCGCGTCGCGCAGCTTCGCCGCCGCGTCGGCGATCCGCCCCGCCGCCTGCTGCTGCTGGGCGTCGGCGACACCGGCCTCGAAGACCTGGGCGTCGAGCTGCCCCGTGTCGAGGCGGATCCGGTAGCCGGCGGGCTCGGCGGCGATGACGTGCTTCCAGTTCCCGCCGCCGGGGAGCCGCTGGCGCAGGGCGGAGATGCAGTTCTGCAGCTGCCGGGGCGCGGTGGCGGGCGGAGCGGTGTCCCACACCGCGTCGATGAGGTAGTCGCGGCCGACGAGCTGGTTGGGCGTGAGCAGCAGGACCGCGAGGATCCGGCTCTGCCGCCGGTCGAGCGCGCATGGCTGCCCGTCCTGCCCCAGAACGTGCAGCGCACCAAGAATCCGGTATCTCACCGACCCTCCCACCGCGCGGCGCCAGGACGCATTTATGCTATTAGATTGGTCGATCTCTTGATAGTCACCCGGTGCGTGAAACGGCGATGAAGAAAGCCGTGCGTTTCCGATGAACAGCCCCGGCCATGCTGCTCGACATGAAGACGGTGATAGATGCGATCGCCGCGACGGTCGACCGCGGCGGCACCCTGACGGTGGCGGGGATCGGCTCCCGGCCCGACACCGTCGCGTCCTGGGCGGAGCTGCACGACCGGGCTCGCCGCCTCGCCACCACCCTCGCCGGCCACGGCGTCGGCCCCGGCAGCCGGGTCGGCCTGCTCGGCGACACGAGCGTCGGCCTGATCACCGCGATGCAGGCCGTCTGGCTGCGCGGCGCGGCCTTCACCGTGCTGCCGACCCCCGGCCGCTCCGGCCGCCACGCCCACCTGGCGCACCTGCTCGCCGTCGCCGCCGACGCGGCCTACGACCTGGTCATCGTCGACGACGACCTGGCCGGGATCGCCGACGAGCTGCAGCCCGCCGTGGCGGTACGGTCGCTGCGGGAGCTGCTCGCGGTGCCCGCCCCGCCCGCCGAGGTCGTCCGGCCCGCTGCGGGGGAGCTGGCGGTGCTGCAGTACACGTCCGGGTCGACGCGGACGCCGCGCGGGGTGCCGGTGACGCACGGGAACCTCGCCGCCAACCTCGACGCGATCGAGGGTGCGCTCGGCCGCGACTGCCTCGACCCGGCGACCGCGTGCTGGCTGAGCTGGCTGCCGCTCTATCACGACATGGGGCTGATCGGCTTCCTGGCACTGCCGATGTCGCGGAGCTGCCCGCTCGTCCTGCAGTCCCCGACCACCTTCGCCATGCGCCCGGCCAGCTGGCTGGAACGCCTCGCCGGGCACCGAGCCACCAGCACCGGGGCGCCCAACTTCGCCTTCGGCCTGATGGCGCAGCTGCTGGAGTCCGCGGGTGACACCGATCTGAGCTCGGTGCGCCTCCTCTTCTCCGGCGGTGAGCCGATCGACCCGGCCACGATGGCGCGCTTCGCCGCCGCCGGGGAGCGGCACGGGCTCGACCCGCACGCCGTCGTGGGTGCCTACGGGCTCGCCGAGTCGACGCTGGCGGTCACCTTCGCGGCGCTCGGTGCCGGTGTCACCGTCGACGAGATCGACCGGGAGGCGCTGGAGCTCGACGGGGTGGCGGTTCCGGCGACCGCCGGGCGGACCTCGCGGCAGCTCGTCCGGCTCGGACGGCCCGTGCCCGGCACCTCGCTGCGGATCGTCGACGTGGCGACCGGCGATCCCGTCCCGCCGCGGATGGTCGGCGAGGTCGAGGTGAGCGGTGCCTCCGTGGTCGGCGGCTACTGGGGCGAGGCGAGCCGGGAGGGCGCCTGGCTGCGTACCGGCGACCTGGGTTATCTCGCCGACGGAGAGCTGGTCGTCTGCGGCCGTGCCAAGGACGTGCTCTTCGCGGCCGGGCGCAACGTCTACCCGCAGGATGTGGAGGCCGCCGCGACCGGGGTGCCCGGCGTGCGCCCCGGCGGAGCCGCCGCCTTCGGCATCCCCGCCGATCGGGGCGACCGGCTCGTCGTCGCCGTCGAGTCGCGGGGCACCGACAGCGACGCGCTGCGCCGAGCCGTCGCGATCGCCGTCGCGGGCGAGACCGGCATGGCCCCGGCCGACGTGGTGATGGTGCGGCTGGGCCGCCTCCCCAAGACCTCCTCCGGCAAGCTGCGCCGCGCCGAGACCCGGCGCCGCTACCTCGCCGGAGAACTGTCCGACGGCCTTTCCCCCCAACCAGAACGGAGTGTCCGATGACGACAGACACGGTGGCCGCCCCGCCGCGCGAGCGGGTCCGTACCGAGCTCGCGGCCCTGCTCGACGTGGACCTCTCGGCGGTGCCCGACCGCGCCTCGCTCCGCGACGGGCTCGCCCTGGACAGCCTGACGATGATGCGCGTCATCACCTGGCTGGAGGCGCGCGGCGTGCCGATCCTCGCCGAGGAGCTGCTCCCCGCGAGCGTCGGCGACCTGCTGGCCCGGGTGGAGAGCCGCGGTGACGGGCCCCGGCTGCGGATCGGCGGCCTGCCCGGCATCCCCGAGCACCTGCGGGCGACGCCACCGCACGACCCGCTCGTGCCGGTGCTGGAGACGCGCGCGCTGCGGCTGACGCCGATCGTCGGCGAGGACCTGGGCTTCCTCTACTCGCTCGCCGTCGAGCCGGAGACCGGTTTCCGCTGGCGCTATCGCGGCTCGATCCCGCCGCTGGAGCGGTTCCGGGCGGAGCTGTGGAACCAGGTCCTCCTGCAGTACGTGGTGCGCCGGGTCGCCGACGACGCCCCGGTCGGGCACGTGGTCGCCTACGGCGACGAGCTCAGCCTGCGGCACACCTATGTCGGGGCGGTCTTCCACCCGAGCAGCGCCGGCACCGGGCTGCCCGCGCAGGCGGTCTCGCTCTTCGTCCGGCACCTGTTCCACACGTTCCCGCTGAACAAGGTCTACATGGAGGTGCCGGGGATCAACTGGCCGCAGGTGCAGAGCGGCCAGGGCAGCCTCTTCCAGGTCGAGGGTGTGCTCCGCGACCACGACTACTACGCCGGGCGGCTGTGGGACAAGTACGTCTGCGCGATCTACCCCGACGGCCGCGCACCCGCGGCTTCCTGACCTCCGGCCGCCGCGGCAACGGCGGCCGGAGTCCATCCCCATCCACAGAGGAAGGAGACCTTCGATGAGTCTCAACTGTAACCGCCATCGCGCCGTGATGGCGATGGCCGCGGCCGGGGTGCTCACCGCGCTCGCGACCAGCACACCGGCCTTCGCCGCGCCGACCACCGAGACGAGCGAACCGCAGATCGTCGCCGGCGCCCCCAACGCGGTGGTCGTCAACACCGGCCTCACCTCGGCCATGGGCGACAAGGTCGTCGAGATGGCCTACCAGGAGCTCAACAGCGACCGCACGCTGGAGACCCCGATGGGCTCCAACTGCAACTACTACTCCAAGGTCTGGAACAAGCCCTGCCAGGCGTGGTGCGCCGACTTCACCAAGGTCGTGTGGAAGAACGCCGGTGTCTACGACTGGCAGCGCCTGGACTCCGAGGCGGGCACCACGGCCCGCTGGGCCCGCACCTACGGCCGGTGGCACGCGGGCACGGCCGGGATCATCCCGGGCGCCGCGGTGACCTACAACAGCTCGGGCGACCCGTTCGTCGACTCCGACCACGTCGGCACCTTCGTCGGCTGGGTCAACGGCCAGCCGAAGGTCGTCTCCGGCAACTTCAACAACCAGGTCTACAAGCACAACCTCAGCTACGGTACGCCGATCGCGGGCTGGGCCGACCCCTCGTAGTGACCGCCGGGGCGCGCTCCGCACCGGGCGCGCCCCGGTCTCCCGACCGTCTGGAGCTGATATCCGATGACCGCTTCGCCTCCCCGATTCGCCGCCGTCCTGATCGCGCTCGTGCTCGGCGGCTGCACCTCGACCGTCCAGCCCGACGCACCCGTTGCGCTCTCACCGGTGACCCGCCAGTCGGCGGACCCGGAGATCCCGGTCTCGGTGCTCGGCGTCGGCGACTCCTTCGGCGCCGATCTGCGCGGCGACGGCCATGCCACGATCACCGTCACCGAGGTGTCGGCGGTGCCCGCTGCGGCACCGGGGCGGGTACGCCTCGTCGTCACGGTCGCGATCCTGCTCGACAAGGCGGGCGACCCGATCACGGGCGGGCCGGAGAACTTCCGCTTCCGCGACGCGCCCGGCACCGTCCACAAGGCTCAAACCGGCGCACTCCGCCCGGCGCTGCCGTCGGTCAGCCTCACCACCACCGGGCAGCGCAGCGGCGGCAAGCTCTTCTTCGACATCCCGGCGGGGTCGGCGAAG
This sequence comes from Allocatelliglobosispora scoriae, assembly GCF_014204945.1. NCBI lineage: Bacteria > Bacillati > Actinomycetota > Actinomycetes > Micromonosporales > Micromonosporaceae > Allocatelliglobosispora > Allocatelliglobosispora scoriae. Next base: position 1,055,111 of record NZ_JACHMN010000002.1, read on the forward strand.
GGCGGCTACCTCCAGCTCATGACCGGCAACCTCGTCCACGCCCTCTGGAAGGTCTGACCGGCACCGCGTGATCCGCGCCGGCTAGGGCGTGTCGGCGTCGCGGATCGCGGCCTGGAGCAGCTCCGTCGCGAGCTTGACGGCCTCGGTCGGCGGATTCTCGGCGAGCACCGCGAGCGTCTTGCCGACCGTCTCCTCCAGCTGCGCGAGCTGCCGCGCCAGTACGCCGATGTGCTCGGACTTGAGGTACATCTCCACCAGGATCGAGACCTTCGCCCGCAGCACCCACGGGTCGAACGGCTTCGTCATGTAATCGACGGCCCCGGCGGCGTACCCCCGCAGTGCCAGCCGGGCGTCCCGATCCGCCGCGGTGAGGAAGATGATCGGGATCTGCCGGGTGCGCTCCCGGCTCTTGATGTGCGCCGCCGTCTCGAAGCCGTCCATGCCGGGCATGTGCGCGTCGAGCAGGATCAGCGCGAAATCGCCCTTGAGGAGCTGCTTGAGAGCCGCGTCCCCGCTGTCCGCGGTGACCGCCTGCACGGGCAGGCCCTGCAGCATCGCCTCCAGCGCCACGAGGTTGTCGTGCCGGTCGTCGACGAGCAGGATCTTGGCCGGTTGGCCCGGCACGATCGGCGTCACTGCCCCACCTGCGGCGCCCGGTAGCTCATCCAGCTCGCCATGAGCCGCAGCAGCTCGTCGAGGTCGACCGGCTTGGTGATGTAGTCGCTGGCCCCGGCCGCCACCGCGGTGTCCCGGTCGCCGGGCATCGCCTTGGCGGTCAGGAAGATCACCGGCAGGTCGGCGAGGTGCGGGTTACGGCGGATGATGCGGGTGGTCTCGTACCCGTCCTGCTCCGGCATCATCGCGTCCATCAGGACGATGTCGATGTCCGGGTTCTCGGCGAGCAGGCGTACGCCGTCGGTGCCGTTGTCGGCGTAGAGCACCCGCAGCCCGTGCAGCTCCAGGGCGCTGGTCAGGGCGAAGACGTTGCGCACGTCGTCGTCGACGATGAGGACCTTCGCACCGTCGAGCCGGGCGCCGTTGACCGACTGCAGCCCGGCGGTGACCCGCCCGACGATCGGCTGCCGGGCCGGCGAGACGGGAGCGGGGTTGTCCGGCCGGGCGGCGAGGATCGGCGTCGACTGCGCCGTGGCCGGATCGTTGGTGAGCATCCCCGGCAGGTAGAGCGTGAAGACCGAGCCCTCGCCGGGGGTGGAGGCGACGGTGATGCTGCCGCCGAGGAGCCGGGCCAGCTCGCGGCTGATCGACAATCCGAGCCCCGTACCGCCGTATTTCCGGCTCGTCGTGCCGTCCGCCTGCTTGAACTCGTCGAAGATCAGGGCGAGCTTGCCGGCCGAGATGCCGATGCCGCTGTCGTGCACGGAGAACATCACGACGTGGCCGGCCTGGCGCAGCGCCGGGTCCTCGAAGTGGGTGCCGGGCGGTGCGAGCCGGATGTCGAGGCTGACCGAGCCGACATCGGTGAACTTCACCGCGTTGGCCATCAGGTTGCGCAGGATCTGCTGGAGGCGCTGGGCGTCGGTGAGCATCGAGGCGGGCAGCTCGTCGGCGATGCTCAGGTGCAGCAGCAGGTTCTTCTCCTCGGCCTGCGGCCGGAAGGCGCGCTCCACATAGTCGCTGATCTCCTGGAAGGAGACCTCGCCGAGCTCGACGTCCATCCGGCCGGCCTCGATCTTGGACAGGTCGAGGATGTCGTCGATCAGGGCCATCAGGTCGGACCCGGCGTTGTGGATGGTGCGGGCGAACTCGATCTGCTTCGCGGTGAGGTTGGCCTCGGTGTTGTCGGCGAGCAGGCGGGCGAGGAGCAGCAGGGAGTTCAGCGGCGTACGCAACTCGTGGCTCATGTTCGCCAGGAACTCGGACTTGTAGCGGGACGCGGCCGTGAGCTGCTGCGCCTTCTCCTCCAGACCGGTCCGGGCGAGCTCGATCTCCCGGTTCTTGATCTCGACGTTGCGGTTCTGCTCGGAGAGCAGCGACGCCTTCTCCTCCAGCTCGTTGTTGGCGCGCTGGAGCTCGGCCGACTGCTCGCGCAGCTCGTGCGCGAGGCGCTGGGACTGGTCGAGGAGCTCCTCGGTCCGCCGGTTGGCGAGGATCGTGTTGAGCGCGACGCCGATGGTGCTGACGAGCCGGTCGAGGAAGTCGACGTGCAGCTCGGAGAAGCCGGACACGGTGGCGAACTCGATGACGCCGAGCAGCCGGCCCTCGAAGATGACCGGCAGGATGATGAGATCGTTGGCGATCATCGTCGCGGTGCCGGACTGCACGGTGAGCCCGGTGTGCGAGCCCGCGACCCGGATGTTGCGCAGATCGGCTCCGGCCTGGCCGACCAGGCCGCTGCCGAGCGCGAAGGAGACATCGCCCTCGTGGTCGGTGAGGCCGTAGGAGGCCGCTCGGCGGACCCGGGCGATCTGCGTGGCACCGACCGGCTCCTCATGCAGGAAGAACGCGCCGACCTGCGCGTCGATCAGCGGCGCCACCTCCGAGATGATCATTTTGCAGACCTCGCTGAGGTCGCGCTGCCCCTGGAGCAGGCCGCTCGTCCGCGCGATGTTGGAGTCGAGCCAGCCCTGCTCGGCGTTCTTACGGGTCGTCGTCCCCAGCGTGACGATCATCTGGTTGATGTTGTCCTTGAGCTCGGCGACCTCGCCGAGCGCACCGACGTCGATGCGCTGGGTCAGGTCGCCGCGGGTCACGGCGGTGGAGACCTCGGCGATGGCGCGAAGCTGGGTGGTGAGGGTGGAGGCGAGCTGGTTGACGTTCTCGGTGAGGTCGCGCCAGGTGCCGGAGACGCCGCGCACCTGCGCCTGGCCGCCGAGCTTGCCCTCGGTGCCGACCTCGCGGGCGACACGCGTCACCTCGTCGGCGAAGCTGCTCAGCTGGTCGACCATCGTGTTGACGGTGGACTTCAGCTCCAGGATCTCGCCGTAGGCGTCGACGGTGATCTTCTGGCTCAGATCGCCCTGCGCCACGGCGGTCGTCACCTGAGCGATGTTGCGGACCTGCGAGGTGAGGTTGGACGCCATGAAGTTCACGTTGTCGGTGAGGTCACGCCACGTCCCCGCGACACCCCGCACCTGCGCCTGACCGCCGAGCTTGCCCTCGGTGCCGACCTCGCGGGCGACACGCGTCACCTCGTCGGCGAAGCTGCTCAGCTGGTCGACCATCGTGTTGACGACGTCCTTGAGCTCCAGGATCTCGCCCTGCGCCGCCACCGTGATCTTCTGCGACAGGTCGCCCTTGGCCACCGCCGTCGCGACCTGCGAGATGTTGCGCACCTGCGAGGTGAGGTTGGACGCCATGAAGTTCACGTTGTCGGTGAGGTCACGCCACGTCCCCGCGACACCCCGCACCTGCGCCTGACCGCCGAGCTTGCCCTCGGTGCCGACCTCGCGGGCCACCCGGGTGACCTCGTCGGCGAAGCTGCTCAGCTGGTCGACCATCGTGTTGACAGTGGACTTCAGCTCCAGGATCTCACCACGCGCGTCAACGGTGATCTTCTGCGACAGGTCGCCCTGCGCCACCGCCGTCGTCACCTGCGCGATGTTACGCACCTGAGCCGTCAAGTTCCCGGCGAGCTGATTCACATTCTCCGTCAGATCCCGCCACGTCCCCGACACACCCGAGACCTGCGCCTGACCACCCAGCTTCCCCTCAGAACCGACCTCGCGGGCCACCCGGGTCACCTCGTCGGCGAAGCTGCTCAGCTGGTCGACCATCGTGTTGACAGTGGACTTCAGCTCCAGGATCTCACCACGCGCGTCAACGGTGATCTTCTGCGACAGGTCGCCCTGCGCCACCGCCGTCGTCACCTGCGCGATGTTACGCACCTGAGCCGTCAAGTTCCCGGCAAGCTGATTCACATTCTCCGTCAGATCCCGCCACGTCCCCGACACACCCGAGACCTGCGCCTGACCACCGAGCTTGCCCTCGGAACCCACCTCGCGGGCCACCCGGGTCACCTCACCGGCGAAGCTGCTCAGCTGGTCGACCATCGTGTTGACGACATCCTTGAGCTCCAGGATCTCACCCTGCGCCGCCACCGTGATCTTCTGCGACAGGTCGCCCTTGGCCACCGCCGTCGCCACCTGCGAGATGTTGCGGACCTGCGAGGTGAGGTTGGACGCCATGTAGTTGACGGCCTCGGTGAGGTCCTTCCAGGTCCCGGCGACGTTGGGCACGTCGGCCTGCCCGCCGAGCTTGCCCTCGGTGCCGACCTCGCGGGCCACCCGGGTCACCTGCTCGGCGAAGACGCGCAGCGTCCGGGTCAGGGAGTTGATCGTGTCGGCGAGATCGGCCACCTCGCCCTGCGCCGAGATGTTGATCTTCTGGGAGAGGTCGCCCTCGGCGATCGCCGTCGTCACCTGTGAGATCGACCGCACCTGGTTGGTGAGGTTCGACGCCATGAAGTTGACGTTGTCGGTGAGGTCGCGCCAGGTCCCGGAGACGCCGCGGACATCGGCCTGCCCGCCGAGCTTGCCCTCGGTGCCGACCTCGCGGGCCACCCGGGTCACCTCGTCGGCGAAGCTGCTGAGCTGGTCCATCATCTTGTTGACCGTGCGGCCGATCGTCTGGAACTCGCCCCGCAGCGGGCGGCCGTCGATGTCGAGCGCCATGTGCTGGGAGAGGTCGCCCTCGGCGACCGCCACGATCACGCGGGCGAACTCCGTCGTGGGCCGGCCGAGGTCGTCGATGAGGTTGTTGATGGCCCGGATGCCCTCACCCCACGCCGCCTCGAAGGCCTCCTCGTCGAGCCGCTCGGTGACCCGGCCCTCCCGTCCGACGACCCGCGAGATGCGCAGCAGCTCACGGTTGCGCCTGCTCAGCAGCGACGTGACGTCGTTGAAGGCGTCGGCCACCTCCCCCTGCACGCCCGCGGCGCGCGGTAGGCGTACCTGGAAATCGCCCTGCCGGACCGCGTGCAGCGCGGCCAGCACCTCACGCCAGGCGGCCTCGTCATCCGACCGGACGGCGGTGCCGCCCTCGACGGCGTTCTCGACGGTCATCGGGCCCTCCGCACTGCTCGACAGCTATGACGGCGGGAGATCAACAGACTCCCCGCCAGACCTCATGATGGCCTATCGGGCAGGTGTCGACCAACATTCATCCGGGCAGCGCCGCCGGATGGGTGGCAGACTGCAGCGGTGCCAGGAGCAGATCACACCGCCTCGGAAGCCGCGATCGAGGCAGTTCTGGCCGCCTGTCCCCCGGCCACCGGGGCCGACTCGCCCGCCTACGTCGATCAGGTGTTGATGCTGCTCGGCGAGCATCTGCGGGCCGACGGCTGCGCCCTGCTCGTCGACCGCAACGACGGCACCGGGCTCGCCGTCGAGGCGTCCTGGGGGCAGCCGCTGCGCGAAGGCACCGCGGTCCGGGTCGCCCTCTCCATCGGCGCGCCGTGGCACGCGCAGCTCCTCGTCGGCACGCCGGACCCGCAGGGTTCGCGGCTCCTCACGGCCGTCGCGAGCCGCCTGCTCGGCCTCGCCCTGGACATGCAGCGGTTGTACGAGTCGGATCAGGCCCGCCAGCAGTCGCTGACCTTCCTGGTCGAGGTGAGCGACCTGCTGACCCAGTCCCTCGACCTCGCCCTCACCACGGCGCTGATCCCCCGCCTCGTCGTACCCAGGCTGGGCAGCTGGGCAGCCCTCTACCTCGGTGAACCCGGTGGTGAGCACCCCCTAGTCGCGGTCTCGCACGTCGACGAGAACGCCACGACCGACATGTTCGACCGCCGGCACGAGCTCGGCCGGTCGCTCGCCACGGCGCGGCTCGCCGCCGTCTTCGACGCTCCGCCGGGCTCGCCGCTGCCCGCCCCGCTGAGCGGTTTCGCGGTGCCGCTGCTCGCCAACGGGCAGCGGATCGGCGCCCTGGTGATCGGCCGCGAGCACCGGCCGCCACTGGAGGACATGATCCTCGCCGAGGAGCTCGCCCGGCGGGCCAGCGCCGCCATCACCAACGCCCGGCTGCACGAGGAGCGGCGGCGGATCGCGCACACCCTCCAGCAGTCCCTGCTCCCCAAGACGCTGCCCTGGATCCCGCGGGTGGACGTGGGCGCCTGCTACCTGCCCAGCGGAGTGGGGACCGAGGTCGGCGGCGACCTCTACGACGTGATGGCGATGCCCGACGGGCGGTGGCTCGCCTATGTCGGCGACGTCTCGGGCAAGGGGATCCAGGCCGCGGCGATGACCGGATTCGTGCGGGACGTGATCCGCATCCTGGTCGCGGACGGCAAACCCGTCCCCACCATCCTCTCGATCCTCAACACCACCCTGTTCGAGCGGGCCGAGCGATACATCACCCTCGCGCTGACGACGATCGACGCACCCGACCTCCGCAGCGGGGTCGCCGAGGTCACCGTCTACCTCGCCGGGCACGACGCGCCGCTGCTCCTGCACGCCGACGCCGAGGTCACCTCGGTCGGCGTCGGCGGCACCGCGCTCGGCCTCGTCGCGAGCACCTCCGCCACGGCGGTGCCGGTCTCCCTCTCCCCCGGCGACACCCTCGTCTTCCACACCGACGGCGTGACCGAGCGCCGGCGGGGTCGGGAGTTCCTCGGCCGCGACCGGGTCTGCGCCACGCTGAGCACGCTCGCCGGGCACCCCGCCGAGGTCATCGCCGAGCGGATCGCCTCGCTCGCGAAGAACTTCTCCGCCGAACCCGTACGGGACGACATCGCGGTCCTCGCCGTCCGCAACGCCGCCTCGTAGGGGCGCCACCGTCTCGCCACGCGGTCACCCGCCCCGGTAGGGTCTCAGGGCGAGCAGATGCCCGTCAGAGGCGCGGAAGGCGAGGGAACCATGCGGATGTCGACCCACGTCGACCACGACGGCACCGTGCGCCTGACGCTCGACGGCGAGATAGATCTGCAGGTCAAGGACGAGCTCGACACCACGCTCAACGACGTGCTCGCGTCCGACTCCCCCGGAGTCCTGATCGACGTGACGGCCGTCACCTTCCTCGACTCCTCGGGCATCGGCACACTGGTCCGGGGATACCGGCAGGCGGAGATCGCCGACAAGGGGTTCCGGATCACCGGCGCCCAGGGCATGGTGCTCCGCGTCCTGCAGGTGACCGGCGTCGCGGAGCTGCTCGCCGCCGGTCCGGCGGCCGCACGGTCCGCCGACGCTTCCTGAGCAGCACATCCGATCCGATTGATCGCGCTCCCAGCGGTAGGAGTTCGGCGGAGTGGGTAAGGGCGAGTAATGCGAAGCCTTCCGACCCCCCTGAACCGACGCGTCGAACCTGAGCAGAGCCGCGGCGGATGCCAGGGTCCACCGGGGGATGTGGCGGCATGCTGAGCGCATCGACGAAGCTGCCCATCAGCCCGGCGAGCGGTGCGGCGGCCCGCCGGTTCGTCATGGAGCGCCTCGACGAGTGGGGTTACCAGCAGTCCTACGACGACATTCTCATCGTCGCCGCCGAACTGGTGAGCAACGCCGTCCGGCACGGCGTCGCCCCGGTGCTGCTGCGGCTCGCCACCCAGGACGGCTGCCTGCACCTCGAGGTCGCCGACGGCAGCTCCGAGGAGCCGGTCCGGCACGAACGCCCGGGGGTCGACGGCGGTTTCGGCCTGATGCTCATCGAGCGCCTCTGCACCAGGTGGGGTGTCGAGCACGTCGGCAACGGCAAGTACGTCTGGTGCGACTGCCCCCTCAGCCGCTCCGCCGAAGCCGCGCCGGACGCCGAGCCGGCCTGACGTCTTCGGCGGCGTGGACCTCCCCGGCGGCGCAGCACTCGCATAGGCGCTGACCTGCACTACAACAGTTCTGCAACAGCACTTCGATAGAGATGTGCATCCGGATCTGTGAGGTTGGGGAGGAGATTGGGATGCGCAAGGTGCATGGACGGTTGGCCGCGCTGTCAGCCCTCGTCGTCGCGGCGACGGGGCTCACGATCGCAGGCGTGTCGGCGGTCGCGCAGGCGGGCTGCGACAAGGGTCGCGAGATCACCATCAATGACATCGCCGTTGCCGAGGGCACCGCGCCGGAGAGCGGGCCGGTCACCTGGTTCACCTTCAAGGTGCACAGTGCGGGCTGCGCCGAGGCGGGCGAGCTGTCGTTCTCGGTGCTGCACGAGACGACCGACGACAAGGATCTGCGGCTCAGCGACGGCAAGATCGCCTTCGACAAGGGCGACCTGTCCGGCAAGGAGATCTCGGTGCCGGTCTACGCCGACTCCGAAGACGAGCAGTGGGAGAAGTTCGTCGTGCTGCTGCACTCGCCGACCCGGGGCATCCGCTTCTGCAAGGATTTCGCGATCGCGCAGATCGCCAACGACGACGGCGACGCCAGGGGCAAGCCGATCGTGTTCCCGTCGATGGAGCCGCGCTGCGAGCTGCACAAATCACGCTGACCTGCGGTTAGAGCGGTCCCCGTGGGGGTAGAACTACCCCACAGGGACCGTTTCACCCATCCGGAGGCAGTCGTGACCAACCCCATCGAGGCCCAGCCCGATCCTTCGTTCGTCGAGGAGACGCCGGAGGAGTTCGCGGCGCAGCCCGATCCGGACTTCCGGCGCGTACCGGTCGAGGGTGTCGAGGAGGAGCCCGCCGACGAGCGGGCAGATCAGAAGTCGGCCGACCCCGAGCCGCTGGAGGACCCGGCCTGATCGTGGCGGTCGAGCTCCGCGATGAGCTGCTGCACGATGCCGAGCTCGTAGTCGTCCGGGATGCGCTCGCGCAGCTCCAGCGCTCGCCGCAGGTCGGCTCTCGCCCCGGCGGGGTCGCCCGCGGCGAGCCGCGCGCTGCCCAGGTCGGCGAGGGCGATCGACTGCAGGTGCTCGTCGTTGGTGCTGCGGCTGATCTGATACTCCTCCGCGAAGGTCGCCAGCGCCTCGTCGGTCCGTCCCGACCGGAGCTGCACGGTACCGATCTGGTGCAGGGTGCTCGACTGATAGAGCAGGTTGCCGGTCGTGCGCCGCAGCGCGAGCGCCTCGCCGAAGCAGGCCATCGCGGCCTCGTCATCGCCCCGGTAACCGTGCGTCTCGCCCATGCTGTGCCAGATCGCGCCCTCCAGGCGCACGTCGCCGTCCTGCCGCGCGAGCGCCAGTCCCTGCTCCAGGCAGGACAGACTGAGATCCAGTCGGCCGGTACGCGCGTGCAGGTGCCCCAGGTTGTTGAGCGCCAGCAGCACCCCCAACCGGTGGTTGTTCGCCGTGTGCACGGCGAGCGCCTGCTCGCACGCCTCCGTCGCCGCCTCGAACTGCCGCAGCTCCCCGAGCGTGGCGGCGATGTTGTTGTAGACGTGCCCCCGGCCCCGCTCGTCCCCGGTCGACGCCATCACCACGAGGGCTGCCCGCAGCTGGTCGAGTGCCTCGTCGTGCCGGTGCGCGGTGATGAGGGCGACCCCGAGCCCGGAGAGCATCATCCCCTCGGCGACCCGATCCCCGAGCCGGACGGCGGCCGCGTGCCCCCGTCGGTAGATCTCGACCCGGTCCCCGGCGTGCCCGCGTGACTCGAAATACCCCGCGATCAGGTAGCTGAGCTGCCACGTCACCGCGAGGTGCCCGTGCCGCTCGGCGTGCACGACGACGGCGACGAGATTGGCGTGCTCCCGGTCGAGGAAGGCGAGCACCGCGTCGGGGGTGCGGGCGAAGGGCGGTTCGAAGGCCGTGTCGGCGGCGGGCACCCGGTCGCGGGCCGGGTCGAGGATGCGGTTCGCTGCGTGGGCGATGGCGAGGTACCAGTCGAGGATGCGGGTGGTCGCCGCGGCCCGGTCGGCGGCGTCGGTCTCGGCGGCCTGCTCGACGGCGTAGATCCGGATCAGGTCGTGCATGCGGTAGCGGCCGCTGTGGACCTCGGTGATGAGGTGCGCCGAGGCGAGCTCGTCGAGGTCCCGCCTCGCCCGGCCGTGCGAGATCCCGGTCAGCGCCGCCGAGAGGTGGGTGGAGAAGGTCACACCGGGATGCAGGCCGAGCAGCCGGAACAGGGCCGCCGCCGAGCCGCTGAGCGAGTCGTGGACGGTGGCGAGGACGTTGCGGACACTGCGGGTGTCGCCGTCGATCGCGAGCACGTCGAGGCGGTCGTCGCCGGAGAGCTCCGCGACGAGGTCCGCGATGGGCTGGCGGGGCCGGGCCGCGAGCTTCGCCGCCGCGAGCCGCAGGGCCAGCGGGATCCCGCCGCACAATCGGGCGAGCTGCGCAGCCTCCGCGGTCTCCGCCGCCACCCGGGCCGGGCCGAGCACCCCGCGCAGCAGCGCCATCGCCTCGTCGGGGGCGAGCACGTCGAGCTCGACCTGGCGTACCTCGTGGTAGGCCGCGAGCGCCGCGAGCCGGCGGCGGCTCGTCACCACGAGCAGGCTGGTCGGGGTCGGCGGAACGAGCGGCAGCACGTGGTCGGCGGTCCCGGCGTCGTCGAGCACGAGCAGCATCCGGCGCGGCCCGATCAGCGAGCGGTAGAGCCCGAGCTGGTCGGCGACGTGCTGCGGCACCCGATCGGCCGGTACGCCGAGTCCGCGCAGCACGTAGGCGAGCGCCTCGGACGGCGGCAGCGACGCGTCCGGGTCCTCGCCGCGCAGGTCGAGGAAGAGCTGACCGTCCGGAAAGGACTCCTTGATCCGGCGGGTCCACTGTGCCGCGAAGGCGGTCTTGCCCATCCCGGCCGGACCGCAGATCACCACCACCCGGCTCTCCCCGCTCGGCCCGGCCAGCCACCCGTCGAGCTCGTCGAGGTGGGCCGCCCGACCGGCGAAGTGCCCCACCGGCGGCGGGAGCTGCGCCGGTGTCACCGCGATCGGCTCCGGCGGCGGCGGTGCGGCCACCGCGGCGAGGTCCAGATCGGGGTCGCCGCGCAGGATCGCCGTGTGCAGGCGCTGCAGCCGAACGTCGGGATCGACGCCGAGCTCGTCGGCGAGCCGCTCCCGCAGCAGGTGATAGCGCTCCAGTGCGTCGGCGCGACGGCCGGAGCGGTAGAGCGCCAGCATCAGCAGCCGCGCCAGCCCCTCCCGGCTCGGGTGCTCGGCGACGAGCCGCTCCAGCTCCGCGACGCCCTGCCCGTGCTCGCCGAGCCGCAGCCGCGCCTCCCACAGCTCCTCCTGCGCCGCGAGCCGCATCTCGTGCAGCCGGGTCACCTCGGCCGCCGCCCAGCCGTGCGGCGGCCCGTCGGCGAGCGCGTCACCGTGCCACAGCCCGAGTGCCTCCTGCAGACCGGCCGCGGCGTCGGCCCAGGCACCGGCGTCGAGGGCGGTGCGGGCGCGCAGCACCGCCGCGTCGAACCGGTGCGCGTCGACGCAGTCACGCGGGATCGCCAGCGTGTAGCCCGGCTCGCGGGTGAGCAGCAGATCGGGGAGTCCGGCCGCCTCCAGCGCCTGGCGTACCCGGGAGACGTGGCTGTGCAGCGTGCGCAGCGCGGTGCGCGGCGGATCCTCGCCCCAGAGCGCATCGACGAGCCGGTCCCTGGAGACGACGCTGCCGCCGGCGAGCGCGAGCAGGCCGACGAGCGTGCGCTGGCGGCCGCCGACCAGCTCGGCCGGGCCGCCGGGACCCGCGACCGTGACCGGTCCGAGGACCCGGAACCCGACCTGGCTCACGATTCTCGCCTCCACAACAGCAGCACAACAGCGGCACAACAGCAGGTCCACACAGTAGCCACGCGATCGACGTGATGCTCGTGCCACACCTGCCGGACATCCGACGCTCGCGACGCCCTACTGCCATGAGGAGTTTTGATGAAGTCCCTACGTGCCTGCGTGGCCGCGCTCGCGATCGCGACGCTCGGTGTGCTCGCCTCCCCCGCCGCTCCGGCTCAGGCCTACCCCAGCCCGGGTATCGAGTGCTACACGATCATCGACAGCAACGGGAACCCTCAGATCCACTGCATCGCGGTCGGCGCGCTGCAGGAGATCGACTGGTGCAAGGGCTGCCCGTGGGCGATCAGCTTCAAGGATGACATCGTCTTCCCGGAGACGTTCGACATCGATGTGATCCAGGGCGTCGAGAACCTCTCGCTCGCGGCGGCCGCGGCCGACCCCCGGGTCGCCGCCCGCTTCCACGACGCCGCGATCGCGGACTTCGCCTCGGCCGCCCGCGGGCTCGGCAAGCAGACCGCCAGCCCCGGCCCGGTCGGCGTCTACGACACCGCCCACCGCAAGTTCGTCGCCGACAACCAGTCCTGGCTCGCCGCGGCCGGCCAGGACCTCGCGGACGGCCTCGCGCTGCTCCAGAAGTCCTTCGGCAGCCGCGACAGTGCCGCGCTGGTGAAGGCCGCGACCGCCGAGTTCGACGAGGCGTTCAAGGAGATCTCCGGCAAGCAGGTCATCGGCGGCTGATCCGGTCCGGCCGTCCAGCGCAAGATCGCCGCAACTCTTGAAGAGTCGGTGTCATACGCGCGCGGCTCGATCGCATCGTTGCTGGCCCCCACCGCCCCGCGCGGTGGGGGCGCCATCGCGTGCGGCGGCGAGGTTGCGGGAAATGCCGAAAATCCGGCATTCTGCGGTGCATGCCACGGGACCTCACCTTCACCTGCATCGACATCGGCGGCGGCACCGACGGGACCTGGCGCGACCTGGCCCAGGCCGCATGGCCCGGTTGGGCCGACGCGCTCGTCGACGGCGCACTGGAGCCGGCCGGGCAGGCCGCCTCCCTCGCGATGTTCGACGAGCACATGCCCGAGCTGATCGGGGTGCGGGACCGGCTCGCCGCCGAGATCGACCGGCCGGGTGCCGCTGCGGTCCTCACGCACACCGGCCTCAGGTCGCCCTTCTCGGGCTGCTCGCAGGCGGCGGTCGACGGCGCACTCGTGCGCAACTACGACTTCAGCGCCGACATGTGCGACCGGCAGATCACCCGGTCGGATCTGCTGCGGCCGGTGATCGGCATGGGCGACGTGCCGTGCGGGATGCTCGACGGGATGAACGACGCCGGGCTCGCCGTCTCCCTCACCTTCGGCGGGCGGCCGGTGCACGGTCCGGGGTTCACCGTGCTGCTCGTGACCCGCTACCTGCTGGAGACCTGCTCCACCGTGGACGAGGCGTGGGAGCGGGTGCGGCGGCTGCCGATCGCCACGGCGCAGAACCTGACCTTCGTCGACCGGGAGCGGTCGGCCGCCGTCTTCCTCGGCCCGGACCGGGAACCGCTGCGGCTCGACGACGCCTGCGTCACCAACCACCAGGACCTCCCCGTCTCGGCGGAGCAGGAGGCGGAGTCGGCGACGCAACTCCGGCTCGCGACCCTGCTGGCCGCTCGGGACAGCGCCGGGGATGGCGAGGGCGCCGTCGACGCGGCGATCACAGCGCTGCTCACGCCGCCGCTCTACCAGACCCACGATTGGGGGACCCTCTACACGGCTGCCTACCGGCCGAGGCTCGGGAGGGTCGACTACCACTGGCCGGGTGATCGGCTGACGCAGTCGTTCGAGCACTTCACGACCGGCGCGGTGACGGTGGGACGCGGCTGAGGACATTTGCGGTGGGCGTACACATCGATGGTTGGTCTTGTTCATGATCCTGCCACGTGCCCGAGGGTCCTAAGCTGACGGCATACCTTCGACTGTGCGAAGTGGAGTGACGATGGCGCCGGAGATCCTGGTCGCACTGATCACCAGCACTGCCGGAATTGTGTTGTCCGTGGGCAGCGTGCCACTGAACTACCTCATCGCGCAGCGAGCGAAGCGTGAGCGCAAACAGGACGTCATGGCTCGCTATCACGATCCGCTTCTCTGGTCCGTCCACGACCTGCGAAGCCGTATTCGCACGATCCTCGAGGAGGGGTTCCTCTCCAAGCAGGTGGTCGACCCGGGTGACCCCGCAGTATCGGCCGGGGACGCCTTCATGTCTCGCTACTCGCGTCGGCACACACTGTTCGTCGTCGCGCAGTATCTGGGCTGGGTCGAAATTCTCCGCCGCGATGTCGGCTTTCTCGACCTCGGAGACCGCCAACGCAACCGCGATCTCATCGAACACCTGAGCATCATTCGACGGGTGCTGTTCGCAGCCGACCTCGATCCGGTCTTACACATACCCACAGGGCAGCAGTCGGCGATCGGCGAGATCATGATCGAGGCCGGCGGAAGCGAGACAGCGAACGGATGGCGTTGCATCGGGTTCGCCACCTTCTGCGCACGGCTCGACACTGACCCGGTCTTCTCGCAATGGTTCGATCGAGTCGTCGACGGGCTCGAAGCCTACGCAACCGGTCTCGTCCCGGGAGAGGAACGACTGGTGGAACTCAACCACCGCCTGACCGGGCTCATCGACTTCCTCGATCCCGATCTGACCCGTTTTCCGACACGTCACCAGGCCGAATCGACATACCGGCCGGCAGTCAACGCGTAGGTGTTGGAGTTCTTGTGCGTTTTCCATCGCCGGGGCAAAACGCACAAGAACTCCAACACGCCCGCACACCGCGGGAGCGTCAGCTCGCTTCGAGCAGTGACATGCCCAGCGGCGTGATCAGGTGCAGGGCCACGCCGGGGCCGCTCTGGTGGCTCGTGATCAGTCCCGATCCGCGCAGCACGGACAGGTGCTGGCTGACGGCGGACGGTGAGATGCCGAGCCGCTGGCCGATGCCCGTGGCGGTCGCCCCCAGCGCCACCTGGTCCAGGATCGCCGCCCGGGTGGCGCCGATGAGCGCGGCGAGCGGCATCTCCCGCCGCGGCCCGCCATAACCGGCGAACCGGTTGATGGGGTAGACGAGCACGGCGGGCAGGTCGGAGTCGGCGAGCACCATCGGCCGGTCCGGGCGCTTGAAGAACGACGGGATCAGGATCAGCCCGTTGCCGTCGAGGTGGACGTGGCGGTCGTCGGGGTAGGTGGCGATCCGGAGCACCCCGTCGGCGAAGCTGATCGTCGGGTGCAGGTCGCCGAGCATCGCGGCGACACCGCTGGTGATCATCGCGTCGCCGCGCGCGGTCCGGTCGGCGTCGACCGCGGTGAGGATCCGCGTCCACCAGGGCTGCAGGACCAGGTCATGGTAGGAGCGCATGCCCTCGCCGAGCGCGGCCAGGGAGCCGGGGCGCCCGGCGCGCAGGTCGGCGATGGCGGCCCGGTGCCGGGTCGGCGCGGATTCGAGCAGGGAGATCTCGCTGCTCAGCCGCTGTTTCGGGGTGGAGAGCACGGCGTCGATCCCGGCGTCGAGGCCGTCGACCGATTCGAGCGGGGTGAGGAAGTCGGGGAAGTAGCCCAGCGGCGGGTTGACGGCGAAGGCGAGGTCGGCCGGGCCGCGCAGCGCGCCGCCGGGCCGCATGGACGCGGTGAACTGCCGCCGCCACGCGTCGAGGAAGGGGTCACCGGTGCGCATCCGCAGGACGTGCATGCTGAGCGACAATTCCCACAGCGGATCCGCCGCGGCCGCGATGCGCGTCCGCATCAGGTCACCGCTGGTGAAGTGGATCTGCAGCACTGATCGCTCCGGACATAGCACCGTCTAGCCGACGGCGACAGGCTAACGCGCCGGGCCCTGCGACGCCGCCCCGGCTTCCTAGATCCACAGCCCTGAGCTGGGTGTTTCGGCCTCGGGTTAACCATATTGATCCACGGCCGGGCTGGTCGCCACGATGACGGCATGCAGCAGACGAGACCCTCGCCGCAGGAGACAGAGATCCTGCGGCTCATGAGATCCGGGCTGAGCTACGACAAGATCGCCGCCCGCCTGCACCTCTCCGAGAGCACGGTGGAGCGCAGGGTCCGCGACCTGATGCGGCGCAGCGGCGCGCGGTCGCCCTTCGCCCTGGGGGTCCTCTGCGTCCAGCTCGACTGGCTTCCCCCGCTGACGGTCGACGGCTAGGGTCGCGACGCCTGTGGCGACCAGGCGTGGAGCTGCGCCTCCAGCCAGGCCAGGTGGTCCTGCGATTGTGTGCGCCCCCGCTCGGTGAGGCAGACCAGCGCCTCGTCGTCGGCGTCGCGGGCGATCTGGGCGCAGACCGTCCAGCCGCTGTTGACCAGGCCCGCCAGGGCCCGCAGGTCCCGAAGATCACCCAGCGGGCCGTCGGACTGCCGGGCGGGGCAGACGGGGGTGCGCAGGCGCCGGACGGTGGCCGCGCCGGGCGTACGCCGGTGGTAATCGCTGACGACGGTGGCGAGGCTCTCCCGCCGGGCCGAGCACTCGGCCGACCGCACCGCGCAACCACCCGCGAGGTCGGCCTCGGAGCGATAGCGGCGGGCGACCCGGGCGAAGCGGTCGCTGAGCATCGTCTCGGCCGAGGCGATCATGGCGAGGTACGTCACCAGGTGCATGCACAACTCCGTGGATTCCTGGAGGGGTCCGGCGGCGGGCCGTCGAGCCTGCCGAACCGGGGTTACCCGTGCCGCCGATTCCCCAAACCTCCCCGATGGGCCATTTTTCTTAAATTCATGGTCTTCATTTGCGCAGTGGATCAGCCATAGACTGCTCGCGATATATTCCCTCCCCCCATCTGGAGAGACCATGCTCCGACGAATCGCCATTACCCTTGGCGCAGTCGTGCTCGGTGCGGCCGTGATCGGCGGTCCGGCCACCCCCGCCGCCGCCGACAACACCCTGCTGGCGGCCAGCCTCAACGCGACGATCGCCCTCAACAACTGCTCGGCCTCGCTGGTGCGCTACCCCAGCTCCGTCAGCACCGACCGGGCGCTCATGCTCACCAACGGCCACTGCTACGAGGGCGGCATGCCCGGTGCCGGGGTGGTGCTGCAGAACCGCTCCAGCACCCGCTCGGGCACCCTGCTCAACGCCAGCGGCACCAACCTCGGGACCGTCCGCGCGGACACCCTGCTCTACGCGACGATGACCGGCACCGACGTGGCGCTCTACCGGCTCAACACGACCTACGCGTCGATCCAGAGCAGCTACGGCGTGACCGCGCTGACGATCTCGGCGAGCCACCCGGTCAACGGCAGCACGATGTACATCCCGTCGAGCTACTGGAAGCAGATCTGGAACTGCTCGATCAACGGGTTCGTGCCGACGCTGCGCGAGGACGTCTGGACCTGGAAGGACTCGATCCGCTACAGCTCCGGCTGCAACACCACCCACGGCACCTCGGGCTCGCCCATCGTGGACCTGGCCAGCAACAACATCGTCGGCATCAACAACACCGGCAACGACAACGGCCAGATGTGCACGCTCAACAACCCGTGCGAGGTCGACGCCGACGGCACCACCCACGCATACCAGGGCCAGAGCTACGGGCAGGAGACCTACTGGTTCACCACCTGCCTCAACTCGTCGAACACGATCGACCTGACCATCGCCGGGTGCCTGCTCACCAAGCCCCCGGGCAGCGGCAACACGGTCACGGTCACGAACCCGGGCAACCAGACGGCGACGACCGGCGTGGCGAAGACCCTGCAGATCAGCGCGAGCTCCTCGGGCAGCGGCCAGACCCTCACCTACAGCGCGACCGGCCTGCCCAACGGCCTGTCGATCAACGCGAGCACCGGTCTCATCTCCGGCACCCCCACGACCGTCCAGACCACCACGACGACGGTCACGGTCAAGGACACGACCAACGCGACGGGTACGGCGACCTTCGGCTGGACCGTCACCGCGCCCAACCCGAACTGCTCCGGACAGGTGATCGCCAACCCCGGCTTCGAGTCCGGCACGTCGCCGTGGACCCAGAGCACCGGCGTCATCGACAGCAGCACCCCCCAGCCCCCGCACAGCGGGACCTGGAAGGCGTGGCTCAACGGTTACGGCACCACCAAGACGGAGACCCTGTCGCAGTCGGTGACGATCCCGGCCGGGTGCACGGCGACCCTGACCTACTGGCTGCACATCGACACGGCGGAGACGACGTCGAGCATCGCCTACGACAAGCTCGTCGTGGCGCTGGGCAGCACGACGGTGGCGAGCTACTCCAACCTCAACAAGAACACCGGCTACCTGCAGCGGACGGTCAACGTCTCGTCCTTCGCGGGCTCGACGGTGACGCTCAAGTTCACCGGTACGGAGGACTCGTCGCTGCAGACCTCGTTCGTCCTGGACGACCTGGCGCTGACGATCTCCTGATCGGCTGAGGGCTGATCCGACCAGCTCGACGTTCCGCAGCGGGGCGATCCAGCCTCGCTGCGGGACGCGGCCGGAGGATGTCCCCTGGAGTTGCGCGCGCCGATGTGGTGGGGTCAGGGCTCACGCTGAGGGGAGTGCGGTGCGGACATCGGAGCGCGAGATCTTCATCGACCTCGGGGAGCCCCGCGACCCGGACGAGGAGCCGGCCGACGGCCCCGCCCCGGCCCGGGCCGTGCGCCCCTGGCTGCTGGCCGCCTGCGTCGGGGCGCTGCTCGTGCTGCTGGGCGCTGCGGCACCGGTGCCGGCCTCGCCGTGGCGCTTCCCGCTGACCGTCCCGGTCGGGCCCGGCGTCTCGACGCGGGTCGTGGTCGCCGGGGACCTGATGCTCACCGTCGCCGGCTCGCACGCGGTGACGGCATGGAGCCTGCGCGACGGCGGACGCCGCTGGGTCCTGGATCGCGACGTCACGCAGATCGAGAACGCGATCGCGGTCGGCGGGCTGGTCGTCTTCTCCAGCTACCTGTCGGAGCCGGTCACCGCCGGTTCGTCGGGAGTGATGACCTACGCGGTGGACGCGGGGACCGGCACGGTGCGCTGGGAGGCGCCCGGCTACGCCTACTCCCTTACCACCGCGACCGACCGGCTGCTGCTCTTCGACGGCGACTCGGCCGCGGCCGTGGTCGACCCGCGCACCGGCGCTGTCCGCTGGCGCTACGGCAGCCGGTCGATCCAGGTCGCCTTCGAGCAGCCGGCCCTCGTCACCCGGGCGGGCCCGGGGGTGGAGGGCACCGAGGCCCTCACCATCGACGAGGCGGGACACCTGTCGTCGCTGGCGCTGGCGGACGGCTCGGTGCACCCGATCGGCACGCTGACGCCCGGTGCGACGATCATGGGCTTCGACGGGGACACCGTCTCCGTCGAGATCGGCAAGAACCTCGACGGCGATCCCAACAACCGCGACGAGGAGAGCTCGGTCGTCACCTATGACCGGCCCACGCTGCGCGAGCTGTGGCGGGTCGTCAACCGGACGCAGCAGGGCGGCCACCCGGTCCGCCGCTGCGGCAGGTGGATGTGCTCGCTCGACGGCGGGGTCGGCCGCGCGCTGGACCCCCGGACCGGCGAGGTCGTCTGGACCGCGGCCGCCTACCCCTACGGCGTCTGGCAGCGGGCCGGTGGTGACCTGCTGATCGGTGCCAAGCCGGAGAGCGGCGAGATGATGCTGATGAACCTCGCCGACGGCCGGGAGCGGATGCGGTTCGGGCTGTGGGCGTGGTCCGGCGACCTGGGCGGGGACCTCCTCGCCATGCTGCCTCCGCTGGCGGGCGGCCGGATCTGGCTCGGCTCGGTCTCCGGCACGGGCGAGCCGTCGGTCCGGCCGCTGTTCGCCTTCGGCCCGGTCGGGCTGCGCCTGGAGGACTGCACGCTCAGCGGCGGCTGGATCGTGTGCGTCAGCGGTGTCCAGGCGATCGTCGTGGATCTGCGCGCCGCCCTCCGCGCCTCGGCGGCGCGGACGTGAGGGCCCGCCGGGCGGCGAGCGCTCGTAGAGTGTGGCGATGGGAATCTCGACGCCGCTGACGAGCAGGCCGGCCACCCTCGACGACCTGCCGGCGCTGCGGCCGGTGATCGCGGCCGCGATCGGCGAGCTGCAGAAGGGCTTCCTCGACGAGGCCCAGATCCGCTCCAGCCAGGCGATCATGGGGCTGGACACGCAGCTCATCGAGGACGGGACCTACTACGTGGCCGAGATCGGCGGCCAGATCGCCGGGTGCGGCGGCTGGAGCCGCCGGGCCACGCTCTACGGCGGCGACCACAGCGCCGGACGGGACGCGGTGCTGCTCGATCCCGCGACGTCACCGGCCCGCATCCGGGCTATGTATACCAGCCCCGACTTCACCCGCCGGGGTGTCGGGAGGCTGATCCTGTCGCTCTGCGAGGAGGCGGCCGCGGCCGAGGGGTTCGGCCGGTTGGAGCTGATGGCGACGCTCGCCGGTGAGCCACTCTACCGGTCGGCGGGCTTCGAGGTGATCGAGCAGGTCACCGACGCGACGGGTGGCGCGCCGGTGCCGCTGCTCAAGATGGGCAAGACGCTCAGTTGAGCCACCGGTCGGCGACGGTGTAGGTCAGGAAGCTGACCGACGCCGTCAGCACCACGCCCCAGATCAGGTCCACGATGACGACCGGCAGCGTGAAGCCCTTCAGCGTCGCGAGGTTGGTGAGGTCATAGGTGGCGTAGGTGACGAGGCCCAGCAGGGCGCCGTAACCCAGCGCGTACTGCCACGACCCCTTCTCCAGGGCGGGCGCCACCACGAAGGCGACCACGCCGACGAGGTAGATGACGTAGAAGACGACCGCGGCGGCGAAGTTGGGTTTCGCCAGCAGCAGCGGGCCGATCTGGCTCTTGTAGAACTTGTTGGCGACGACGCTGAGCCACACGGCGTCGATGGCGGCGAAGAGCACGCCCGCGATCAGGAACCGGATCAGAAAATCCCGCATGGCTTCTCCCAGCCTCAAGTGTTGCTCGATGGTCCCACCTGTTCCCCCGCCGCCGCCGCTTCAATCACGGATGGCGCGGCACCAGCGGTGGCGAAAATAAATCCGGAGGGTAGGTTTGAGGCTCGAAAGGATGGGGAAGCAGATAACCGTTACGTCAGCCGGCACCCCCGCCGGCCGAGATCCACCCCCGAGGAGACCACGATGACCGCGCTTGTCGAGCAGCTAGTCGAGCAGGACCGCCAGTCCAGCCTCCCCGACGCTGAGGACGTGCTGCGCCGGGCTCTCGGCGGTGACCGTGACGTCGAGGCCTCGCTGCTGGAGCTGCTCGCGACGCTCCCGGCGACGCACCCGGACCGCGCGGCCGTCCGCCAGCAGCTCGTCGTGCTCTACATGCCGCTCGCCAAGCACTTCGCCCGCCGCATGTGCCAGCACGACGCGCTCCTCGAGGACCTCACGCAGGTCGCGATGATCGGCCTGATCAAGGCGGTCGACGGCTTCGACCACTCGCGCGGTGTCGCCTTCGCCGGCTACGCCTCCCCCACGATCATCGGCGAGCTCAAGCGCTACTTCCGCGACAAGGGCTGGAGCGTGCGGGTCCCCCGCCGGCTCCAGGAGCTCAAGGCAGAGGTCGCCAAGGCGAGCGAGGAGCTGGCGCAGCGCAACGGCGTGCGGCCCTCCTCGGCGCAGCTCGCGGTGCACATGGGCATCCCCGAGCGCGACGTCGCCGAGGCCCTGGAGGCCGCGACCGCGCAGTACGCCACGTCCCTGCAGACGCTGGTCGGCTCCTCCTCGGGCGAGGCGGTCGAGCTCGGCGAGCTGCTCGGCGACGTCGACCCGGCCCTGGAGGCGGTGGAGCTGCGGCTGATGCTGCGCTCGGCGATGGCGGGCCTGGCGCCGCGCGAGCAGAAGATCATCGCGCTGCGGTTCGTCGACAACCTGACCCAGAGTGAGATCGCCGAGGAGCTCGGCATCTCCCAGATGCACGTGTCGCGGCTGCTGACCCGGGTCCTCGCCGACCTGCGGACCACGCTGACGAAGTAAGACGTTCCTCCTCCCTGACGCCCGGAGTCTCCTCACGGACTCCGGGCGTCGCCATGTCTGCAACCATTGACAAATATCGTTATTGATCGAAAGATGACGACGTAACGACCCCTTTCACCGTCCCGAAATGTGGTGGTTTCGTCATGCGTACCCTGCTGCGCTCATTTCTTGTCGCGGTCCTCGCCGCCGGTGCACTCGCGGTCGCGAGTCCCGCGCAGGCCGCGTCGACCCCGGCCCGGATCATGCCGCTCGGAGACTCGATCACCTGGGGTGCCGGGTCGAGCACCACCTCCAGCTACCGGGCCGCGCTCTGGACCACGCTGGTTCGCCAGTTCGGCCACGGCATCGACTTCGTCGGCTCCGTCCAGTCCGGCAGCCTCCCCGACACCGACAACGAGGGCCACTCCGGCTGGCGCATCGACCAGATCGCGGCGAGCTTCAACGGCTGGGCCGCGACCTACCAGCCGACCGTCGTGACCCTGCACATCGGCACCAACGACATGAACCAGAACTACCAGGTGGCGACCGCACCTGATCGGCTCGGCGCACTCATCGACCAGATCACCACGCAGCTGCCGCAGGCCACGGTGCTCGTCGCCTCGATCGTGCCCGCCCTCGACGCGGCGATCCAGGCCCGGATCAACACCTTCAACGCCGCCGTCCCCGGTCTCGTCAGCGCGCGGGCCAACGCGGGCAAGAAGGTCCGCTTCGTCAACATGGCGACCCTCGGCAACGCCGACCTCGCCGACACGCTGCACCCCAACGACGCCGGATACGCCAAGATGGCCTCGATCTGGGCGAGCGCGCTCGCCGCCGTCCTCACCGACGGCCGCGACGCACCGGTCTTCACCAGCGGATTCGAGTCCGGCGCCGGCACCTTCCCCGGTGACACCGCCCCGACCTGGGCGGACACGGTCGCCGCGAGCATGAACGTCGGCGGCTACTGCTGCGCACTCACCGCGATGGAGGCGAGCCCGCGCCAGGAAACCGCGCACGGCGGCACGCGGGCGCTGATGTACTCCGGCAACGACACCAGCGCCACCCAGTCCTACGCATACGCCCAGCTCTTCGACGTGCATATCCCCGTGACGAGCCGCACCGAGCTCTCCTACTGGCTCTACCCCCAGCAGGCCAACGGCACCTACACCGCCGTCGACCTGCTCTTCACCGACGGCACGGCACTGCGCGACTCCGGCGTCGTCGACCAGTTCGGCGTCCGGGTGCACCCGGCGTTCCAGGGCCGGGGCGGTCGCCTCGCGCTCAACCAGTGGAACCGGGTCCGCGCCTCGCTCGCGGGTGTCACCGGCAAGATCATCGATCAGATCCGCGTCGGGTACGACCAACCGGCCGCCACCGGACCGTTCCGCGGCTACCTCGACGACGTGACGGTCGGCGAGCGCTTCACGGCTCCCCCGGGAGAGGACCTGGCACTGCGGCGGACCGTGACCGGCAGCGCAGCCTGTGTCGCGACGGAGCCGCTGACCGCAGCGGTCGACGGGACCACGGCGGGCAACAGCAAGTGGTGCTCCGGGGTGGTCCCGGCACAGCTCCAGGTCGACCTGGGCCGGGTCGCGACCGTGCGGCGCGTCGTCGTGCAGCACGCCGGGGCGGGCGGCGAGTCGCCGAGCCTCAACACCCCGGCGTTCACGATCGCGACCAGCACCGACGGGAGCACCTGGACGACGGCGGCCGCGGTGACCGGCAACGTGGACAGCGTGACCTTCCACCAGCTCGCGGCGGCGGTGAGCGCCAGGTACGTCCGGCTGACGATCCCCGGCGTCGCCCGCATCTTCGCCTTCGAGGTCTACGGCGTGTAGTGCCGTTGCAGCGGCGCATGACGACATCCATCTTTATGCATGATCGCGCTCTTTCCCGGAAGTAGGCCCTACCGACATGTCCTGAGGGGACCGTTTCCGGGAAAGAACACGATCTCGACCGTGCGCGGACGGCCGGCCGACTCGCACGACCGGCCCCGTGTTTGCCGCACAGCGTGGCCAAACTCCGGCGTTTGGCCACGCGGTGCAGCAAAACGTCACAGGGTGGAGGCATGGCTGGACGGATGCTGCGGTGGGGGCTCCCCCGCGACCCGCGGGCGGTGCCGCACCTGCTCGCGTTCGTCGTCACCGCCGTCGCCACCGTCCTGGTCGTCCGGGGCGCGCTCGCCGCGACGGGCTACCCGCAGATCGGCGGCGGCGGACTGCACGTCGCGCACGTGCTCTGGGGCGGCCTGCTGATGACCGTGGCGATCGGCACGCTGCTCTCCTTCGTCGGCCCCGTCGCCCGGCCGCTGGCCGCGATCGTCGGCGGCATCGGGTTCGGCCTGTTCATCGACGAGGTCGGCAAGTTCGTCACCGCCGACACGGACTACTTCTACCGCCCGGCCGTGGCGATCATGTATGTCGTCCTGGTCCTGCTCGTCCTCGGCATGCACTGGCTGCACGGACGCCGCCCGCTGCAGCCCGCCGAGTACCTCGCGAGCGCGCTGGACGAGGCGGTGGCCGGGGTCGCGGGCGGCCTCGACGACCAGCGGCGCGACGAGGCCCGGCAGCGGTTGGCGCTCGCGGGCGGCCTCCCGGGCTCGGCGGCCGTCGGTGACCTGCTCGATCAGATCCCGCACGACCCGAGCGAGCTGATCGATCCGACCCGGGCGGTGGCCCGGCGCCTGCGGTGGCTCAACCGGATCTGGACCGCGCCGATGGCGCTGAGCCTGACCAAGGGCCTGCTCGTCCTGCAGACCCTCGCCACCCTGGTCACTCTGCTCGTCCTCGGCCTCATCGCGCTGCTGGAGCCCGGCGAGCAGATCGCCGAGGCCGAGTCGTTCGCGACGGCCGCCTCGACCGCCGGCGCGACCGCCTCGGCGATCTGCGTGATCATCGGTACGCTGCGGCGCAAGCGGGAGCCGGCGTCGGCGCTCGCCTGGCTGCAGCGAGCGGTGCTGGTGGACCTGCTGGTGACGCGGGTGTTCGCCTTCGCGCTGGAGGAGTTCGCCGCGGTCCCGTCGGTGCTGCTGGACCTCGCGATGCTGACGGTCCTCGGTGTGGCGCAGGCCCGGGCGCAGGCATCCGCCGTCAGTCCGGCCGCACCACCCTCATCGTCCTGAGCCGCTCCGCCGGACTCATGCCCACCCGCAGCTCCAGCAGGCGTACGCGCTCCAGCGCCGCCCGCGCGCTCGGGAAGCTCGCCACGGTGAGCCAGTCGTCGATCCCGTGGGCCTCGCTGCGGCTGAAGCCCAGTCGCATCAGGGCCAGCGTGATGTCGATGTCGGCGACCATGCTCAGCGGCGGCGAGGGCGCGTCACCGAGATCGCTGAGGTCGAGGAACGACTCCTCGATCCGGGTGCAGCAGCGGTAGAGGCAGGTCAGGTTGGGCAGGTCGAACCAGTGCATGACCCGGGCCCGCTCGGTGAGCAGCAGCGAGTGGATCCCCCACTGCTCGATGAGGTGCGACAGGCCCTTGATGTCCTTGCGGTAGTCGTCGTCTCGGTCGCATTCGGGCAGGGTGAGCCCGTCGTCCCAGATCGTCGCGAGCTCGGTGGCGCAGTCGAGGTCGTGCTCGGTCCAGACCCTGTCCCAGTCCTTCTTCGGGGTCTTGCGCAGCCGCTTCTGATAGTCGGTGGAGGAGTTCTTCAGGAAGCGCCACAGGCCGGAGGTGGCGCCGACGCCCCGCCGCTGCGGGCCGTGGTAGATCCGCCGGAAGCGCGCACTGCCGAGCTTGCCGATGCCCTGGACCCACAGGTATAGATAGACGCAGAGGATGAGCACCGCGACGCCGATCAGACTGCTGAAGACCACGCCGAACTCGTCCAGCCATCGCCAGCCGCCGAAGATCGTGATCATGTCTTCGCGCTTCATGTTGATGGTCGCGTCCAGCACGGTGACGATACCGATCATCGCGGCGAAGATGCCGACGAGGAGGCTCGCCTTCTGCGTACCGTCGAGTTCGCGGACGCGCCGCTCGTCGAAGGCGCCCGCGATGGCCTTGAGCAGGTCGTCATAGGAGGTCTTGACCCGCTCGGCGCGGTAGACGGTCTCGTCGCCCAGCTTCGATACCCGGCCGAAGAGGCCGGTCTCGGTGAGCGCGGCCCGCAGCCCCGGCTCCTGGTCGATGGTGCGCTCGCCGATCCGCTGGTCATAGGACTCCTGGAGGGAGTCCGCCGCCGCACCGATGCCCGCCTGTGCCTGGTGCGACAGCGTGGCGATGTGCCGCAGATCGGCGACCGCCTGCTGGAGCACCTGGTGCAGCATGTCGACGGCGCTGTGCGCGCGCTCGAACGGCGCTCCCCACCGGATCATGAGGTGGGTGGAGAGGGCGTCCCACAGGAACGCGCCCCGCTCCACCACCGCGTTGTAGACGCGCAGGTGGTTGCCCCAGATCTCCAGGTCGCGCTGGCGCAGGTGCAGCAGGTTGCCGGCCTGCGCCTCCAGGTCCGTCAACTCATTGATCACCTTGGCGGTACCGAGCTCCACCCGAGCGCGGCGCATCGCCAGACCGTTGCCGCCGTTCTCCTCGGCGGGAAACGCGGTCGAGCCGTTGAGCAGCATGTCCGGACCACCGGCGAGCAGCAGGTATTTCGGCACGCTGCGGGACGAGGCCGATCGGCCGTCGGCGCCGGGCTCGGTGCACACCCGCCGCAGGATCAGCAGGTTGCCGTTGAGCACGCTGCGGGTCAGGGCATGGTCGCGAGCGTCGGCGACGCCCAGCAGCTCCTCGGTCCGCTCGCTGGTCCACTCGATCCAGGCCCCCGGCCCGCCCTTCTCGCGCAGCGCGAGGTAGCCCATCGGGTCGGCGGGCGGGGCCGTCGGCGCGGCCACCCAGAAGACCGGCAGGGTGTATTCACGTTCGAAGACATCCATGTGTACGCCGAACAGGTGCCGGGCGAGCAGCGCCTCCGCCTCGGCGGCGATCGCGATGAACGCGTCGCGGTAGACCGTGGCCCGGCCGGTGATCGGCTGGTCACTGGGTTCGACTCCGTTCGGGCGCATCAGGACGCTGCGCGGTGGCGAGCTCCACACGGAGACGGTGGCCTGGCAGCGCAGCTGGTCGAAGAGGGCCGAGAAGCGGAGGTCGATCATGACCCAGAAACCGACCGCGGGCGGTGCCATCCCGGTGATCGCTGCGAACCGGTCCGCGTCGATGAAGAGCTGGTGCCGCAGCGACATCAGCGAGGTGTCGGTCTCCGTCCCGACCGGTGCGGAGAGCTGAGCGGTCAGCAGCTCGGCCTCGAGCTGCGCGATGAGGCTGTCCGCCGGACCGCTTCGGTAGCGGTGGCCGGTCCCGGTCGCCTCGCCGTCGGCACGGCCGGTGCCGTCGGGCGCGCTGCCCCGGCGCAGCCAGGCCCGGCCGGGGGAATCGTCGAGGACCCGGTGCAGGAGGGCACCGTACTTGACGGCGCGGTCCTGGTCCGTGTCACCCGCGTCGGTCGGGTCGTCCAGGTCGTTCGTGTTGTCCGCAGCCGTCGCCTCGTCGCGCTGAGGGGGGTAGCGGATGCCGAGCAACTGGACGTCGCGCCTCGTCAGCAACCATGCCGAGGTCGTCGCGAGGACCAGTTGGCCGAGCTGGCTGAGATCCGGAAGCTCCTGAGAGGGGGCGCTGTCGGTCACGGCTCACTCCGATGAAGATCTTCGATTGTGGCGCGGTCCGCTCGTGGCGAGCCGCGAATACATCATTGTTCTTGGATCTGACGGACACGGTGTACCGGATCAGCCGGCCGCCATCGGATGTCCAACGGACCCAGGGTTCGGCAATGGGGCGCGGATGATGCCGGACACCGCTTTCCATTCGCTTTCAATCCGGTATCAGTCCGTCCGAATGCGCGTCCGTGAACCCCGCTTCACCTGGCGTTATCAATCTTACTATCCAATGTAGAGGGTCATACATGCGACTCATCGCCTTTTCTCGTAACCGTTGCCTGATCCAATGGGCGGCATGACAGTTTCACCATTCGGGGGCCGAGGGGTCGCGGCGGCAGCGGCCCGATCGCTGCTCGCGTTCTCCGTCCTCGCAGCAGCCGTCGCCCTCACCGCATCCCCCGCCGCCGCCGTCGCGGATGTGCAGGTCAACGTCAACTTCGACGCGCCGATCAGCACTCTCACGCCCGACGCGTTCGGCGCCACGATCACCGGTTACGGCAACCAGAGCTACATCACCAACAACGCCACACCCCGCACACGGCGACCGGTCTCACGGTCACGCCGGGCACGCTCAGCCTGACCCTCCCGGCCCGGTCCGTGAGCACCATCGTGATCGAGCCCGGCGCCGGCCTGCAGGCCGGCTACTTCACCAACACCACCCTCACCGGTACGCCGGTCCACCGCATCGACACCACGGTGAACTTCAACTGGGGCGCCGGCGCCCCCATCGCCGGGGTGGGCGTGGACAACTTCAGCGTCCGGTGGACCGGTGCGGTGCAGATCCCGACCGCCGGGTCCTGGACGTTCACCACGACCAGCGACGACGGCGTCCGCCTGTGGATCGACGACACCCAGGTCGTCAATGCCTGGACCAACCACTCGACCCAGGACGACGCGGGCGCCCTGACCCTCACCGCGGGCTGGCACCGGGTCCGGATGGAGTTCTACGACAGCGGTTACGATGCCGTGGCGAAGCTGTCGTGGACCGGCCCCGGCCAGGCCAAGCAGATCATCCCGGCGGTCCGCCTGCGGCAGAGCATCTGACCGTCCTCGGCTGACCACCGTCGGCGCGTCGCGAGCCCGTCTCCTCGCGGCGCGCCGATCCCGGTCGCTCCTCGCCTCGTGCCGACCGACGTTGTCGGAACGGATCCGGCCCGGCGGAATGCCGTGGGATCATGCGGAAGGCGGCGGCGTCCGCCCCCGACAGGTCCCGGGCCGACGGCCCGCCGGCACGAGATGGTGGTCTGGATGGCTCAGCGAGGCGACGGCGCGGTGCTGGTGACGGGCACCTCCAGCGGGATCGGCGCGGCGACGGCGATCGCCGCGGCGCAGGCCGGTTACACCGTGGTCGCGACGCTGCGGGACCCGACCCGGGCGGGCAGGCTGCGTGACGCCGCGGAGGCCGCTGGGGTCCCGCTCGACATCCGCCCGCTCGACGTGACCGACGACGCCTCCGTGATGAACTGCGTCGCCGACACCGTCGCTGCCCACGGCGGGCTGCACGCCGTGATCAACAATGCCGGTGCCGGGCACGTCGGCACGCTGGAGATCGACCCGTTGGAGCTGACCCGCGCCGTCTTCGAGGTCAACTTCTTCGGCGTGCTGCGGGTCAGCCGGGCAGCCATGCCGCACCTGCGGTCCGGCGGCGGCCGGCTCATCACCGTCTCCAGCGTCGGCGGGGTCGTGGGCCAGCCCTTCAACGAGGCCTACTGCGCGGCGAAGTTCGCCGTCGAGGGGTTCATGGAGAGCCTCGCCCCGGTCGCCGCGGTGACCGGGGTCGCGGTGAGCATCGTCGAGCCGGGCGCGGTCGCCAGCGACTTCGTCGCCGCCATCGACCTCACCGGTGACCACGGGCCCTACCAGGAGCTCTTCGACGCCTATCGGCGGCGGACCGAGGGCGCTTTCGCCCAGGCCCAGTCATCACAGGACGTGGCGGCGGTCATGGTGCAGGTCCTCACCGCACCCCACCCCGCCCTCCGCTACCAGACCTCTGCCGCAGCCTCGCAGTTCGCCGCCGTCAAGCTCGCCGACCTCGACGGCAGCGCCGTGGTCGGCCTCACCTCGACCTGGCTGTCGGCATAGATCGACGTTGACGGGTCTCACCTCGTCGTCGCACTCGACCGACTCACAGGCATCGGGACTCGGGACTCGGGAAAACGCTCGTTTCGCGATCCCCTTCTCGGTGTCGTCCATCGAGGACGGCGACGAGGTCGCGAGGAACATGCGCCCGAGATCAGGCGACGCAGAATTCGTTGCCCTCCGGGTCGGCCATGGTGACCCAGGTGTGCGGACCCTGCCTGCCGTCCCACAACTTCGTGGCGCCCCGGGCGATCAGCGTGGCGACGACCTCGTCGCGGTCGGCATCGCCGAGACGAAGGTCGAGATGCATCCGGTTGTGCCGCCGCTCAGGCATCGACGGACCAGTCGTCGGGTCGCCCGGTCTCCCCTCCGGCCCCTCCTGGAACAGCATCCGCTGCCCGTCGGGGCGGTTGATGGCGGCGCCGCCCTTCCACACGAGGACCCCCTTGTAGGTCATGGTCTGGTCCTCGGTCGCGAAGCCCTCGTCGACCATCTTGCGGATGAACTCCTCGTTGCTGGGCTCGACCTCCCAGCCCAGCGTCTCGGCCCACCACTCGGCCAGCTCGTGCGGCCGCTCGGCGTCCACGGTCACCTGAAACCTCATCGGCGTATCCATGCTTCCAGGCTAGGGAAGACCACCGACAGTTTCTCGCCGAACCGCCCGACCGGCGGAGCGAGCGGTAACCTACCCACCCGCCGCGGGGACCGGCGGCGTGTAGGTGCGTGGGAGGTAACGGTGACCGACGCACACGAATCGTTCCGGGAATACGTCCAGGGTCGCCTGCCGGGGCTGTCCCGGATCGCCTATCTGCTGACGGGCGACGCGCACCTCGCCGAGGAGCTGGTGCAGCAGACGCTGATCAGCGTCGCGGCGCGCTGGGAGCGGGTCGTCGCCGGCGGTGACCCGGAGCCCTACATCCGGCGCACCCTCTATCACCAGCACATCTCGTCCTGGCGGCGGCGCCGGCACGACGCGCTGCCGGTGGCCGAGGTGCCCGAGCGGCCCGGCCGCGACCACATCGGCGACATCGCCACCGCCGTGACGATGCGCCAGGCGCTGGCGCAGCTCGCGCCCCGGCAGCGGGCCGTGCTGGTGCTGCGGTTCTACGAAGACCTCACCGAGGTGCAGACCGCAGCCGTGCTGAGCTGCTCGGTCAGCACCGTGAAGAGCCAGACCCGCGATGCGCTCGCCCGCATGCGGACCATCGTCCCCGACCTGGCGGAGGCACTGTCATGAAGACCTTTCTCGCCGAGCTCGCCGAGGAGGCGCCGGTGGCCCGGGCCAGCGTCGACGTGATGTGGCACGCGGGCCGCCGTCGACGCCGCCGCACCAGGGCGCTCACGGTCGCCGCGGCCGTCGCCGCGCTCGCGGCGGCGATCGCGCCCGTCGCGCTTCCCGGCACGGCACCGCGGCCGCGACCCGCCGACGGCGAACTGCCCGCCCTCCCCCGTTCCGTGAGCGTGCCCTACCTCTGGCACCGCACTCTCGGCGAGGCGCCCAACGGCCCGGCTCTGGCGGTGCTGGGGCCGATGCGCAAGATCCTGACCAACGTCGGCGACGACCCGCTCGACCTGCCGGGGCAGCTCGCGCGGACCGGGGCGACCGTCGTGATCGGACAGGACGGCTCCTACCGGCTGATCCACGGCGCCGCCGGCCCCGTCGTGCTCTCACCGGACGGTCGCCATCTCGCCGAGTCCGCCTCGGTGGAGGAGGGCGTGACCCCGCTGCTGCGCCTGATCGACCTCACCTCCGGCACGGCCCGCGAGGTCCCGGGCGACCTGGTGCTCGCCTGGTGGCCCGACAGCAGCCGTCTGCTCGCCCGCGACAGCCTCGGCGCCCTGATCAGCATCGATACCGCCACCCTCGTCGAGCGGACGATCGCCCTGCCGGGCGGGATCGTGGGTGCGGCGGTCTCTCCGGACGGCACCCGCATCGCCTATGAGGTGGATCCGCAGCCCGGCACGCCGGGCTGGCATGCCCTGATCGTGAGCGATGTCCGGGGTCTGCCGGAGGCCCGGTGGGAGCTCAGCGACAGCCAGCGACTGGCCGGTCCGGCGGCGTGGGCGCCGGACGGCCGGTCGGTGGCGCTGCTGGACGGGATCGACGACGAAGATCGGTCGGTGCTGCGGTGGGACATCGCCGACGGCCGGGCCACGAGCCTGGGCTCGATGCGGGGGAGGCCGCCGCAGCAGGTTGTCGGGTGGCGCGGAGGTCGCCCGGTCCTCACCGTCGGCGACGGGAGGACCGAGAACGTCAGCGTCGGCCTGCTTCGCGCCGACGGCACGCTGGAGACCCTCATGACCACCGACGGGAGCTCCCTGCAACTGCCGCAGCAACTCGTGAACCGGGATGTGCCCAGCGGTCCCCCGCTGGACCCGCCGACCTTCGAACCCGCGACCTGGTTCTGCTGGGTCGTGGGCACGGCAGCCCTGATCATCGCCGCCCTGGCGACCGTGCTCATCAGGTTGCGGCGGCGACGGCGACAGCTCGGAGCCCATTGACCAGCATCACGATGCGCGTCAGCGTCCGGTCCGCAGTGTCATGGTCTTGCGTGGCAACGCTTCGAATCAAGCAATGAAGTGTCTATATATTGCATACGTGTGTCAGCGGGGTTACGGTCCCTGTAGCACCGTCCTCCCTGTCCCGGCGCGCGGCTCATCGATCACCATCACCGCACGGACCTCCCCGCTCAGGGGTTCGCGCGGCGATGAGTCGCGCCCGCCTCCGTCGAGAGTGAGCAACCCATGCCCCGTTCCACCCGAACCGACGGCCGAGGTCTCCGCCTCGGCGCCCTGCTCGTCGGCAGCGTCCTGGCCGCCGCGAGCCTCGTCGCCCTCACCGCCGGCCCGGCGGCGGCAGCCGCGACCGGAGGCGTCGGCGCGGCCCTGCCCTACGTCCAGGTGCAGGCGGAGAACGCCGCCACCAACGGCACCGTCATCGGCCCGTCGGCCGTCTACAACACGCTGGCGTCCGAAGCGTCCTACCGCAAGGCGGTGACGCTACAGGGCAACGGGAAGTACGTCGAGTTCACGACGCCGACCCCGACCAACTCGATCGTCTTCCGCTACAGCATCCCCGACTCCGGCGGCGGCTCGGTCTACACCGCTCCCCTGTCGCTCTACATCAACGGCACCCGGTCGACCAACTTCACGCTGACCAACGCCTACAGCTGGTATTACGGCGGGTACCCGTTCACCAACTCGCCGGGCAGCAACCCGCACCACTTCTACGACGACGTCAACCGCCTGTTCACCCAGACCTACCCGGCCGGGACGAAGTTCAAGCTGCAGGTGGACTCGGACTCCACCGCCTCGTCCTACACGATCGACTTCGCCGACTTCGAGAACGTCGCCGGTCCGCTGTCGCAGCCGGCCGGTTCGATCTCGCTGACCAGCCGGGGCGGCGACCCGACGGGCGTCGCGGACTCCACCGCCGCCCTGAACTCGGCGATCAGCGCCGCGGGCGGCGGCGGCACGGTCTGGATCCCGCCGGGCACCTTCAAGATCCTGGGCCACATCGCGGTCAACAACATCACCATCAAGGGTGCCGGCATGTGGCACTCGCGTACGCAGGGCGACCGGATCGGCTTCTACGGCAACTACGCGCCGACGCCGAGCAGCGGCGTACACCTCGCGGATTTTGCGATCTTCGGCAACGTGCAGGAGCGCAACGACGGCGACCAGGTCAACGGCATCGGCGGCGCGATGAGCAACTCCACCGTCGACCGGGTCTGGATCGAGCACACCAAGGTCGGCGCCTGGATGGACGGGCCCTTCACCAACCTCGTCTTCAACACGATGCGCCTGCGCAACTACACCGCCGACGCGATCAACTTCCACAACGGTGTCACCAACTCGCGCGTCACCAACTCCGACGTGCGCAACGCCGGCGACGACGGCCTCGCCATGTGGGCCGAGCAGAACGCCGACGTCAACAACTCGTTCGACCACAACACCGTGCAGTACCCGATCCTCGCCAACGGCATCGCGATCTACGGCGGGCACGACAACTTCGTCACCGACAACCGGGTCATCGACTCGGGCCTGACCCAGGGCGGCGGCATCCACGTGGCGCAGCGGTTCGCCTCGACGACGCTGGGCCGCACCGACGTGCTGCGCAACACGATCATCCGGTCCGGCAGCCTCGACCCCAACTGGCAGTTCGGCGTCGGCGCGCTGTGGTTCGACGCCCGCGACGGCGGCATGACCGGCCTGACCAACGTCGACAACATCCTGATCCAGCAGAGCCCGTTCTCGGCGATCCACTTCGTCTCCGGCTCCAACATCACCAACGTGAAGATCAACAACGCGACGATCCAGAACACCGGCACCTGGGTGGTCCAGGAGCAGGTCGGCGGCTCGGCGACGATCACCAACAGCACCGCCACCGGCACGCAGGCACCGGCCGCCGTCTACAACTGCGGCGTCGGATTCACCCTCACCGACGGCGGCGGCAACTCGGGCATCTTCGGCTCGACCGGGTGCAGCAACATCACCAACCCCGCGTTCCCGCCCTACCTGCCCGACAACGGCTCGGCGATCTCGGTGAGCCCGAGCGCGGTCGGCTTCGGCTCCGTCGCGACCGGCACGACGAGCGCGGCGCAGGCCGTCACCGTCACCAACTCGGGCAGCGCGGCGGCACCGGTCACCTCGATCACCACCTCGGGCGACTTCAGCCAGACCAACACCTGCGGCAGCAGCATCCCGGCCGGGTCGTCCTGCACCGTCAGCGTCCGGTTCGCCCCGACGGCAGCCGGTGCGCGCAGCGGCAACCTCGTCGTGACCGCCGCCGGTGTGACGAGCACCGTCCCGCTCTCCGGTACGGGCGTCGCACCCGGACCGATCCTCAACGCCAACCCGACCAGCCTCACCTTCCCGGCCACGGTCGTCGGCAGCCCGGCGGCGACGCAGACCGTCACGGTCACCAACTCCGGCACCACGTCGGCGACCGTCTCCGGGGTCACCGCGAGCGGCGACTTCAGCCAGACCAACACCTGCTCGACCCTCGCGGTCGGCGCGTCCTGCACGGTCACGGTCGGGTTCACCCCCACCGCGTCGGGGTCGCGCACCGGCGCCGTCACCCTCACCAGCAACGCCAACAACAGCCCCACCACGATCGCGCTCACCGGCAGCGGGATCGGCACCAACACCAACATCGCGCTCGGCAAACCCGCCACGGCCAGCAGCCAGGTCAACGGCACCCAGGCCCCGGCGACGGTGACCGACGGCGACGCCAACACCTACTGGGAGAGCGTCAACGGCGCCTTCCCGCAGTGGGTGCAGGTCGACCTCGGCTCGGCGACGAGCATCGGCAGGGTGGCCCTGAAGCTGCCCCCGCCGACGGCCTGGGCCACCCGGCAGCAGACGCTCTCGGTGCAGACCAGCACCAACGGCACGTCGTTCGGCAGCGTCGCGTCCGGGAGCTACACGTTCAACCCGGCCACCGGCAACACGGTGTCGATCACGTTCACCGCGACGAGCGCCCGCTACGTCCGGATCAACATCACCGCCAACACCGGCTGGGCGGCGGGTCAGCTCTCGGAGCTCGAGGTCTACCCGAGCGGCTCCACCCCGCCCAACTCGGCGACGCTGAGCACCAACCCGGGCTCGCTCACCTTCGCCACCCAGGCGCTCAACACGACGAGCTCGCCGCAGACCGTGACGGTGACCAACACCGGCACGGCGGCAGCGGCGATCGCAGGCGTCGCGGTCAGCGGCGAGTTCCTGCAGACCAACACCTGCGGCAGCTCGCTCGCGGCCGGTGCCTCCTGCACGGTGAGCGTCAGCTTCCGGCCGACCGCCTCCGGTGTGCGGACCGGCTCGCTGACGATCACCAGCAACGCCACGAACAGCCCGACCACCGTCGGCCTCTCCGGCACCGGTGCGGGCACGACCAGCACCAACCTGGCGGCGGGCAAGCCGACCAGCGAGTCCAGCCACGCCGACGTCTACGGCTCCGGCAATGTGACAGACGGCAACCAGGGCTCCTACTGGGAGAGCGCCAACAACGCGTTCCCGCAGTGGGTGCAGGTCGATCTCGGCTCGGCACAGAGCGCCAGCCGCGTGGTGTTGCAGCTGCCCGCGGGGTGGGGTGCGCGTACCCAGACGCTCTCGGTTCTGGGCAGCACCAACGGGACCACCTGGACCACGCTGAAGGCCTCGCAGGGCTGCGCCTTCGCGCCGGGGAGCAACAACACGGTGACGATCACCTTCACCGCGTCGACCCAGCGCTACTTCCGGCTGAACTTCACGGCCAACACGGCCTGGCCGGCGGGGCAGATCTCGGAGTTCCAGGTCTGGAACATCTGACACGTCGATGGATGATGCGGTGCCGCCGGGCTGACCGGCGGCACCGCATTTCTCTTTGACAGCGGCTCGGTGGCCGGGTGACACTGGCCGGGTCAGAGCCGAGGGGCGCTGCGACGGACCCCGGTCCGCCACGCTCGGCTCGCCTTCCCTTCGGGACAAGGGCGCCTCCTATCGGAGGTGTCGTCGATGTCCCCCATCGTTGTCGAGCTGGTCACCTACCCCGTCAAGGGCTGCGCGGGAATCTCGCTGCCCACGGCGGTGCTGACCCCGGCCGGCCTCGCCCACGATCGAAGCTTCATGGTCATCGGCACCGACGGCGGCTTCCGCAGCCAGCGCCGGGACCCGCTGCTGGCGATCATCCAACCCTCGGTCAGCGCGGACGGCACCCGGCTCGACCTGAGCATGCCGGGCCTGGAACCGGTCGGCATCGACGTCGACAGCACCGGCCCGCGCCGGGACGTGGAGCTCTTCGGCGCGCCCTTCCAGGGCATCGACCAGGGTGACACGGTCGCCGAGTGGCTCTCGGCGGCCCTGGGCGCGCCGAGCCGCCTGGTCCGGGTGCCGCCGGAGCACGCGCGGGTCACCGGCGGCCTCACCCCCGGCACCGCCGGGTACGCCGACGGGGCCGCCGTCCTGATGCTCTCCCTGTCGTCGCTGGACCTGCTCAACCAGCGGATCACCGACAGCGGCGGTCGACCGGTGCCGATGGGCCGATTCCGCCCCAACATCATCGTCGGCGGCTGGGACGAGCCGCACACCGAGGACGGCGTCGAGCGGGTCACCATCGGCGGTGGCGAGCTGGCCCACGGCAAGGTGGCGATCCGGTGTGCCGTCACCCTGGTCGACCAGGGAAGCGGTGTGCCATCGGGGCCGGAGCCGCTGCGTACGCTCGCCGATTACCGCCGGATGGAGGGCGGCGGGGTGGGGTTCGGCACCACGTTCGCCGTACTGCGGACCGGCGGGCTCGCGGTCGGCGACGACGTGATCGTCACCCGGCGGCTCGACCGAGTCGTTGCCGCGCAACGATCCTGACACTTGTTGCAGGTTTCGCGGCGTGTCCAGCATTAAAATTCAGGGGGGTGCGTCGGGACATAGCGGCGATCAACCGATGACGGACAGGCCCGCAGCCATGGCGATCACGCTGCGTATCGCGGTCCTTACTCAGTCGCCGCAGATGACGTCGGCGAGGCGCCTAGCGGACGAGGTTGCCCGGCCGTTCGGCCATCGATAACGAACGGTGGCCAGGGAAGTTGCTGGTTGTGGCCCGTTGGCCATCGACACGTCAGAAACCCGCCCAGGAAGTTGTCAGGAATCCGACCAACACCCGATTTCCGACCGGGAGTAAGGAGTGCCATTATCCGTCCGCATCGCGGTCACACCTTCGCCGGATCGGGGCGGGAAATATGCGTAAACGTCAGGCTCACCGGAGGATTCTCTCCGCGGCGGCATGTCTGTCGCTCTGCTTGATGCTGAGCATCGGCTCAGTCTTCACGAGCGCCAAACCGGCCCTGGCCGACACCTTCAGCGACCCGTCGTTCACGACCGAGGTCGTCGCGACGGTGGCGCCATACACCCTGGTGGGCCTGGAGTACGCCCCCGACGGCCGCCTGTTCGTGTGGCAGAAGAACGGCATCGTCCGGGTGATCAAGAACGGCGTCCTGCTGCCGACCCCCTTCATCAACCTCTCGTCGAAGGTCAACACCTACGACGATCGAGGTTTCTGGGGGCTCACCTTCGACCCGGACTTCCTCACCAACGGCTACATCTACATGTCCTATGTGTACGAGAACACCGCCGAGACCAACGACTCCTCGCCGCGGACCTCGCGGCTGACCCGGGTGACCGCCAACCCCGCCAACCCCGATGTCGCCCTCCCCGGCAGCGAGATCATCCTCCTGGGCTCGGTGAGCACCGCGCCGTGCAGCTCCAACCCTGTGGGCTCCGACTGCATCCCGGCCGACGGCCCCGCGCACACGATCGGCGAGATCCTCTTCGCGCCCGACGGCAAGATGCTCGTCGGCAACGGCGACGGGTCCTCGGCCGCCTTCGCCGACCCGGCGGCCCTGCAGGCGCAGAACCTCGACAGCTACAGCGGCAAGATCCTGCGGCTCAACAAGGACGGCAGCGCACCGACGGACAACCCGTTCTACAACGGGTCCAACTCGATCCGGTCCAAGGTCTGGCTCTACGGCGTCCGCAACCCGTTCCGCTTCTCGCTCCAGCCGGTGACCGGCGACATCTGGTTCGGCGACGTCGGCTGGAACACCTGGGAGGAGATCGACCGGGGCGTACGCGGCGGCAACTACGGCTGGCCGTGCTACGAGGGTGCGGGCACTGTCTCGGCCTACGCGTCCAAGCCCGCCTGCACCTCCCTCGTCGCTAGCACGGTGAAGGCGCCCTACAACACCTACAACCACAGCATCGGCACCGCCGCGATCGGCGGCCCGTTCTACACGGCGACCGTCTACCCCACGCAGTACCGGGGCAACTACTTCTACGCCGACTACTCCGGCAACTACATCAAGCGGATCACGTTCGACGCGAGCGGCAACCCGACCGGCATCCAGCCCTTCGCCACCAACGTCGAGGCGCCCGTGTCGATCACGCTCGGCCCGGACGGCCAGCTCTACTACCTCTCCTTCACCACCGGCGAGATCCGGCGCATCCGCTACAACGGGCCGTCCGCAGCCGCGACCGCCACCCCGACCGCGGGCTATTCGCCGCTGACCGTGGCATTCTCCAGCGCGGGCAGTGTCAATCCCGGCGGCGGCGCGCTGACCTACCTCTGGGACTTCGGCGACGGCGCGACCTCGACGGCGGCGAACCCGTCGCACACCTACACCGCGCCCGGCATCGCCTCCTTCAACGCGGTGCTCACGGTGACCAACGCGGGCGGCGCCAGCTCCACCTCGACCGTGAAGGTCACCGTAGGCAGCGGGCCGCCGGTCCCGGTGATCAGCGCACCCGCGACCGGCCTCGCCGTGCAGCCCGGTGACACCGTCTCCTTCCAGGGATCGGCGGGCGACCCCGAGGACGGCACGCTCGCACCGGCCTCCCTGAGCTGGACGGTCCTGCTGCACCACAACACCCACGTGCACACCTTCGTCGGCGGCTCCGGCACGTCGGGCAGCTTCGTCGCCGAAGACCACGGCCCGGTGGGGACCTTCTCCTACGAGATCATCCTGACCGCGACCGACAGCAGCGGGCTGAAGACCAGCACCAGCGTCAACGTGGCGGTCGGCAGCGACACCATCGCGCCGTCAGTGCCCGCGTCGCTGACCGCCACCCCCTCCGGCCTGAACATGGGCGTCGGTTGGGCCGCCTCGACGGACAACTCGGCGGTCGCCGGCTACCGGGTGCAGCGCTGCCAGGGCTCCGGGTGCAGCACGTTCGCCCAGGTCGGCGCACCGGACACGACCAGCTTCATCGACACCGGGCTCGCCCCGCTGACGACATACAGCTACCGGGTCGCGGCGGTCGACGCCACCGGCAACGTCAGCGCCTACTCCGCGGCGGTCACGGCGACCACCGGCGCCGACGCCCGCCCGCCGGGCCTCGTCGCCGGCTACGCCTTCGACGCCGGCTCCGGCACCACGGCGGCTGACATCTCCGGCAACGGCAACACCGGCACGATCACCGGTGCGACGTGGGCGACCGGAAAATACGGCGGCGCGCTCAGCTTCAACGGCACGAGCGACGTGGTCCGCGTACCCACCTCCGCGTCTTTGAACGTGGGAGCGGCCATGACGCTGGCCGCCTGGATCCAGCCGACGGCCGCGCAGAGCGGCTGGAAGACGATCATGCAGCGGGAGACCGACGCCTACTTCCTCAACGCGAGCAACTCCACCGGCGCGCTCTTCCCCTCGGGCGGCGCGACTGTCGGCAGCAGCACCCAATGGCTCAGCGGCTCCACCGCGAGCCCGGTCGGCGCCTGGACCCACGTGGCGCTGACCTATGACGGCTCGCTGCTGCGGCTCTACGTCAACGGTGTCCAGGTCAACTCCAAGGCCGCGACCGGCGCCGTGCAGTCGTCGAGCAGTCCGCTGTGGATCGGCGGCAACAACCCCTACGGCGAGTATTTCCGCGGTCTGATCGACGAGGCCGAGGTCTACAACCGGGCGCTCACCGTCGCGGAGATCCAGACGGTGATGACCGACCCGCTGCTGCCGCCGGTCGCCGACACGACCGCACCGAGCACCCCGACCGGGCTCACCGCCACCTCCGGCGGCGGTAGCCAGATCAACCTGGCCTGGACCGCGTCGACCGACAACGTCGGCGTCTCCGGCTACCAGATCGAGCGCTGCACCGGTGCGAGCTGCTCGAACTTCGCCCAGGTGGGCACGGCGAGCAGCGCGAGCTTCGGCGACACCGGGCTCGCGGCCACCACGAGCTACACCTATCGGGTACGCGCGGTGGACGCCTCCAGCAACCTCAGCGGCTACTCCGCGACGGCGACGGCGGCGACCACGGCCACCGCCGACACGACGGCTCCGACCGCGCCGGGCGGGATCACCGCGACCCCGGTCGGCACCACCCAGATCGATCTCTCGTGGGTGGCGGCGACCGACAACGTCGGCGTCACCGGCTACCGGATCGAGCGCTGCAGCGGCGCGAGCTGCACCACCTTCGCCCAGGTCGGCACGACCACCACCGCGACGGCCTTCAGCAACACGGGCCTGACCGCGGCGACGACCTACCGGTTCCGGGTGCGGGCGGTCGACGCCGCCGGCAACCTGGGCGCCTACTCGGCGATCGTGTCGAAGGCGACCGGTGCCACCGACACCACGAAGCCGTCGACCCCGGCCGGGCTCACCGTCTCGTCGACGACCCCGAGCCAGGTCGGCCTCTCCTGGACGGCGGCGACCGACAACGTCGGAGTCACCGGTTACCGGGTCGAGCGGTGCCAGGGCGCGAGCTGCACCACCTACGCCGAGATCGCGGCGCCGACCGTCACCTCCTTCACCGACACCGGCCTCACCGCGAGCACCGCCTACCGCTACCGGGTGCGGGCGGTGGACGCGGCGGGCAACCTGAGCTCCTACTCGTCGGTCGTCACCGCGACGACCACCGCCACGCCCGACATGACGGCGCCGACGACCCCGAGCGGGCTCACCGCGACGCCGTCGGGCCAGCAGGTCGCCCTGGCCTGGACGGCATCGACCGATGCCGTCGGGGTCACCGGCTACCGGGTCGAGCGGTGCCAGGGCGACGGGTGCAGCGCCTTCATCCAGGTCGCCGCGCCCACCGGGACCAGCTTCACCGACCCGGGCCTGACGGCGTCGACGAGCTACAGCTACCGGGTGCGGGCCACCGACGCCGCGGGCAACCTGAGCCTCTACTCGGGTACGGCGACCGCCGTCACCGGGGCCGGTTCGGGACTGCCGAGCGGGCTGGTGGC
The DNA here is from genome assembly GCF_014204945.1 of Allocatelliglobosispora scoriae. NCBI lineage: Bacteria > Bacillati > Actinomycetota > Actinomycetes > Micromonosporales > Micromonosporaceae > Allocatelliglobosispora > Allocatelliglobosispora scoriae. The sequence goes on from NZ_JACHMN010000002.1 coordinate 1,095,998, forward strand.
GGCCTACGGGTTCAACGCCGGCTCCGGGACCACGGCGATCGACTCGTCGGGCAACGGGAACACCGGCACGATCACCGGGGCGACGTGGGGCACCGGCAAGTACGGCGGCGCGCTGAACTTCAACGGCACGAACGCCATCGTCGGCGTACCCTCCGCTGCGTCCTTGAACGTGGGTGCGGCCATGACGCTGGCCGCCTGGATCCAGCCGACGGCCGCCCAGAGCGGCTGGAAGACGATCATGCAGCGGGAGGCGGACTCCTACTTCCTCAATGCGAGCAACTCGGCCGGGCCGCTCTTCCCGTCCGGTGGCGGCACGTTCGGCACGAACACCCAGTGGGTGAGCGGCAGCGCGGCGAGCCCGCTCAACTCCTGGACCCACGTGGCGCTCACCTATGACGGCACGACGCTGCGGCTCTATGTCAACGGGGCGCAGGTCGCGACGAAGTCCGTCTCCGGTGCGGTGCAGTCGTCGACGAGCCCGCTGTCGATCGGCGGCAACAACCCCTACGGCGAGTATTTCAAGGGGCTGATCGACGAGGCCCAGGTCTACAACCGGGCCCTGACGGCCGCCGAGGTCACGACGGCGATGAACACCGCGATCAGCTGACGCGTTCGCCGGAAGGGACCGGGAGTTCTACTGGGCCCTCGAGCTGGAGTGATGCCCCTTTAGCACCAACTCTTGAAGAGTTGGTGCTAAAGGGGCACGCGTGACCCCGAGCGTTCGCCTCGCCATCATCCGCGCGTCACCGCAGCATGCGGCCCGGTTGCTAGGCTGAAAGCGATGATCGGGATCAGGGAAGTGCCGTGGAGCTAACCGCCGTCTACACCGCCGGTGCCGCACCGGCGGAGCGGACGCTGATCGAGATCCTCGCCGGTACGACCGCGCACCACGGCCACGCCGCCGCGATCGACGACGGGACCCGGGTCCTCACCTACCGACGGCTCGCCGAGGAGATCGAAGCCCGCCGCAGGCAGCTCGCCGCAGCCGGGATCGGTGTCGGCGACCGGGTGGGGATCAGGATCGCCTCCGGGACCGCCGAGCTCTACATCGCAGTCCTCGCCGTGCTCAGTGCCGGTGCCGCTTACGTGCCGGTGGATGCCGACGATCCCGACGAGCGGGCCGAGCTGGTCTTCGCCGAGGCCGAGGCCTGCGCCGTGCTCGGCGACGGCGGCACGCTCACCCCGCTCACGGCCCCACACGGGGTGGTCGGCGCGCCCGGACCCGACGACGACGCGTGGATCATCTTCACCTCCGGGTCCACCGGCAAGCCGAAGGGCGTCGCGGTCACCCACCGGTCCGCCGCGGCCTTCGTCGACGCCGAGGCGCTGCTCTTCCTCGCCGACGAGCCGATCGGTACGCAGGACCGGGTGCTCGCCGGACTCTCGGTCGCCTTCGACGCCTCCTGCGAGGAGATGTGGCTCGCCTGGCGGCACGGCGCCTGCCTGGTTCCCGCACCCCGATCGCTGGTGCGGACCGGGGTCGACCTCGGTCCGTGGCTGGTCGAGCAGCGGATCACCATCGTCTCCACCGTGCCGACGCTCGCCGGGCTCTGGCCGACCGAGGCCCTCGAAGAGGTGCGACTGCTGATCTTCGGCGGCGAGGCGTGCCCGCCCGAGCTCGCCGAGCGGATGGCGGTCGAGGGGCGCGAAGTCTGGAACACCTACGGCCCGACCGAGGCGACGGTCGTCGCCTGCGCCGCGCAGCTCAACCCCGATGAGCCGGTCCGGATCGGGCTGCCGCTCGCGGGCTGGGAACTCGCGGTCGTCGACGACTCCGGACAACCGGTGCCGATGGGCGGCAGCGGCGAGCTCGTCATCGGCGGGGTCGGGCTCGCCCGCTACCTCGACAAGGACAGGGACGCCGAGAAGTACCCGGCACTGCCCGCTCTGGGCTGGGGCCGGGCCTATCGCAGCGGCGACCTCGTGCGGGCCGACCCCGAGGGCCTCACCTTCCTCGGGCGCGGCGACGAGCAGGTCAAGCTCGGCGGGCGGCGGATCGAGCTCGGCGAGGTCGACGCCGCGCTGCAGGCCCTGCCGGGCGTGATCGGCGGGGCCAGCGCCATCCAGCGCACCAGGGCGGGCAACCAGATCCTCGTCGGCTATGTGGTGGTCGGCGCCGACGCGGCCTTCGACCACGACGCGTCGGTGCTGCGCCTGCGCGAGCAGCTGCCCGCCGCGCTGGTGCCGCTCGTCGCGGTGGTCGAGGGGCTTCCCACGCGTACCTCGGGGAAGATCGATCGGGCCGCGCTGCCGTGGCCGCTCACGACCGGCCCGGGACCCGCGGCCGGCGTCGTCCTGACCCCGACGCAGGCCTGGCTGGCCGAGGAGTGGGCGGAGATCCTCGGCGTCGTCGTCGAGGACCCGGCGGCGGACTTCTTCAACAACGGCGGCGGCAGCCTCACCGCCGCGCAGCTCACGGCCCGGATCCGCACCCGGCATCCGCAGGTCTCCGTGCTCGACGTCTATCAGAATCCCAAGCTCGGCGAGCTCGCGGCGCTGCTCGACGCCTATGAGGGCGTGCGGCCGACCCGGCGCGAGATCACCGCGACGCCACCCGCGGCCGGGATCGCGCAGAGCCTGCTCACGGTGCCGCTGCTCACCGTCGTCGGGCTCCGCTGGACGACCGCCCTCGCCGCGCTGAGCACCCTCGCCGCCGCGACCGGCCTGCTCCCCTGGGCCCCGAGCGTCTCCTGGTGGTGGCTGGGCGCGGCGTGGCTGGTCCTCTTCAGCCCGGCCGGGCGGATCGCCATCGCCGCCGGTGGGGCCCGGTTGCTGCTGCGCCGGGTGCGGCCGGGGCGCTACCCGCGCGGCGGCTCGACGCACCTGCGGCTGTGGGCGGCGCAGCAGCTCGCCGACGTGAGCGGGGTCGCTTCGGTCTCCGGCGCCTCCTGGACCACCGCCTATGCCCGCGCGCTCGGGGTGAAGGTCGGCCGCGACGTCGACCTGCACTCGGCGCCGCCCATCACCGGCCTGCTCAAGCTCGGCAAGGGCGCCGCGATCGAGCCCGAGGTCGACCTCGCGGGCCACTGGCTCGACGGCGACGTGCTCATCATCGGCAAGATCCGGATCGGCGCGGGCGCACACGTCGGCGCCCGCAGCACGCTGCTGCCCGGCGCCCGGATCGGCAAGAACGCCGACATCGCCGCCGGCTCCGTCGTGGACGGCACGGTCCCCGCAGGCCAGCGCTGGTCCGGCTCGCCCGCCGAGCGGCTCGGCGGCCCGCCGCAGGCCTGGCCCACCGCGCGCACCGAGCGGTCCAACCGCTGGTCGCTCGCCTACGGTCTCACCTCGGCGCTGCTCGGCCTGTTGCCGCTGGTCGCGGCCCTGCCCGGCATCGCGCTGATCGGCTCGGCCGTCGCCGGTGCGGCCTCCCCCGGCGCCGCGGTGGTCGCGGCGCTCCCGGCCGTCCCGCTCGCCGCCCTCACCTACCTCATCGGGTACGCCGTCCTCGTGCTCGCCTGCGTCCGCGCCCTCGGCATCGGGCTCCGCGAGGGCTACCACCCCGTGCACGGACGGATCGCCTGGCAGGCCTGGGCCACCGAGCGCCTGATGGAGACGGCCCGGACCGCGCTCTACCCGATCTACGCCAGCCTCTTCACCCCGGTCTGGCTGCGCCTGCTCGGCGCGAAGGTCGGCCACGACGTCGAGGCCTCGACCGTGCTCGCCATCCCGGCGATGACGACGATCTCCGACGGCGCGTTCCTCGCCGACGACACGATGATCGCCGTCTACCAGCTCAACGGCGGCTGGCTGCACCTCGCCCCGGCGAGCATCGGCAAGCAGGCGTTCCTCGGCAATTCCGGGATGGCGGCGCCGGGCCACGCGGTCCCCAACCGGGGACTGGTCGGGGTGCTCTCGGCGGCGCCGCGGCGGTCCAAGAAGGGCTCGTCCTGGCTGGGGATGCCGCCGATGCCGCTGCGCCGGGTCAAGCAGGAGGGCGACGCCGCGCGGACCTTCCGGCCGACCGCCCGGCTCAAGGTCATCCGTTCGCTGATCGAGCTGTGCCGTATCGTCCCGGTGATGGCGAGCGCGACCCTGGCGATCGGTGTCCTGGCGACGCTGCTGACCCTGTGGCAGGAGCTGGGGCTGCTCGTCGCCGCCCTGCTCAGCGGCGTCGTCCTGCTCGCCGCCGGCCTCCTCGCCGCGCTGACCGCCACCGCCGCGAAGTGGCTGCTGGTGGGGCGCTTCCGCACCCGGGACCGGCCACTGTGGAGCCCCTTCGTCTGGCGCAACGAGCTCGCCGACACCTTCGTCGAAGTCCTCGCCGTGCCGTGGCTGATCGGCTCCGTGCTCGGCACGCCGCTGCTCGCCGCCTGGCTGCGCAGCATGGGCGCGCGGATCGGCCGGGGCGCGTGGTCGGAGACCTACTGGCTGCCCGAGTCCGACCTGGTGCGGCTCGGTGACGGCGTCACGGTCAACCGGGGCTGCGTCGTGCAGACCCACCTCTTCCACGACCGCGTCATGACGATGGACACCGTGCGGATGGGCGACTTCTCGACGCTCGGCCCGCACGGGATCGTGCTGCCCGGCGCCGAGATCGGCGAGCGCACCACCATCGGGCCGGGCTCGCTCGTCATGCGCGGCGACGCCCTGCCCGACGACACCCGCTGGCTCGGCAACCCGATCTCCGTATGGCCGGCCCAGCGCGGACGGCGCGGGTGAACCCCGGTTCGGAGCCTCGGCCGGGCGCGGAGCATTCGACCGACCCCTACCTGCCCGGGCACGGCAACGGCGGCTACCGGGTGCGCCGCTACGAACTGGAGCTGGACTACCGGATCGGGCCCAACCGGCTCGGCGGCCGGGCCGTGATCAGCGCCGTCGCCGAGCACGGGCTGACGCGTTTCTCCCTCGACCTCGCCGACCTGCGGGTCGCCGCCGTCCTCGTCGACGGGGCGCCCGCGAAATACCAGCACCGCAACGGCAAGCTCGCGATCCGGCCGGGTGCCGCGATCGCCGCTGGGAGCGGCTTCCGGGTGGAGGTGCGCTATGGCGGCAGGCCACGGCCGGTCCGCGGGCGGTGGGGTGACATCGGCTGGGACGAGCTCACCGACGGGGCTCTCGTCGCGAGCCAGCCGATCGGCGCGCCGTCCTGGTTCCCGTGCAACGACCACCCCGCCGACAAGGCCAGCTATCGGATCACGCTGACCACGGCCTCCGCCTACGCCGTGGTGGTCACCGGTGACCTGCTGTCCCGGCACCGGACGCCGGGCGGGACGACCTGGGTCTTCGAGCGGGCCGAACCCACCGCCACCTACCTGATGAGTGTCCAGATCGGACGGTATGTCGACCTCGACCTGGGCGGCACCGAGGTGCCCCAGCGAGCCGCCGTCCCGCCCCGGCTGACCCGGCTCGCCCAGCACGACCTCGGCCGCCACGACCTGATCATGCAGACCCTGCAGCGGTTCTTCGGCCCCTACCCCTTCACGGAGTACGTGCTGGTCGTCGCCGATGACGACCTCGACGACCCGATCGAGGCGCAGGGGATCTCGGTCTTCGGCGCCAACCACCTCGACGGACGGCGTACCCACGAGCGGCTCGTCGTGCACGAGCTGGCGCACCAGTGGTTCGGCAACAGCCTCACCATCGCCGACTGGCGGCACATCTGGCTCAACGAGGGCTTCGCCACCTATGCGGAGTGGCTCTGGTCGGAGGCGACCGGCGGCCCGACCGCCGACGACCTGGCGCGGACCTGGCACACCCGGCTCTCGCTGCTGCCCGCCGATTTCGTCCTCGCCGATCCGGGGGTCGCGCGGATGTTCGACGAGCGGGTCTACAAGCGCGGCGGGCTGGTCCTGCACGCGCTGCGCCGCCAGATCGGCGACAAGCCGTTCTTCGCGATCCTGCGCTCCTGGGCGGCCGAGAACCGCCACGCCACGGTCACCACCAGCGCTTTCATCGCACTGGCCGAACGCAACGCCCTCGCCGACCTGACGGACTTCTTCCGCGCGTGGCTCTGGGAGCCCCCGCTCCCCCACCCTGAATTTTAATGCTGGACACGCCGGGAAATCTGCAATAAATGTCAGGATCGACCCGGACCGACAGCCGACGTAGGCTGAGTCTCGTGGGTGATTTCCTCGCGATCCTGGCGATCCTGGCGGCTTTCGCCGGGGTCCTCGGCCTGCTGGCCTGGCTCGCCTCGCTGGCTCGGCGGCGCAGGGTCGGCGGCTCGGTGCTGGGCGTGGTCGACGAGGCCTTCCGCCCGACGTCGCACGAGACCCGCATCGAGATCCAGGTGCAGAACGAGCGGATGATAGCCGCGCCGTCCCCGGGCGACCGATAGGTCCCTGAGCCACGCTGCGGGCGGGACCGGGTCGACCGGTCCCGCCCGGCCGGCGTCACGCCGTGACCGCGTTGGCGACCGCCTGGGCGACGATGTCGCCGTAGTCGGTGGGAGCCCAGCCCCGCTCGTCGAACTCCAGCCAGATGAGCAGGTTGCGGGCCGCCACCAGGATCCCGTCGATCGGCACGTCCAGCACGTCGCTCCTGGTCGGGACCCGGTAGGCGGTGAAGTTGCCGCCGGTGAAGCTGTCGCCGCACTGGCCCGCGTGGCGGGCGATCACCGTCGTCGCGGCGACCACGGCCGGATCGAGCAGGACGATGGATTCCCGGATCTCCTGCGGTTCGATGACGGTGCCCTCCGGCACCGGCCGATGCCCGCGGATGAACCCGGACACGACCGTCGAGGCGTGCTCGCGGGCGAGGGTCGCGTACGCCTGGGCCGGCGTCCCGGCAACCCACGGGAAGGGCTTGTCGCACGCCGCCGCGGTGGTCGGCGCGGTATCGGTGCACCCGGCCGGATCGAGCGCCGCGGCCTGGAATCCGGCCATGTGGCTGGTGGTGTGCGGCCACACCTGATCGACCTGGAGCACCGCCTGCGCGGGCACCTCGATCTCGGTCGCGCAGCTCGCAGCGGCCGGTGCGGCCGGCTGCTGCGGGCGGTGCGAGCAGCCGCCGGCGGTCAGGACGACACCGCATGCGACGGCGACGGCCGCGGCACGGGCGAAGGAAAGCGGGAACATGTCTACCTCACAGGGACAGGCGGCTCGGTGGTACGCCGGACCGGCGTACCACCGAGCCTGCGGGGGGCGTGACTAGCAGGCGATCTGCTTGGCCTTGTACTCGAACGTGGTGGAGCCGTAGGTCGAGGAGCAGTTCGCGGCGCCCTCGGCCAGCACCGTGTAGGAGACGGCGTTGCCCGAGAACAGGCTGAGCACGGTGCCGGTCGAGTTGCACTTGCCGCCCGAGAACGAGCCGGTGTACTTCTTGTTGCCGCGGAACACCGCGTAGTGGCCGGGGCCGAGGTGCCAGTGGATCGTCACCGAGGTGGTGACGGTGTGGCTGCCGGACGTCGCCAGCTCCAGGCCGACCTTGCCCTCGAACGAGGCGAAGATGACATCGGCGCTGACGCCGCCGCCGGTGGTGAACGTGAGCCCGGCGGTAATGGTGCTCACCTTCGTCACGTTCGTCTCGTAGTCGACGGTGGCACCGGTGGGCACGGTCCAGTACATGGAGTGCGTGACGGTGCGGACGTAGCTCGACGAGCTGAAGCTCAGGCCCGTCTCACCCGGATCGCACACGATCGCCTGCGTCGACGCACCGTCCGATGCGGACGCCGGGGCCGCGACGGCGACGAGTGCCCCGATGAACATGGTCGCGACCAGGCCGCTCCTGGCGATGCGGCGAAGCATTCCGTTGTGCTGCATAGCTTCACTCCCGGATCTGAGGTGGTGGAACGGGGCACCGGCGACACCGCCGACTCGCCCCGCGGATCGCTGCCGTGTAGCGGCGACTGAGTCAAACCATCGGCGGCGGCGCCCGGCACGGGAAGGCGCCGGCGCCGACATTGCGGGTTCCTCTACACGCGACGCACACCACCGGGCCACGCCGGATCCAGCGGCACTTCAGCGCTCCAGCCTGCGGTGATGCGGAATTCCGAAGTGGCGCGACACATTTTGATCACGGTGATTCCGCTCAGCGCCGCGCCGGTGTTGGCTTGGGCGGCAAGCGAAAGGAGGAAACATGCACAACGTCATCAACGCCGAGGCGGCACCGGTGAAGTGGGGCGTCTCCAGCGACGCCGTCCTGGTGTTCCGAGCACTGCGGATGAGCGGGTCCCAACCGCTGCAGTCGCTCGCCCACGACATCGGCATGACCGGGCGCCGGACCGCCGCGGCCATCGACGAGCTGCGCGACATCCAGGCGGTGGCGCTGGCGCACGGCCGCTGGTCCGCGTCGGATCCGGCGGCGGTGTCCGCGGTCGTCCTCGGCCGCCGGACCGCGGCGCTCGCCCGCCGGTCGTCACCGGCGATCGCGTCGGCGACGGTGCTGGCGACCGGCGACTCGTCCGACCGCCACACCCTGCGGCATCTCAACCGCGATGCCACGCGCCACCGGCTGGGCGAGCTCGTCGGTGTGGCGCGGCACGAACACCTCGTCATGAGCCCGGAGCTGGTGTTCGACGCCGCGGCCATGGCGGCGGCGTCCAGCAGTGAGGCGACCCTGATCTCGCGCCGCGTCCACATCCGGGCGATGTACCGGCCCGGCGCCTCGCACGACACCGGGCCGCCGCCACCGCCGCAGGCCGAGCACCGGACCACCGCTGATCTGCGACTCAAGCTCTTCGTGGTGGACCGGCGGGTGGCCCTGTTCCCGGTGGACCCGGGCGAGCTCGACCGCGGCTATCTGGAGGCGACCGACCCGGCCCTGGTCGAGGCGCTGGTCGCGGCATTTGAACGGTCCTGGTCATGCGCGGACGATCCCTGGGAGACAGTCGTGCCCGAACTAGCACTATCACCTCGAGAGCAGGTGCTGGTCGGCCTGCTGCGCAGCGGCCATACCGATGCGTCGGCGGCGCGCGAGATGCGGCTGAGCGAGCGCTCCGTCACCAACATCGTCCGGTCGCTGATGGACCGGCTCGGCGTCGAGAACCGGTTCCAGCTCGGACTCGCGCTCGGCGGGCTCCGGATCACCCAGGTGCCGGAGGGAACCAAATTGTTGATCGACACATTCAAGCGGCAGCAGACAGAGAGTGAGAGCGATGATGATGCGTAAATCTTTGGTGGGAATCGCCGCGTTGATGCTCGGCGTTCTGGGCGCGGCACCGGCGGCGGCCGCGTCGATGCCGCCGGGCGGCGGTGGCGGTAGCGGCGGCGGCGGTAGCGGCGGCGGCGGCATCGGCGGCCCCTGCCTCTACTCCACCTGGAGCGGGTCCTCGGCCACGCAGCCCGACGACGGGCAGGCGGCACCCTACGTCATCCACCTGACCGCGAACCTGGCCTGCGCCTCGGCGCGGATCCTGGTCTACAGCTCGACGGCCGTCTACGCCTCCGCCCATGTCCTCACCGGGCCGGGTGCGGCGAGCGCGGCGGTGAACTACGCCCCGACCTGGGGCGTCACGGGACTGTGCCTCGGCACCGTCACCGGCACCGGCACCGTCTACCGGGTGACCTGCTTCCGGGTCGCCGCGGGCGCTCCGCTACCCGTGTTGACCGCGGTGTCGGCCGGCGACCCGATGTTCACCGTGCCGTTCTACGTGCACGACGACCCGCACTGCTACACCTGCGTGTAGGCCGAGGTCCGCCTCACCGCACGGCGTGGGCCGACTGCTCCTCGATCGAGATCCGGGCGAGGCGCTCGACGAAGACAGCCACGAAGGTGCGGATCCGCGCCGTGTCGAACTGGTGGTAGAGGCCGCGCACCCGGCTCTCCAGCTCCGCTCCGGCGATCCGGGCGGCCGGGTAGCGGCGCTCCAGGCGGCCGACGATCGCCGCGATCTGGGCCTCCTCCGGCTCCGGCGTCATCGCAGCACCAACCGGTGCTCCACGCGCTCCACGGCAGCCGTCAGGTACGAGGCCCGCACCTGGTGCGCTCGCGCCTGGGCGGAGCCGTCGCCGTGCCGGGCGAGCATCTCGGCCATCCGGTCCGCCATCGACATCGGCTGCCCGGCCGGTCCGGTCGTCTGGTCGGCGTAGGTGAGAGCGTCGGCCACCGGCGACACCTCCACCGCGAACTCCACCAGCTCCGAGGCGAGCCCGACCTGCTCGGCGACGTAGATCGCGCCGGAGTGGTGCGCGACGAGAGCGCAGAGGCGCAGCGGCCAGTCGTGCGCGGCGAGGTACTGAGCGCCGTCGAGCGGGTGGAAACCGCTCTCGTGCAGGGCCGGGCTGTAGCCGATGTCGTGCAGCCAGGCCGCCGCGATCAGCACCTCCCGGTCGGCGGGGTGGACCGCCTCGGCGATCTCCTCGGCACGAGCCGCCACGCCTTGCGTGTGCTGCCAGCGGGTGCCGACGCCGGCCAGCAGCACCTGCGCGAGGGACTGGGCCACCCGCGCCTGCCCATCGATGTTGATCACGGCCATGACCTCCACGCTAATCACAGATCACGGCCGCGACGAGGGCTGACGCAGGACGTGGCCAGCTGTTCATGCCCCGTTCACCGGGTACGCGGCGGACGGCGTACCCGGATGGCACCGGTTCTTGGGGTGATCTTCACCTCGCGGACACCTGCCTCGGGGTGCGGGTGGCCTGGCGGTGATCTATACCGGAGGCATGCCGCAGCCCGAGGAGATCGACCCGTTCCAGCTCTCGTCCAGCGCGCCGGTGTCGGAGTCGCTGCTGCGCACGCTGGGCGACTACCGGGTGCAGGACGATGACGACGACGACCCGGTGCTGGTCCGCACGGACGGCAGCCCGGTCGACACCTGGCGCGAGGACTACCCCTATCCGGAGCGGATGAGCCGGATCGACTACGAGCGCGACAAGCGGCTGCTCCAGATCGAGCTGCTGAAGCTGCAGAACTGGGTCAAGGCGACCGGCGAGCGGCTGGTGATCCTCTTCGAGGGGCGCGACGCGGCGGGCAAGGGCGGCACGATCAAGCGGTTCATGGAGCACCTCAATCCGCGCGGCGCCCAGGTGGTGGCCCTGGAGAAGCCCACCGAGCGCGAGAGTACGCAGTGGTATTTCCAGCGCTACGTCAAACACCTCCCGTCGGCGGGGGAGATCGTCCTGTTCGACCGCTCCTGGTACAACCGGGCCGGCGTCGAGCGGGTGATGGGGTTCTGCAGCCGCCCGGAGTACCTGGAGTTCATGCGGCAGGCACCCGAGCTGGAGCGGATGCTGGTGCGGTCCGGCGTGCGGCTGGTGAAATTCTGGTTCTCGGTCTCCCAGCACGAGCAGCGGACCCGCTTCGCGATCCGGCAGGTCGACCCGGTGCGGCAGTGGAAGCTGTCCCCGATGGACATGGCCTCGCTGGACATGTGGGAGGAGTACACGGAGGCGAAGGAGGCGATGTTCTTCTACACCGACACCGCCGACGCGCCCTGGACCGTGGTGAAGAGCAACGACAAGAAGCGGGCGCGGGTCGAGGCGATGCGCCACGTCCTGCACCGCTTCCCCTACGACAACAAGGACACAGAGGTCGTCGGTACGCCGGATCCGCTGGTGGTGGGCTCGGCGGCGCTCGCCCTCGAACACGATTCCGCCGAGCGGGTCTTCCCCCGCCTCTGAGGACCCGGACCGGATTCCGTTTCTGTCGCAGTGATCGAGTAAGCTCCCGCGCGGCGGAGCCGTAGCGCAGAGGTCGTCGCGCCTTGGCATCGAGCTGGAGGACGCCGGTTCGAATCCGGTCGGCTCCGCCCTCGACATTGCACCGGCGGACCGGGGAGGGTCAGATGCCTGAGCGCGAGCCCACCCCGGTGCGCTGCCCCGCGATCAGCCACCCCGAGACGGGCCTCGCCGACCCGGCCGACTTCGACGCGCTGCTGGCCCGCCTCGACGACGCGGCCCCGGTTTGCTCCACTGAGGACTTCCCGCGCGGCACGCTCCAGCCCGACGGGCGGGTCGACCTGTGCAAGCAGGGCGTCGGACCGCTCCAGGTCGGCCGGGTGGTGCAGACCGCCGTCCGCTCCGCGCACCCGGTGCACCTGCTGCTCGGCACCAACGGGCTCGGCGCCGAGGGGGCCAGGGCCGTCGCCGACGCGCTCACGCCGGGACACCGGGTGCAGACGGTCTACCTGGGCTGCAACCGGATCGACGCGGCCGGGGTGCAGGCGCTCGCCGACCGGATCGCCGACGACCAGGGCGTCCGCGCACTGTGGCTCAAGCGCAACCCGATCGGCGACGACGGCGTGGCCCGGCTCTGCTCCGCGCTCATCGGCAACACCGCGCTGCGGACGCTCGACCTCGTCAACACCGGCCTTAGCGTCCACGGGCTCCGGCTGCTCGCGGCGACGCTCGCCGCCCGCGAGACGAAGCTCGAAAGGCTCTTCCTCGGCGGCAACGGCCTCGGCCCGGCCGCGGTCTCCGCGCTGAGTGAGATCATCACTACCGGTGGGGTACGCGAGCTCTACCTCGCCGCCAACCACCTGGGCGACACCGGGGCGATCGCCCTCGGCGAAGCCGCCGCGGCGCACCCGATGACGCTGGGGCTCGGCGGCAACGGCATCACCCCCGCCGGTGCGGCGGGCCTCGCCGGGCTGATGAGCCGGTGGGTCGCCCTGGACCTGGCCCGGCCGCCATCGGAGCGCGCCCTCGGCGCCACCTCCAATGTGGTCGGTGACGACGGCGCCGCCGCACTCGCCGAGGCGCTGCCCGGCAGCGATCTCCGGCGGCTCGACCTGCGATACACCGCGATCACCGGACGCGGCGTGAAGCTGCTGCTCACGGCCTCGGAGGCGAGCCGGCTCGACTATCTCGGGCTCAGCGGCGGCGTGCCGCGCCGGTTGAAGCGGCTCGCCACGAGCACGCTCGGTCCGGCCGCACCCGCGCACCCCGACATCCGGGCGATCGCGAGCGTCTACCGATGAGCGGTGATCTGATGGAGCTCTCGACGTGGCGGCGGATCCGGCGGTACGCCGTGCCCAGCACCGTGATCGACGCCTGCACCCGGGCCCGGGAGGCGGGCGACTGGCGCGCCGCCTGTGCGGCCGGGCAGATCGAGGTCGCCTTCGACATCGCCGCCGTGCGGGACACGTTCGGTCCCCAGACCGGCGGCCGCATCGAGGCGGAGCTGCTCCACTTCGCTCCCGACCTGCTGCGGTGGCACCTGCCCCGGGCACTCGGCGGGCGCACCAGCCTCGCCACCGGCGCCACGATCCGGCTGCTGACGGTCGGGTCGGCGGCGCTCACCGTCACGCTCCCGGTCTCGGTCGACGGATCGCAGCGGCTCCGGCTCGACGTGATCAGCGCCGGCACGGTCTCCGATGGTCCGGAGTTCGACCTCCCGGCGTACCTGTGGGATGTGCGTCGCGGCGATGAGCTGCGCGCGGCCTGGGGCGGAACGGCTGCGCGCATGCCCCGGTTCGGGCCGGACGCGACGCCGCTGCCGGAGGCGGAGTGGGGCCACGGCGACGACGCGCCGGACCTCGCCGAGCGGATACTGGCGCTGAGCGGTGCCGGGGACCTGGTCGCGGCCTGGGCCGAGGCCGGGATCACGCTCGACGCCGAGATCGCCGACATCCAGCGGTGGAACCAGCCGCAGCTCGAGCTGCTCGGCGTGCCGCTGGACCCCCGCGCGGTCGCCGCCGAGGCCCGGCGCCTCGCCGAGACCTACGACGCGAAGACTGTTGTGATCGAGTTCGACTACCGCACCCGCGTCGTGATCGATCTCAAGCGCAAGCGCATGAAGGCCCGGCTCGTCAGCTGGGAAGAGTGGCGCAAGATCGGCTCGGACGGCACCCTGCGCCGGATCAGCCCCTCGGTCCACCGCCGCTCCCCCGACCTGGACCTGCTGTGGCACGGGCTGATCAGCACCGGCGACCTGCACCCGCTGGTCCGGGCGGCGCTCTTCCCGCACGCCACCGCCGCCCCGCTGCTCGTCGACGCGCCGGCCGAGCCGACCCGGGTCCGCTGCCGGGGCGAGTGGCACCGCATCGGCCACGAGCACGGGCGGCTGCAGGTCCTCGACCACACGGCCGAGGAGGCGCAGCGCGAGCGGGTCATGCGCAGCCTCGGCGGCGCGGTGACCGGCTGCTTCGCCGTCGAGCAGGCCTGGACCGGCCAGACCGGGCGCCTGCCCAAGGCGCTGCGCGCGCAGCGGCGCGACCTCTGGCAGCGGATGCTGCACGGCGGCACCCAGACCGTCGTCGACCTGCTCGACGCCGGGATGAACCCGCACATCCGCGACGGCCGGGGCATGACGCTGCTGCACATGCTGCTCGCCTTCGACCACGAGGTGCTCCTCCCCCGGCTGCTCGACGCGGGCCTGGACATCAACACCCCCGACAAGGAGCAGCGGACCCCGCTGCACATGGCGGTGGTCTTCGGCTGGTCCGGCGGGCCGATCCGGGCCATCCTCGACGCGGGCGGCGACCCGCACCGAGGCGACCAGGAGCAGATGTCGGTGATCGACTTCATCGACGACGCTCTGGAATATCGCGACCGCAACGAGGACTTCACCGAGGCGATCACCTATCTGAAGGAGCGGGCGTGACCGGGGACCGGCTCGCCGCAGCCGACGACCTCATCGGCCGGCTGCGCGCCACCAGGACCGAGCCCGCGACCGACCCGCACGTCGAGGCGCTCGCCCTCGCCGTCTCCGCCAACCTGCCGGTGCTGCTCTGGGGCGAGCCCGGCATCGGCAAGTCGGCGACCCTCCAGCAGCTCGCCGACGGGCTCGGTGCGCCGATGGAGACCGTCATCGCCAGCGTGCACGAGCCGTCCGACTTCGCCGGGCTGCCGATCGTCGGCGACGACCCCGCCACGCAGGGCGTTCCGATGGCGCCACCGGACTGGGCCGTGCGCCTCAGCCGGGGCGGCCACGGCCTGCTCTTCTTCGACGAGCTCTCCTCGGCGCCGCCCGCCGTGCAGGCGGCGCTGCTGCGGGTCGTCCTCGAACGCCGTGTCGGCAGCCTCACCCTGCCGCCCGCCATCCGCATCGTCGCCGCCGCGAACCCGCCCGCGAGCGCCGCCGACGGCTGGCACCTCAGCCCGCCGCTCGCCAACCGCTTCGTCCACCTGCACTGGACGCACAACCCGCGCACGGTCGCCCGTGGGCTCTCCGGCACCTGGCCCGCGGTCACCGTGCCGCAGATCGACCTGGCACGCTCCGCCACCGCGCTCGCCAAGGCGCGGGGCGCCATCGCCGGGTTCCTGACCGCCCGGCCCGGTCTCACCCACCACCTGCCCGCCGACGCGGAGAGCCGGGGCGGGGCGTGGCCGTCCCCGCGTACCTGGGAGATGGTGACCCGCCTGCTCGTCTTCCACCTCTGCGCCGGGACCGGCCGGGACGCGCTCACCAGCGCCGTCATCGGTGCGGTCGGCGACGGTGCGGGGCTGGAGTTCACCACCTACCTGGAAGAGCTGGACCTGCCCGATCCCGAACGGGTCCTCGCCAACCCGGCCGCGTTCGCGCTGCCCGATCGGGGCGACCGGCAGCTCGCCTTCCTCACCTCGATCATCGCCGCCATCCAGGCCGACCCGACCCGGCCGCGCTGGGACGCGGGCTGGACCGTGCTCGCCAAGGCGGTCGACGCCGGTGTCCCCGACGTCGCCGCCCGGGCCGCCACCGACCTCGCCGCGATGCGCCGCCCCGAGTGGCCCGTGCCCGCCGCGATCGACGCGTTCGTCGAGGTCCTGAGCCTGTCCGGCATCCTGTCGCGTGCCGGCTGAACCCGCGCCTCCGGTTTCGTCGGCTCCCGCAGCACCGGCTCCGGTGCTGGACCGGGCGAAGCTGCTCGCGGCCCGGCTCCGAGCCGCCAGCGACCGGCCCTACCTCGCCTCCGCGCTCTACAGCCTGACCGTCGTGCCCTCGCCGAGCGTCCCGACGATGGGCGTCGACCGGTACTGGCGCTGCTACGTCAACCCCGCCTTCGTCGACGCCCACCCCGTGGCGGAGCTCGCCGGAGTCTGGATCCACGAGGTCGCCCACCTGCTGCGCGACCACCACGGCCGGGCCGACCGGCTGGCGCACACCGACCGGCAGGACCATCACCGGGTCAACATCGCCCAGGACTGCGAGATCAACGACGACCTGCTCAGCGACCGGCTCTCGCTGCCCGCCGGGCGGGTCGAACCGAAGGACTACCAGCTGCCCAACGGCCAGCTCTTCGAGCAGTACCTCCCGCACATCCCGGCCGGCACACACCACGTCAACTGCGGATCCGGTGCCCATGGGCGGCCGATGCCCTGGGACCTGCCCGCCGCCGGACAGGTCGGCGAGGTCGAGGCCGCCGCGATCCGCCGCCAGACCGCGCAGGCGATCCGCAGCCACACCCGGTCGCGCGGCACCGTCCCGGCCGGCTGGCGGCGCTGGGCCGACGAACTCCTCGAACCCACCGTCGACTGGCGCACGGCGCTCACCGGTGCGGTTCGGGAAGCCGCTGCCTGGGCCTCCGGTGCCGCCGACTACACCTATCACCGGCCGTCGCGGCGGGGCGCGGCACTGCGCGGGGTCATCCTGCCCAGCCTGCGGCGACCGCTGCCCCGGGTGGCGATCGTCGTGGACACGTCGGGGTCGATGTCCGACGATGCGCTCGCGGCGGTGCTCGCCGAGGTCGGCGGGGTGCTGCGGGCGGTGGGAGTGGGCAACAACCGGGTCAGTGTGCTCGCCTGCGACGCGGACGTGCACGCGACCCGGCGGGTGTCGACCGTGGGTGAGGTGGTGCTCGCCGGGGGCGGCGGCACGGACATGCGGGTGGGGATCGAGGCAGCGCTCGCCACGGCGCAGCGGCCGAACATCGTGATCGTGCTGACGGACGGATATACGCCCTGGCCGGAGGCGAGCCTGGGACAGGTGCGGGTGATCGCTGGATTGGTCGGGGAGGACGCGCCGGTGCCGCCGCCGTGGATCGAGTCCATCGCGATCCCGGCAGCACTGGGGTAGCACGGCGCTCGCGCCTCCGGTTGCTCCCGCACGTCGCTGCGCGCGGCACTGCGCGGGTGCGCGGGTGCGCGGGCTGCACGGACCACCGCGCGGGTCGCGCGCCACCGCGCGGCACGGACCACCGCGTGGGCTGCACGGCACGGCGAGGTGCGGCGCGGGCTCCTCGGCCGGTGCGGCGCGGGCGGACTGTTCACGGCACGGCACGAAGCGGCACGAGGCGGGCTGCTCGGAGGGCGCGGCCAGCGGCGGACCGTTCGCGGCACAGCGCGGGGCGGGCTGCTCGATACGACGAGGGCTGCTCGGCTGCGATGATCGCGCTACTTCCCGGAAACAACGCGAATCATGACGCTCGGAAGGGCAAAATCCCGGAACCAGCGCGATCTCGCTGTCCACACCGCGCTGCCACGCTTCAGCGTTCACCGCGCTGGCGGGAAGCAACCGACGTGGTAATCAACGCATGATCGCGTTGAAAGTCGGAAACTGCCCCCTCCGCCGGCCAAGATCGTGCTAATTCCGAGAAACGACCCCTACCGGGTCGATGGGAAGGGCCAGCTTCCCGGAAACAACGCGATCATGCCCGAGGAAACGCCAGCCCAGAAGCGCCAGGCCCCCCGAAGCACACGCACGCACATCAGCCCCGCCCACTCACTCGCAAACCCTCCGCGCAGCTCAAGATCGCGCTACTTCCGGGAAACAACCCCCTCAACGCCACCCGGAAGGGCCAGCTTCCCGGAAACAACGCGATCATGCTCGAGGAAACGCCAGCCCAGAAGCACCAGGCCCCCCGAAGCACACGCACGCACATCAGCCCCGCCCACTCACTCGCAAACCCTCCGCGCAGCTCAAGATCGCGCTACTTCCGGGAAACAACCCCCTCAACGCCACCCGGAAGGGCCAGCTTCCGGGAAACAACGCGATCATCGCCGCGCACCGCTGAACGCGGACCGCCCGAGCCGCACACCGAACCGGCGCACAGGAAGCCACACCTACATCTTGCGGCCCACTCCGCCGTAGCCGGAGTACACCACCGCCGGGATCGGCGGCTGTTCCGGATCCGGGCGCCAGTCCTCCAGCGCCACCAGCCCCGGTTCGATGAGCGGGAAGCAGTCGAAGAGCGCCCCGATCTCGCTCCCGCTACGCAGAGCCATCGGGTTGCCGCTGCGGGCGTAGAGCGTGGCGATGTGGTCGGTGTCCTCCGTCGTGCCATCCCGGCTCGCGTGGGAGATCGCCAGGTAGCTGCCCGACGCGACGGTCTTGCCGATCTCGGTTATCATCCCCTGTGGATCGTCGTCATCGGTGATGAAGTGCAGCACGCTGAAGAGCAGCACCGCCACCGGCTCGGTGAAGTCGATCAGGTAGCGCAGGTCGCGGTGGTGCAGGACCTGTCGCATGTTGCGTACGTCGGCGTGCACGACGGTCGCGTGCGGGTTGCCGACGAGCATGACCCTGCTGTAGAGCACCGCCATGTCGTCGGAGTCGACATACACCACCCGCGCCTCGGGGTCGATGCGCTGCGCGATCTCGTGGACGCTGCCCGCGGTCGGCAGGCCGGAGCCGAGGTCGATGAACTGCCGGACGCCGCTGGCGACGAGGTGCCGCACGACCCGTTCGAGGAAGGCGCGGTTGAGCCGCGCCATCGTCGGCACGTCCGGGAAGGAGGCCATGACGTGCCGGGCCATCTCCCGGTCGACCGGGTAGTTGTGACTGCCACCGAGGTAGTAGTCGTATATCCGGGCGACGTTGGGTCGATCCGTATCCAGGCCGTCCGGCGCCCAGTCATTCCAGCTCTCCACTCGATCATCCTGTCAGTGCAGCGACGATTGTCAACGAATGACCGCCAAACGCCTCGCCCGAGCCGTCCAGGCGGTCCCCAGCAGCACGATCGCGGCGAGCAGCATGACGCCCAGCCCGTACTCGCGGGCGGTGGCGAGGACACCGCCGCCGTGGACGACGAGGTACCCGGCGATCACCGCGGGCAGACCCATCGCGAGGTAGGAGACGACGTAGATCGCGGAGAGCACGCCCGCTCGCTCGTGCGCGGCGGCGAGCGGCAGCACGGTCCGCAGCGCACCCTGGAAGGCCGCGCCGAACCCGACGCCGGCCGCGATCGCGCCGAGGAAGAAGACCCAGATCGAGGTGGTGGCGATCGCGACGAGCGTGAGCCCCACGCCCGCGAAGAGCGCGGAGACGCCGATCATCATCAGCGGCTGGGCCGCCACGGCACGCAGCAGCAGGACGCCGACGGCGCCGCTGCCCGCCAGCGTGAAGAGCGCCAGCCCGCCGAGCACGAACGAGTGCGAGCCGGTGAGCAGCCGCATCAGCGTCGGTCCGAGCGAACCGTAAAACCCCGCGAGGGCCCAGACCGCGACGATCGCGGGGGCTGCGAGCAGCAAGGGCCGACGGGCATTCGGGGGTACGCCCACCCGCGGCCGCAGCGATCCGAGCGCTCCCGCCACGCGCGTCACGGTCTCCGGCATCAGCGCCACGCCGAGGGCCTGCACCGTGAACACACCGAAGAGCACCAGGTAGACAAGGCGAGCGGGGTCCGGCAGGAACTGCACCAGCAGGCCGGATCCGAGCGCCCCGACCGCCGTACCCGTCATGGGTGCGACCGCGTTGGCGACCGCCCCCTTGACCCGGTCGAGGTCGAGCAGCCCGGCGCCGAGCGCTCCGACGGCGGCGCCCGTCGACAGCCCCTGGATCACCCGCGCGAGCAGCAGCTCCGAGACCCCGCCCGCGGTGGCGAAGACGAGCATCGTCGCGGCCTGGACGATCACGGCGGCGAGCAGCACCGGCCGCCGACCGACGTGGTCCGACAGCGAACCGAAGATCAGCAGCGCGACGAGCACGGCGAGCGCGTAGACGCCGAAGACCACGGTGACGGTGATCGGCGAGAATCCCCATTCGGCCTGGTAGAGGGCGTAGAGCGGAGTCGGCGCGCTGGATCCGGCGAGCAGGAAGACGATGATCGAGATCTGGAGGTAGAAGGCGGCTCGGGGCGAGAGCCGACCCGCGCGGGCCGCCGTGGCCGGTGCGGCGGGGCGGGGTGCGGTCAGGGTGGTCATGGGAGCGCCTTTCACAGCGAACTAGTGAACAGACAGGTCTGTCTAGCCCTGACACTAGACAGACCTGTCTGGTATCGTCAAGTCATGTCCCCGAAGATCACCGACCGCTCACCGGCACGGGAGCGGCTGCTCGCCGCCGCCGACGAGCTCTTCTACTCCGAAGGCGTGAACACCGTCGGCATCGACAAGGTGATCGAGCGCGCCGGGGTCGCCAAGGCTTCCCTCTACAACGCCTTCGGCAGCAAGGACGAGCTGATCCGCGCCTATCTGGCCCGGCGGCACGAGGCCCGGCAGGCGCGGCTCGCCCGCAAGCTGGCGCTCTACGACACCCCGCGCGAGAAGCTGCTCGGCGTCTTCGACGCGCTGAGCGACCTCGTCGCCGAGACCGGGTTCCGCGGCTGCGCGTTCCTCAACGCCAGCGCCGAGGCCCAGCCGGGCAGCGCGGTGGAGGAGGTGAGCGACTCGTCGCGGGCCTGGGTGCGGTCGCTCTTCCGCGATCTGGGACGCGAGGCGGGTGCGGCCGACCCGGACCAGCTCGCCCGGCAGCTCGTGCTCCTCTACGACGGCGCGACTGTCGGCGCCAAGATGGACCGCGACGCAGGCGCGGCGACCGTGGCGAAGTCCGTCGCCGCCATGATGATCGACAACGCCATCGCCTGAACGCCGTGCAGCACAGCGTGGCCTTCTCGCTGTGCGAGGCCACGCTTTGCTGCAAAACGTGATGGCGGCGCACGCTGCTGCTATACCGTCGGGGAAAGTCACGAGAGGGGCTGGGACCGATGAGTGCGCTGCTGAACTCCCTGACCGAGGCCGAGCTCGCGCTGGTCCGCGAGACCGAGCCGGACCGGCTCGCCATGCTCGACGAGGACGACCTGGTGGAGCTGCACACCCGCATCCGCCGCGCCCGCACCAAGTACGTCGGCCTCTACCGCCGCGAGGCGAGCGCCAAGGTCGCCGAGTACGGCGGCCGAGGCAAGTCCCGCCCGAAGAACCAGCGCAACGCCGCGAAGGCCGAGGTCTTCGAGGAGGCCCTGGCCCGGGTCAGCCGCAGCCTCTCGGTCGCCGCCCGGCGCAGCGCCACGGAGCTGAAGGCCGAGCGCATCGCCGCCGCGCGGGCCGAGCGCAACACCACGCCACCCCGGACCACCAGGCCGAAGGCCGCCCCCGCCAAGGCGCAGCGGGCGAGCACCCGCCCCGACTCCCCGGCGCTGCGCAAGCGGCACGCGTCGACCCGGGCCGTCGGCGCGCGCCGCCAGGTGCGCAAGGACAGCAAATAGAACGTCAGACCCGCTCGATAGGCTCCGCCGGTGAGTGAGATCGCCGCTCGGCGGATGCACCGCCAGCACCTGTGGGGACCGGCGCTCGCCTCGATCGACGACGTCGTGCGGGACTTCGGTGCGATGCAGGCGCAGGAGTTCCTCCCCGCCAAGTGGTCGATCGCCCAGCGCGCGGCGGGCATCACCGATTCCGATGTGGATGCCGCATTCGCCGCCGGGACGCTGCTGCGGACCCACGTGCTCCGGCCGACCTGGCACTTCGTGCACACCGCCGACATCCGGTGGATCCTGGCGGCGAGCGCGCCCCGGGTGCACGCGGTCAACGGCTACTACTACCGCAAGACCGGCGTCGACGACGAGGCCGCCGCCCGTGGCCGCGCGGTCTTCGCCCGGGTTCTCGCCGACGGGCGGCAGCTCACCCGCGCGGAGCTCGCCGGGCACCTCGCCGCCGCCGGGATGCCGCTGACGGGCGTGCCGCTGGCTTACATGATCATTCATGCCGAGCTGGAGGGCATGCTGGTCAGCGGGGCGATGCGGGGCAAGCAGCACACCTACGCGCTGCTGGATTCGCGGACCTCCGCCGCGCCCCCGCCGGATCGCGAGGAGGCGCTCGCTATGCTGACCCGGCGCTACTTCGCCTGCCACGGACCGGCGACGATCAAGGACTACTGCACCTGGGCGTCGCTCACCGCCGGCGAGGCCCGCCGCAGCGTGGCGAGCCTGGGCACCGAGGTCCGCACCGAGGTGGTCGGCGAGCGCACCTACCTCTTCGTGCCCGGCGCTTCGCCGCCCGCGGCCCCACCCGCGAGCCCGGTCATCGACCTGCTGCAGGACTACGACGAATACGTCTTCGGCTATCTCGACAGCCGCGATGTGATGCTGCGGCGGGGCGGACCGGAGCTGCCGATGCCGAGCCGCCCCCGCGCACTGCTGCTCGACGGCGTCGCGCTCGGTTTCTGGCAGCACACCGCGACGAAATCGGCCGTCGAGGTCAGCACCGTGCTCCCCCGCAGGCTCACCGCGCCGGAGTCGGCCGCGATGCAGCGGGCGGCCGACCGATTCGGCGCCTTCCTCGGCCTGCCCGCCGCCTGGCACTGAAGCCGATGGGAGGGGGATGAGCCGCCCGGCTCGCAGCCACACCATGGCCGGCCGACACGATCAGCCCCGGCGGTAGTCTCTGCATCCATGACCTACCCTCAGGGCCTGCACGCCATCGCGCCCGAGACATTCGCATACCTGCAGCCGCCCGGCACGTGGGGCTGGAACAACTGCGGACTGGTCGTCGACGGCTCGCAGGCACTGCTCGTCGACACGGCGTACACCCTGGGACTGACGCGCGAGCTGCTCGGCTCGGTCGCGGCCGCGCTGCCGGGAGTGGAGATCGGCACGCTGGTCTTCACCCACGGCAACGGGGACCACTGCAACGGCAACCAGCTGCTCGCCGGGGCGGAGATGATCTGTTCGGCGGCGACCGCCGACGAGCTGCCGCACGAGATCAGCCCCGCGCAGATGACGGCGATGATGCAGCTGCCGGCACAGACGCCGGTCGGCGGCTACATGCGGCGGTACTTCGCCGACTTCGACTGGTCCGGCATCGAGCCGACGCCGCCGACGCGGACCTTCGCGGGCCGGCTGACCATCCCGGTCGGCGCGCGCGAGGTGGAGCTGATCGAGGCGGGCCCGGCGCACACGGACGGAGACGTCTTCGTGCACGTGCCGGACGCGGGCGTCGTCTTCACCGGTGACCTGCTCTTCATCGGCGACCACCCGGTGATGTGGTCCGGGCCGGTGGAGGGCTGGGTCGGGGCGTGCGACCAGTTGCTCGGCACCGGCGCGACGATCTTCGTGCCCGGCCACGGACCGGTGGCCGATCGGGCCGGGGTGGCCGCGTTCCGCGGCTACCTGGAGCAGGTCGGGGTGTGGGCGGAGAAGCAGATCGCGGCCGGTGTGGCCTACGACGTGGCGGCGAGGACGTTTCCGGTGGACGGCTTCGAGCGGTGGGGCCTGCGGGAACGGCTCATCGTGACGATGGGCTCGATCTATGCGGGACACGGACTGCCCTCAGCCGAGCGGCCCGCGCTGATCGGCGGCATGTCGGTCTGGGGCCAGGAGCTCGCGGCGGCCGAATCCTGAGGAGACCGTGAATGGCGTGTGCTGCCACGGCGGCACACGCCATTCACGGTCTCTACATTCGAGCGGTCAGATCCGGCCGAACAGGCCGTTGCCGGGGTCGCGATCGTCGGGCGAGGTGTAGAACTGGCGAGCCGCCCGGAGCAGCTCATCCACGGTGAGTGACCCGCTGCCGTCGCGGTCCAGACCGGCGAAGGCCTCGTCGATCTCGTCGGCCGGGGTGCCGAAGGCGAGCTGCATGGCGCGGAACTCACCGGCCTGCAGCGACCCGTCGCCGTCGGTGTCGGCGAGCTCCATGACCGCCTTCACCGCCGGGTGGAAGATCCGGTCGTAGCCCTCCTCGTCCTGAACGAATGCCCAGGTCATGCCGATGTGGTATTCGCGGGCGTCGAGCTTGTCGTCGGCGTTGCGGTCGCAGGCGGTGACGAGGACCGTCCAGACCTCGCCGAAGGCGCCGAGCAGCTCCGCTCCGCGCTCGGAGGAGGTCGGCTCACCGACGGCCGACAGCACCCGCTCACCGAGGTCGATGATGTCCTCGCGCTCGATGAAGCCGGTCCCGTTGCGGTCGAGGTGGCCGAACGCGCGGTCGTGCTTGCGGGACAGCAGGGTCTTCTCGGTCATGGGGGCAGTCCTCTCGTGACGCTGTGCGACAGCTCCACCTAAGCAGTTGCGCGCGCCCGATGCGCAACTGCCCCGATGGCGCATCGCCGGAAGTAGCTCACATCACCCATCAACTCGAATATCATTCGCAAATGGTACAAACAAGTGCCGTTCGGCAACCCGACGGCTGGGTGCCGGTCGAGCGGCGATGGCTCGGCCTGGACCGCCGTACGCTCGCACCGGCGCTGGTCGTCCTCGGCCTGGCGCTCGTCCTGCACTTCGTGCTGCCCGCCGTCAACAGGGCGGTGCCCTACACCGACAAGGCCCGGGCCGGTGACGTTCTCGCCCTCGCCCGCGGGGTCCGGTTCGTGCCCGCCACCGGCTGGAACATCGCCGCCGGGACCCGCGCCGACGACCCACCCGCGGGCGGCGCCTTCCCGCCCACCGCGGTGGTGGAGGACGGCGGCTTGCGTTTCGCGGTAACCACCGGCTCCTTCGACGGCGACTCCACCGCCCTGCTCGAACAGATCAAGAAGACGTCGGCGGAGCTCAACGGCGAGCACGGGCTGCACGTCACCTCGGCACCGGTGCCGATCCAGACCGCGAGCGGCCTCAACGGAGTGATCGCCCAGTACAGCGGCAGCTCCTCCGACGGTGCGCTCGCGGCGTTCGTCGTCGACGGAGTCGGGATCGAGGCCGTCATCACCGGGCCGCCGAACGCCGGGCGAGCGCAGACCGAGCAAGCCGCCCGGATGATCCTGTCCATCAGCCACTCGTGAGGTGACCCCGTGACCGCAGTCCCGGTCGAACTGCTCGACGACACCCGCACCGCGGCTCTGCGTACCTCCGGATGGGGTCGGGGTTTTCGGTTCTTCCAACCCCGCAACCTGGCGTTCTGGGTGTACGCCGTGCTGGTCGGCGCCGGTGTGCTGGCGTGGCTGACCGACATCACCGACGAGGCCGGCGTCTACGGCCCGATCATCGCCGTCAGCACCGTCGTGTTCGCGGTCTACGGCGCGATCTTCTGGTGGTTCACCCAGCGCATCGACCGTTACGCGCGCCAGAACCCACAACTGATGGTCCTGGCCTTCCTGTGGGGCGCGTTCGCCGCCACCTGGACCATGGCGCAACCCGCCAACGAGGCAGCTCTCGCCCTGTGGGGCAAGGGATTCGGGCAGACCTTCAGCGCCAACTGGGCCGCCGGACTGACCGCGCCCTTCACCGAGGAGCTCGCCAAGGGCAGCGGCCTGCTCCTGCTGATCGCGCTCGCCCCGCGGCTGATCGTCACCGCGTTCGACGGCTTCATCCTCGGCGCGTTCCTGGGGCTGGGCTTCCAGATCCTCGAGGACATCTCCTACGCGATGAACTCCGCGGCCGGCGCCTTCGGCACCGATCAGCTCGGCAGCGCCACGCTCACCATCATCACCCGCATCGTCGTCGGCGTCGCCGCGCACATCCTCTACAGCGCCGTGTTCGGGGCGGGCCTGGTCTACTTCCTCGGCCGCCCCGCCGAACCGCGCCGCCGAGGCTTCGGCCTGGCCCTGATGCTCTCCGCGATGGTGCTGCACGGCGTCTGGGACGCCCAGGGCGCGCTCTTCCGGGCCGGTGGGCTGCTGACCTTCGCGGTGTGGTTCGCGCTGATCGCCGTCGCGCTCGTCCTCGTCGTCCACGTGTTCAACACGACGGTCCCGCGCGAGCGGGGCTTCATGCGCGATGTCATGGCCCCCGAGGTCGCCCGGGGCGTCATCACCGACGCCGAACTCGACGCGCTGGCCGGTGACCGCAAGGCGCGCAAGGCGTACCGCAGGGCGGGCGCGAACCACCGGGAACGGTCCCGTGCCCGCCATGTCCTCGACGCCGCCAACGACCTGGCGGCACAGCTCGCCGCAGCCGGCGGCGCCGAGACGCCCGACGTGGCCTTCGCCCGCCAAGAGGTCAGGCGGCTGCGGGGCTGAGCCGCTCCCCGGAACGCGTCAGGCGGGAGCGGGGATGCTGGTGGGGTCGTCGGGGCCGGGCATGGGCTCGACCGGCGGCTCCGGGAGGGTCTCCGGCGTGTCCGGCAGGAGCTCGCCCGGGTCGTCCGGGACCGGCTCGGTCGGATCGATCGGCGGGTAGATGTCGGGATCCAGCTCTGGCATGACCATCTTCTGAATCTGCCCAGTGAGCAGCCACTTCAACCCCCCTTGACGGCGTCGTCCGCGTGCATCAAACTGAATCGCAACTCACCGAATGTAGATTCGGCGAATACTGCGCCATGGAACATGCCGACCGCCTGATGCGGACATCAGCCCCCACCCCGAGGAAGCGCCATGAAGGTCAAGGTCGTTCTCAGCCACCCCTACGACGGCAGCTACTGCTACGCGCTCACGCAATCCGTGCTGGCCGGCCTGGCCCGGGGCAACCACGAGGTCGACTTCCTGCACCTGGAGGAGGACGGCTTCAACCCGGTCATGTCCGCCGAGGACCTGCGCGGATACGCCACCGGCACCGCCATCGACCCCAAGGTCCACGACTACCAGCAGCGCACCAGGGACGCCGACTACCTCGTCTTCATCTTCCCGATCTGGTGGGAACTGATGCCCGCGGTGCTCAAGGGCTACTTCGACAAGGTCTACCTCAAGGGCTTCGCCTACGAGGAGGGCAGGGGCGGGCGGTTCACCACGCCGCTCACCCGCACCAAGGGCGTCACGATCATCACGACGATGACGATGCCCGGCTTCCTCTACCGGATCTGGTTCGGCAACGCGATCCAGCGCGCGATGATCCGCGGCACGTTCCACAAGATCGGCATGCACCGCAAGACGCTGACCTGGATCAACTTCGACAACGTCAAGTCGGTGAGCCAGGACAGGCGCGTCGGGTGGCTCAGCGGCATCGAGAACCGCTTCGCCGGACTCGACGAGATCGTGGCCAGGACCAGCAGGTAGGCACACCGGCGAGGGGCCGCAACAGATCTGCTGCGGCCCCTCGTCGGATCAGTCGGCTCAGTGCAGATCGGCGGCGTCCGGCAGGTCCGCGTCCGACCAGCCGGCCGCCAGCAGCGCCGTGTAGCTGCTGCGGACTCCGTCGGTCCATCGTTCCTCGGCGAGCGCGGTCCCGGTCGCCGGGTCGATGATCAGGCGCGTCTGGCCCAGCGCGCCGCCGTCGCCCCGGTGGCTGATCGCCACGGCCACGCCGGTCCGGCCGGTCGCGTCGGTGACGCGGCCGAGGGCGGTGATTCCGGGTACGCCCGCCAGCATCCGGTACGCGGCGGACCGGATCTCGGGGCCGACGGGCAGGTTCAGCACCAGCGCGCTGGCGCAGTAGAAGAGGAACTCGGACTGGTCGCCGTCCAGGTGGCCGGTGCGCGCGTACCAGGCGAGAAGTGCGGTTCTGAGCTGGTCGGGCCGGGCGGGCAGGGCGGCGAGGGTCCGCGCGGACCGGCCCTCGCCCGCGAGCAGGAAGTTGTTCGCGGCCGTGTGTCCCCGCATGGCGCGCGGGGTCCACGTGCCGCCGGCCGGGTCCCGGAAGTAGGCGGTGCTGGCGAGTCGGTCCACGGTGGCGAGCCACTGCTCGACGACGAGGGCCGGGCGGTCCCGACCGCCCTCCTCATGGCGCAGCACCCAGTAGCGGCCGCTGCGATGGGCGGCCGTGGCGCTCGACTCGGCCGCGACCAGGAGCCAGTCCGCGGCGGATGTCGGCGCGGCGACAGCGGAGGTCCCGGGGCCGGTGCCGGACCGCGGCGGAGCGGTGCCCGGCCGGACGGCCACGGTGACGCCGACCGCCGCGACGGCGGCCAGCGCACCGCCCGCGAGGACCAGGCGCCGCGTGGGCAGGTGCCGGGCGGCCTCCCGGCTGTCCCGGGGGTACGCGGTGATCGTGGACGGATCGACCGGCGGAGTGTCGGGGTCGAGGCGGGCCGGGCGGGCCTCGGTCAGCGCCCGGAGCGTGTCGCGGTGGGTGCTCATCGGCTGTACTCCTTGCTGGTGAGGGTGATGGCGGCGGGGCGGGGCCGGGTCGGCCGAGATGACGGGGCGAGGGCCTGCTGCAGTCGCTTGCGGGCCCGGTGCAGGCGGACGGCGTAGGCGGCGGTGGAGCAGCCGACGACGCGGGCCGCCTCGCGGGCGGTCAGCCCGTGCCAGGCGACGAGGGTGAGCAGTTCCCGGTCGTCCTCGCCGAGCCGGGCGAGCGCGGCCAGCATCGCCGCCTTCTCGGTCACCCCGTCGGCGACGTCGCGGTGCGCCGGCTGCGCCCAGGTACGCAATTCGGCCGCGAGCGCGGTCTGCCGGACTTCGGCGTCGTAGCGGCGGCGGACCACGTTGCGGGCCACCCCCAGCAGCCACGGCAGCGGCGTGGCGGGCACCTCGTCGAACTTGCGCCAGGCGATCAGGAAGGTCTCGCCGGCCACGTCGTCGGCGAGGCTGCGGCCGGCCCGGCTGACGGCGTAGGCGTAGACCTGGGGATGATGTTCGTAGTAGATGGCGGTGAATCGCCGATCGGCGTCCGCTGGGTTCACTGGCTTGCGCTCCCTCGGTGTCAGGTGTGTCGTCACCGGGTAATCCGCGCACGGCGCATTTTCTTACCGCCGAATCCCAGCCCGCCCACCGGGCGAGGGCGTCGCGGCGCCGCCTCAGGCCGCGGTCGGGCCGGCCAACCCGTGCAGCAGCAGATCGGTGAGCATGTCGACGATGGCGTCGTCGGACACCTGGGGACCCTGCTCGCCCGAGGTGAGCACCGCGTAGCCGAACATCGCCAGCATCGCGCCCATCGCACCGGCGACGAGCTGCGGATCGCCGGGCAGCCGGTGACCGCGCTTCGCCAGGAAGTCCAGGTGGTCCCGCAACATCGCCGTGTCGCCGACGAGCCGGTGCCACGCCTCGCTCGTGCCCAGGTCCGTCGCGATCGAGGACTGGTAGAGCGCCACCATCACCGGCAGGTGGTCCCGGAAGACCTGCCAGGCGACGGCGATGTGCGCCCGCAGCTGGGCGCGGTCGGTCAGATCGTGGTCGGGATGGCCCTCGGCGCCCATCGCCGCGCCGGCCTGGCCGTGCATGTCGCTCAGCAGCGCCTGAAGGAGCTCCTCCTTGCTGGCGAAGTGGTCGTAGAAGGAACCGGTCGCCCGGCCGGCGGCGGCCGTGATGTCAGTGATCTTGGTCGTCAGGTAACCCCGCGTGGCGAAGAGTGTGCGCGCGGCCGCCTTCAGCGCGGCCTCCGTCTCGGCAGCCTTGACCTTTCGCACGCCCACACAGACCGTCCCACAAGCTCGGCGCCAGTCGCACCAGCATACGTTGAATCGCGGTTCGGCGAACGAGGCCGTGGCGCACGCCGAGATCCGCTCTCGATCTTCAACAACAACCCCTCGGGGGTACGCGGACAGCACCACCGGCGTACCCCCGGATGCATTCACCCAGCCCAGCCCCGAACCCTGCCGGATGTCACCACGGACATTGACCAACCCGCGCCCTTTGGTGGTAGCCTGGCTTTCCAGAGAGCGCTCTCCGACATGAGCGTTCCCGATCGACCGCACCACCCACAGGCCACGGCAGGCGCAGGTCGCCGCCGTCATATGCCCGGGCGCCCGGCACATCCTGGAGAGCGCTCTCTCGCCCTCGCCGGGCGCCCGGTCCTCTCCCACGTCATGCAGCAAGGCGTGGCCTCCCAGCGTCAGGAGGCCACGCCTTGCTGCATAACGTGCCGGGTTCCGGGGTCGCGATGCCCGTTTGCACGACCCCGGTCACCCGGCACCAACCTCCCGGCCGCGCCGCCCATAGGCGCGAGAGAGGCGTTGCGGAGCGCCGAGCACCCGTCAACACGACGAGTTGCCGACGGAGCCCGACGCTCCGACCACGCCGCCACCGTGCATAGGTTGGGTAGACCTGGCGGCGGCGCGGGCATGGACGGTCAGCCGTCACGCCACCTGAATATGCGGTTCAGGCGGGGTGTTGACCGACCCGCTGACGCGGGACTCAGGCGAGCGGCGCGAGCAGCGCGGCGGTCTCCGCCTCGGTCAGCTCGGCGTCGAACGACGGGGTGAGGGTGACGCGCAGGGTCGTGCCGTTGGCAGCGATCACTGCGACGGGAGCCTCGAACTCGAGCTCGGTCTTCATGGTGTACTTCCCTTCTTCGATCCGACAAGAGCGCACCGGGTGATCCCGGCACATCACTGGCGGAACATCGGCGACCGGCGACCTCCGCCGATCGAGCTGGCCTGCGGTCACCGTGGGAAGACGGCGCCGCAGCTGATGACGTCACAGGGGTGGCCGCAGCCGGCGGGCCCGCGGGCCGGGCCGGTAGACGGCCGGATCGATGCAGTGGTCCAGGTCCGGTACGACGACGCGGACCACCGACATGCCCCCCGCCACCGCACCGCCGAGCTCGACGCGGATCACCCGGTCGATGCCGACCTCGCGCAGGCAGGCCAGTTCATGGGCGAGGTCCTCGTCGAATGTCGGGCTGCTGCGCGTCGGCACGGAGTCGAAGCTGCGCGGCGTCTCGGCCTTGACGATCGCGGACCACGCCGCCTCGCGGTTCTGCGGATCGGTGGCCCGGGCGTAGTCGTCGCGGCGGATGTCGTCGCGGGACCCGGTGATCACCGTGAGCCGGCTCTGCACCGCCTCGGTGAGCGCCCGCAGCAGCGCGATCTCGCGGCGGGGATGACAGCCCTGGCCGCGTGCCCCGGCCACGGCGGCGAGCGCGACGCGCGGATCCTCCGTGATCTCGGCGACGAAGCACGGCAGGGCGACGTCGGCGGTGATCTCCCAGACCGCGACGGCGATGCCGGCCCGCTCCAGCAGCGACAGCACCTCCTCGCAGGCGGGGTCCGCGATCGTCGCCGGGTCGATCCGGGCCGCCTCCTGCTCCGCCGGCGGCGTCCGCAGCCACAGCGCCTCGGCGTCGCGCTCGACGACCTCGCAGAGCGCGTGGCTCGTCGCCTCCAGCAGGTGGTTGCCGGAGGCGAGGCCGTTGGTGGTCACGGGGAAGGGCGACAGCCGCCGCGCCTGCGAGCCGCCGGTGAAGTCGGTGTGCACGATGTCGAAGGGGAGCCAGGGCCGGCTCGGCGCGGGCGATGTCGCAGCCCTCGATCCAGAGCAGCCGGAGATCGGGATCGAGCGGCTCGCCGTCCCGGGTCCGCAGCAGCGCGGCGTCGACCAGCGGCCGGGCGGCGTGCAGCTCCCGCCATGAGCCCAGGACCAGCGGCGCGACCACGCGCTCGGCATGGTAGGACTCGACCGACTCCATGATCGCCGAGACCCGCGCGGCGTCGGCGGTGAGCCCCTTGCCCTGCGAGACCGACAGGCCGCGCGCGTTGGGCCGGATCGCCACGAAGACGGGTACGCCGATGTGGTCCAGCCCCGTCACGTCCGCCACCCGGGTGATCCCCATCGCCGACAGGTGCGGCGTGATCCGGCGCAGTGTCTCCGCCGGGGAGACCGCGCGATCCGTACCGTCGCGATAGGTCTTCGAACCGGCCTCGATCAGTGCGTCCATGACAATCACCTCCATCGACAGCGGTGTGAATCCGCCGGAGCCCGGTTCTGGGGGAGGTCGGGCTCCGGCGGTGGTCTGTTACTCCCCCGGCGGGGCGAGCGTCCGGAAGTGGTATTCGCGCCGGACCGCCCGCAGGAAACCGCGTTGATCCGTGAAGCCGACCTCTCGCCAGTGGAGCTCCAGCGACGCGGGCAGCGGCTTGCCGATCGAGTCGAAATACCAGCGCAGCTGATGTGCGGTGGTCTCGTCGTCGGTGGCGGCGATGGGCTGGTCCAGCCCGTGCTCGGCGAGGAACTCCCGCTTGGCGACGATCGCGGCGACCAGCGGTGCGTAGGTGCCGTCGACCCGGAGCTGGTCCACGACGGCGGCGGGCAGGCGCTCGGCGATCTCGTCGATCACACCGTGCACCCGCTGCTCGGTGCCGACGAGCGCGGCGAAGTGCTCGACGGAGGTGTCGTTCGCCGCGAGCCAGGCCCGGATCTCGTCGGTGCCCATCAGGTCCCGGGCCCGGCGGAACCGCTCGGCGGCCTGCGCGAGATTGACCGGGGTGGCCGCGTGACCGCCGTCGACGACGGTCCGCAGCGCTGCCCGCTCCCAGACGTGCCGGTAGCCCGCCGGGTCCAGCCGCAGCTCCTCCAGGATCTCCAGCGCGGTGACCGAGGCCGGTCCCCCGGCCCGCGTATCCGGGTCCGCCTGCGCGGCGGCACCGCTGAGCTCACCGGCGGACTGGCGGGACTGCTCGAAGAAGCTGGTGTGCTCGAACCGGAAGGGCACCGCCGCCGCGGTGGCCGACGCCTGCGCCGCCATCAGGCGGAGCATCTCCTGCGCGTCGAGGGCCTTCTGGTTGATCCGGTTGGCGGGGAGCCACTCCCTCAGCGCGGCGAGCTCGTCGGCGGGCAGTCCCGCCTCGGCTCCGGCGGCGAGGAGTTGCGGATAGCCGCGGGTCGGGTAGTAGGCCTGCTTGGCGAGGCCGACGAGCGCGGTCGCGGTCGCGTCGCCCACCACGCCGTCGCGGGTCGCGAGCGCCAGGGTGGGGCGGATGTTGACCATCGCCTCGTTGGCCGCGCGGTAACCGTCCGCCGCATCGGCGTGCGCCACCGCGACCTCGTCGTCGTCGTTGATCGCCCCGCTGCGGTACGCCTCGAAGATCGTCCCGACACCGCGCATGCCGAAGTCGGCGAGTTCGGCGGCGCGGAGCGCTCCCATGCTGGCACTGCCGTAGACGGCGACGCCGCGGCTCATCGCCCAGAGGATCTCCTTGTGCCAGACGGCGGGCACGTCCTGGAAGCGGCCGTCGACGATGCCGATGGCGGCCGGCCGGCGCGCTGCCGAGCGCAGCACGTCGCCCTGGCTGACCGGCGGCAGGAAGAGCGCGTCGGGCAGCAGTTCCTTGGCCTTGGTCAGGCTCAGGGTGGGTCCGAGGAAGATGTGGATCGTCATGACGCCTCCCGAAGCCGCCGGGCGCGGGGTCCCGGCTGGTATGTCGCGGGGTCCACACAGTGCTCCAGGCCGGGGATGACGACCCGCACGACGGAGATGCCGAACGGCGCCCCGCCCAGGTCGACACGGACGACCCGATCGATGCCGACCGCGCGCAGCCTCTCCAGCTCGTGTGCGAGGTCATCGGCGAAGGTGGCGTTGCTGCGGGTCGCCGCGTCGGTGAAGCGCCGGGGCGTCTCGCCCTTGGCGCACGCGGTCCAGGCGGCCTCGCGGTTCTGCGGATCGGTGGCGCGGAGGTACTCCGCGCGGAAGATGTCGTCGCGGGAGCCGGAGATCACCGTCAGCCGGGTCTGCACCGCCTCGGTCAGTGCCCGCAGCAGCGCGATCTCGCGGCGCGGATGGCAGCCCTGCCCACGGGCACCGGCCACGGCGGCGAGCGCGACGCGGGGATCCTCGGCGATGTCGGTGAGGAAGCAGGGCAGGCCGACGTCGGTCGTCATCTCCCAGATGCCGACCGCGATGCCCGCGCGGGCCAGCAGGGACAGCACGTGCTCGCAGGCGGGATCGGTGACCGTCGCCGGGTCGACCCGGGCCGCCTCGCGCTCCTGCCGTGTCGTGAGCCGCCACAGCGCCTCGGCGTCCCGCTCGACGACCTCGCAGAGCGCGTGGCTCGTCGCCTCCAGCAGGTGGTTGCCCGAGGCGAGTCCGTTGGAGGTGACCGGGAACGGCGCACCGGCGAGCGACGGCGTGGTGTAGTCGTTGTGGACCACGTCGAACGGGAGCCAGACCGGCTCGTCGCGCGCGAGGTCGTGGCCCTCGATCCACAGCAGCCGCACGTCCCGGCCGAGCGGCTCGCCGGTGGCCGTACGCAGTTCGTCGGCGTCGACGAGCGGACGCTCGGTGTGGAGCTCCCGCCACGAGCCGAGGAGCAAGGGGGCCGCGATCCGCTCCGCATGGTAAGTCTCAACCGACTCCATGATGGCCGAGACCTTCGCCGCCTCGGTGGTGAGGCCCTTCCCCTGCGCCACCGTGAGGCCGCGCGAGTTGGGCCGGACGGCCATGAAGACGGGTACGCCGAGGTGGTCCAGCCCGGTGACGTCGGCGACACGGCTGATCCCCATCGCGGGCAGGTGCGGAGTGATCCGTTCGAGAGTCTCCGCAGGTGAGATCGCCCGATCGGTGCCGTCGCGGTAGGCCTTGACGACATCGGGACCGGATTCGGCAATTCTTGTCAGGACAATCACCCCCATCGACAGAAGCCGATTCTGGTGGGATCCGTCTCGAAGGACAAGACGCCGATCGCGACTTGTTAACGGCGCGGCGACTGGATCGCTGATTAGTCAGTTGCAAAAAGCAACTATCCTTGCAGCCCAGGCGGCGTACCGAAACGCCGCGGATGATCTCGGCAATATATATAACAATTTGTCTACGTATGATCATCTAGCTGGGCGCTACTCGATCGCCCCCGGCGAGCATCCCCAGCGACGAGGTCGTTACTCACCGGTATTCACCCTGCTCACGGCCGGTTCGGCGACGCACAAAACGGCAATACCGCTGTTAGCATCCTGGCAGTATCTGCGCGCGCTGCCGTTGGAAGCGCGACACCCAACTAGCGAAATGCGGTCCGCCCGGGTGGATCACGCGCCCCGGAGCCGGACGGCCCGCGAGGGAGAAACCATGGCTTCTGCGTTCAAGGTCGACGTAGACGCGTTCTGGGAGAACGGCTACACGATCGTCCGCGACGTCTATCCGAAGGCGGAGATCCAGCGCCTGCGCGAGGCGGCTTTCGCCGGCCGCGAGCGCGGACCGGGCGACCTGCTCTCCAACCCCAGCATGCGCAGCGTCCTCGTCGACGGCAACTTCGCCGAGATCGCCCGACGGATCCTCGGCAGCGATGACATCTGGTACACGGGCGACAGCTCGGTCACGATCAACTCCGGTCAGCGCGGCTTCCACAAGGACAACACCGACCGGCAGGACCCCAACGGTCCCGACTGGCGGGGCCGCTACACCATCCTGCGGTTCGGGATCTACCTCCAGGACCACTGGAAGCACACCGGCGGCCTCAACCTGCGGTCCGGCTCGCACAACACGACCGACCACTCCGTCGGCAAGAACGTCTACGTCCGCACCCGCGTCGGCGACGTCGCTGTCTGGAGCCTGCGCACGACGCACAGCGGCAACGGCGTCCTGCTGAAGTTCCCCCGCAGCGTGCACCCGGAGCCCAAGCAGATCCCGAAGATCCCGAAGTGGCGGATCGCCAAGGCCGACGGCGACCGGCTCGCCGTCTTCGCCGCGATCGGGCTCAACGACGCCCACCACGACCGCTATGTGGAGTACCTGAAGACCCGCACCTACATGGTGAAC
This sequence comes from Allocatelliglobosispora scoriae, assembly GCF_014204945.1. Classification (NCBI taxonomy): domain Bacteria; kingdom Bacillati; phylum Actinomycetota; class Actinomycetes; order Micromonosporales; family Micromonosporaceae; genus Allocatelliglobosispora; species Allocatelliglobosispora scoriae. The sequence continues at coordinate 1,131,162 of NZ_JACHMN010000002.1, forward strand.
TCGTTCCGGGCGTCGAAGTACGACGACGAGACGCTCGCCCTCGCCGCGAAGGTCGGGCTCAACGTCCGCGACATCGGCAAGGAGATCGAGGGCGACGACACGGTCGGCCAGAACGTCGACTGGAAGCCGATCCCCTACACGGTTCACGCCTGATCGCATCCACCGCCGGGGTCGTGACGACGGCTCCGGCGGCGGGACGGCCGATGTCGCACGCGGCGGCTAGGGTTCGGTGCACGCTACCGAACAGGAGTCCCGATGACGGAGTTCCTCCGCGACGCCGCGGCCACCGCTGCGATCTTCGGCTTCTTCGGCTCGGCCTGGTTCGGCTGGGCCCAGGAGAAGCCGCCACCGGCCTGGCGCAGGTGGCTCATCACCGGCTCTGTCCTGTCGATCCTCAGCTTCATCGCGGGCGGCCTGCTCACCTGGCGCCACTGGAGCGACGGCACGGTCTTCGACGAGACCGTCGGGCGCACCTTCGGCATCATCGTCGGCATCGAGTTCGCCCTCGCCGGGCTCGGCGCGGCGGTCCTGGGCCTGACCGGCCGGCGCGACTACGTCCCGGTCTGGATCGCCCTCGTGGTCGGGGTGCACCTCTTCCCCGTCGCCGTGGTGCTGCACTACCCGTTCATCCACGTCATCGCGGCTCTCGCCACCGTCGCCGCGCTCGCCGCGATCCCGATCGCCCGTGCCAGGTCGCTGCCGGTGAGCGCCGTCAACGGGCTCGGTATCGGCAGCGCGCTCCTGCTCGGCGCCCTCGTCTCGCTCGGCTACGCGCTGTTCGGGTTCTGACCGCTGGGGCATGCTCGGTTTGCGGCATGCTCGGGATCGTGACCGGCCCGCCGTCGCTGGCTTAGGCTGACCGGCATGGACGGCGACCTCGATCTGCGCACCGATGCCGGGCAGCCCGCCACGGCATCCGACCGGCCCGTGGCCCGCTTCGTCTGGCACTTCGCCGAGATGGTGCTCGCGATGCTCGCCGGGATGCTGCTGCTCGGTCCGATCTGGATGCTCGTCTGGCCGCACCTGCACATGCACGCCGAGCTGCATGTGCTGGTGATGGCGACGAACATGGCGATCGGCATGGCGGCCTGGATGCGCTTGCGGGGCCACGGCTGGGCGGCGGTCGCGCAGATGTCGGCCGCGATGTATGTGCCGTTCCTACTGCTGTTCGGCCCCTTCTGGGCCGGGCAGATCTCCGCGTCGACCCTCTCGACCGCCGGGCACATCCTGATGATCCCGTGCATGCTCGCCGTGATGCTGTTGCGCCGCAGCGACTACACCCACCGGCACCAGCCCTAGCCTCGATCGCCGGTCAGGTCGGCGAGGGTGACGCCGTCCCAGACCCGCATCGTCGCGGTGTCCGCCGCCGTCCAGAGCTCCTGCAGCCGCAGGGCGAGGCCGTCGGGGCTCTCGTTGCGCTGGCGCAGCGGCGGCCCGCTGCCGGGCGCACCGTCGAGCGCCCGGACCACGTCGCCGAGCGTGATCTCCGAAGGCGCCCTGGTCAGGGTGAAGCCGCCGTCGGTCCCCCGCTGGGAGTGGACGAGCTCGCTGCGGCGCAGGTCGGAGAGCACGTCGTAGAGGTAGGAGAGCGGGATGTGGTGTGTCTCGGCGAGCAGCTGCGCCTTGACACTGGCCGGGGCGTGGGCCGCGAGGGTGGCGAGGGCCCGGACCGCATAGTCGGTGCGTACGGGGATCGGGCCGACCTGGCGAATCACCAAACCCCACAATCCCGAGCATCCATACTTTGCCTACTGACTTAATAGGTTTTGATTTTGCACGGGACTGTCGTCGGCGCAAACCAGCCGAACGGCTGAGCCCCGACGCACTTCTGTCGCCGAGATCGAGACATCCATAGCTGACCATGTAGCACGCGCGCCCATGCACCGAGGCCGAGGGGCATCCCCGTCGCGACTTACATCGCCCACTGTCGATGCATCCTTGGTGGACAAAACGGTCAAATGATATGTGTCCCGCGTCACCGTCCCAGAAACCCTTGAAAGTCTAGTGGTTTAGTGGGATATTCATCGCCGACCGGTTGCGCATACCCGGCCAGCAGGCATCGAAGCCCTGTGCCCCATGCGGAACAGCGTCGGCTCGGCTCCACAGTTCAACCGCATAGATTCATAAATATCAATATCATCGGGTGTTTCCCGGGGAGATTGGCGCGCACCAGGCGCGCATGAGGAGGACACGGTCCCGCATGAAGATCCGGATCAGAGCAGCAGTTGCGCTACTCGCCGCAGCCGGCCTCGCGCTGTCGGCTTGCAGCTCAGGCGATGACACCACGGCACCGGAGAGCACGACGACCCTTTCCATCGTCGGTTTCGCGGTCCCCGAGGCGGCCAACAAGGCGATCGCCGCCGCGTGGAACAAGACGCCCGAGGGCAAGGGCGTGAAGTTCCAGACCTCCTACGGAGCGTCCGGTGACCAGAGCCGCGCCGTGGTCAACGGGTTGAAGGCGGACTACGTCCACTTCTCGGTCTCCAGCGATGTCACCCGCCTCGTCGACGCCAAGCTGGTCGACCCGTCGTGGAACACCGGCCCCACCAAGGGCATCGTGTCGTCGTCGGTCGTCGTCCTCGCCGTCCGCAAGGGCAACCCGAAGGGCATCAAGGGCTGGGACGACCTCATCAAGCCCGGCATCGGCATCGTGACCCCCAACCCGGCCTCCTCGGGCGCCGCCCGCTGGAACGCGCTGGCGGCCTGGGGCCACATCACCGCCAACGGCGGCACCGACGCCCAGGCGACCGACTTCGTCACCAAGCTCTTCGCGAACGTCGTCTCGCTGCCGGGCAGCGGCCGTGACGCCACCACCAGCTTCCTCGGCGGCACCGGCGATGTCCTGCTCGCCTACGAGAACGAGGCGATCCTGGCGACCCAGGCCGGCGAGAAGTTCGACTGGATCCTGCCGGACACCACGATCCTCATCGAGAACCCGGGCGCGATCCTGACCAAGGCCGACCCCAAGGCCAAGGACTGGCTGAACTTCGTCCTCTCCAAGGACGGCCAGCGCCAGTTCGCCCTCAAGGGCTTCCGCCCGATCATCGAGGGTGTCGACACCACCGGCATCGAGGGTGTCCCGGACGCCGCGAACCCCTTCCCCGCCCCGAAGAAGCTGCTGACCGTCTCGAAGGACTTCGAGAGCTGGTCGGCGCTGTCGAAGAAGTTCTTCGCGGAGAAGGACGGCATCATAGTCAAGATCATCGCCGCATCGGGCAAGGCGAAGTGACCTCGACAATCATCACCCCGGACCGCCCGGCGGCTTCACGCCGCCGGGCGGTCCGGCCCGGTCGTCCGCTCACCAAGGTCTCCGGGCTGGGCCTGGGAATAGCCATGATGTGGTTCAGCCTGCTGGTGCTGATCCCGCTCACGGCGGTCGTCGTCACCGCGGGCAGCGGCGGGTGGACGAACTTCCGGGATGCGATCACCAGCCCGCAGACCGCTGCCGCGATCATCCTCACCGTCGTCGCCGCCGCCCTGGTGACACTGGTCAACATCGTGATGGGCACGCTGATCGCCTGGGTGCTGGTCCGGGACAGGTTCTTCGGCAAGCGCGTGCTCGAGGTCCTCATCGACATCCCCTTCGCGCTGCCGACGATCGTGGCCGGCCTCGTGCTGCTGTCGCTCTACGGGCACACCAGCCCGCTGGGGGTCGACGTCGCCAACACCCGGATCGCGGTCGTCGTCGCGTTCCTCTTCGTCACCCTGCCCTTCGTCGTCCGCACGGTGCAGCCGGTCCTCGCCGAGCTCGACCGCGACGCCGAGGAGGCCGCGATGTCGCTGGGGGCGAGCCGCTTCACCGTCTTCCGCCGGATCATCCTGCCGAGCCTGACGCCCGCCATCGCCGCCGGTGCCGCGCTCTCCTTCGCCCGCGGCATGAGCGAGTACGGCGCGCTGGTGCTCTTCTCCGGCAACCTGCCCAATTACACGGAGGTCGCCTCCGTTCGCATCCTCAGCAGCATCGAGAACGACAACCCCGAGGGCGCCGCAGCGGTGGCGGCGGTGCTGCTGCTGGTCTCGTTCGCGGTGATCGTGCTGCTCGACGTCACGCAGCGAAGGATGGTCCGCCGTGGCTGAGCGCGCCCGAAGCCGTACCCGTCGGGGGCCTGTCGCTCTTGCCCTTCGGCTGATCGTCACGATCTATCTGTTCTTCCTGGTGGCGTGGCCGGTCTACCTCGTCGGCAAGAATGCCCTCGCCAACGGCTGGGACAACATCGCCGGCATCCTGGAGGACCCGGACATCGTCCACGCGCTGGAGCTCACCGTCCAGGTGGCGATCATCGCGGTCATCATCAACACGGTCTTCGGCGTCGGCATCTCGCTGCTGCTGGTCCGCTACCGGTTCTGGGGCAAGCGGCTGCTCAGCGCCATGCTCGACGTGCCGCTGTCGGTCTCGCCGATCGTGGTCGGCCTGGCCCTGGTGCTCGTCTACGGCGGGCGCATCGGCTGGTTCGGCCCGACGCTGGAGAAGGCCGGCTTCCAGGTCATCTTCGCCACCCCCGGCATCGTGCTCGCCACCGTCTTCGTGGCGCTGCCACTGGTGATCCGCGAGGTCGTGCCGGTGCTGGAGGAGGTCGGCGACGAGCAGGAACAGGCGGCTCGCAGCCTCGGGGCGAACGCCGCACAGACGTTCCTGCGCATCACGCTGCCCTCGATCAAGTGGGGCGTCATCTACGGTGTCGTGCTCAGCCTGGCCCGGTCGCTGGGCGAGTTCGGCGCGGTCAAGATTGTCTCGGGCAACGTGCTCGGGCAGACCCGCACGGCCACGCTGGTGGTGGAGGAGAAGTACCTCAACTTCGACAAGGGCGGCGCTTACGCCACCGCCTTCCTCCTGGCCCTCGTCGCCGTCGCCTGCATCATCATCGTCTCCATCCTCCGGCCGAAGGAAGACCGTTGAGCATCGAAGTCGTGAACGTGAACAAGCGCTTCGGGGATTTCGTCGCGCTCGACAACGTCTCCGTGAGCATCCCAGCGGGCCGGCTCACCGCGCTGCTGGGCCCCTCGGGCGGCGGCAAATCCACGCTGCTGCGCATCATCGCCGGGCTGGAGAGCGCCGACAGCGGAAAGGTGGAGATCGAGGGCGTCGACGCCACGAACCTGCCGCCGCAGAAGCGCAACGTCGGCTTCGTCTTCCAGCACTACGCCGCCTTCAAGCACCTCTCGGTGCACCGCAACGTGGCGTTCGGCCTGGAGATCCGCAAGCGGCCCAAGGACGAGATCCGCGAGCGGGTCAAGGAGCTGCTCGACCTGGTGCACCTGAGCCAGTTCGCCGACCGGCTGCCCTCGCAGCTCTCCGGCGGGCAGCGCCAGCGCATGGCCCTGGCCCGGGCGCTGGCGGTCCAGCCGACCGTGCTGCTGCTCGACGAGCCCTTCGGCGCACTCGACGCGAAGGTACGCAAGGAGCTGCGCGACTGGCTGCGCCGCCTGCACGACGAGGTCAGCGTCACGACGGTCTTCGTGACCCACGACCAGGAGGAGGCCCTGGAAGTCGCCGACGAGATCGTGGTCATCAACGAGGGCCGGGTGGAGCAGATCGGCTCGCCGGACGACCTCTACGACCGGCCCGCCAACGACTTCGTCATGCGCTTCCTCGGCCCGACGACGCAGCTCGGCGACCGCCTCGTCCGGCCGCACGACCTGCACATCCACACCGGCGCGGCGACCGCGGACGACGTGACCGGGCGGGTCACCCGCATCACCCGGATCGGCTTCGAGATCCGGGTCGAGGTCGCCGCAGCGGACCAGATCGTGACCGTGACCCTGACCCGCAACGAGTTCCTGTCGCTCGGCATCACCACCGGCGCGACGGTCCAGGTGCGCGTCGCGCCCGAGGTCCACTCGGTGGTCGGACAGCCCGCCTAGCGGACGGCGGAGGCGTCGCCCGGCGGTCGTTCACGTCGCGGGGGCGCCCTGATCAGCGCAGCTCCCCCGTGTAGCCGCGCCGATCAGGGTGCCTCGGCCGCCGGTCGGTGTGACCGACGAACAGGACAACAATCGCGAAAACCTGTATATACCGCAAGCCATTTCGCCTCAGGCTAAAGGCGCAGGTAGCGCGTCGACACCCGGAAACCGTTGGGGCACTTTGCCTCCGTAGCGTAGAGTCACTGCTATCGATACGGGGAGTGAGTGTGGAATCTGCGTACCGGATCAGGCTCTGCGATGTCACCAGCGCGCGTTGGCGCAGCTCCGAGAGCACCGAACAGGCCCGGCCGTCGACCGAGTTCGACCTGACCAGCCAGTTCCAGAGCTTCTACGACTCCTTCGAGGGCCAACTGCCGAAACTGCTCGCGCAGCGGCTCTTCGACGCGGGCGACGTGGCGATGCTGCTCGAGTCCGGCACGGTCGAGCAGGCCGGGGAGTTCAGCCGGGTCGAGGTCGTGCTCTTCGGGCTGCCCTTCCCCGCCAACCAGATCGTGGCGACCGTCGTGCTCGACTTCCCGCTGCACGAGCTCACCGACGGCGAGGAGTCCTACCTCCGCAAGCTGCTCCAGGCGTGCACCGGATCGCGGCTGCTGATCACCGGCCGTCCCGTCACCGCGATCGTCGACGAGCTCGCCGCCGAGATCGGCGCGGTGCCCGAGGAGGGCGCCGACCCGGCCGAGGACGAGAGCAAGGGCGCCCGCGAGCACCACGCGCTCGTCTTCGTCAACGGCAACGGCTCCCCCGCACCGGAGTACCCGGTGATCGCCGGCATCCTCTACGGCATCCAGCCGCCCTATCAGCCGGAGTTCATCCAGCTCAGCCGACCCAAGTCGCTCAACCGCACCGGCGGGACCTATGCGGCCGTCTCGCCGCTGTCGAGCTTCCTCTACGGCCAGCAGAGCGAGGCCGAGAACAGCGTGCTGCTCACCACGGTCCAGGCGGTCGGCACGGCGGCCCGGTTCCAGCGGATCTGGCACGACGCCTACTACCACGTGCAGCAGTTCCAGGCGCACCGGCAGTCGGGGCGCACGGGCGAGCAGACCCGGGAGGACCTGGAGACGCTCGCCGACGAGGTCGGCAACCTCGAGCTCGACCTCGCCTTCAGCGTGGAGACGACGGCCAACCTCGGACTCGGCAGCACCACCGCGCGGATCGACGACTTCCACCACACCCTCTACGAGGTGATGCAGATCCGGTCGCGGGCGCGGACCGTCGGGCAGATGTTCGTGCGCCTGGGCAGCAGCCTGAAGTCCGAGCTCACCGCGATCGAGAGCCGGGAGAAGAAGATCGAGGACGCCCGCAAGAAGGTGGAGGACGCCCGGCAGTTCCGGTTCGCGCTCACCCTCGGCCTGCTGAGCTTCTTCTTCGCGCCGCTCGGGCTGCTGTTCGCCTTCTTCGGCGTCAACGCCACGCAGGTCGGGTCGGACTACTCCATGTTCGACCTGCACCACTACTGGTTGGTCTACACCTTCGTACTCGTGATCATGCTCGCACCGACGCCGGTGGTCCTCCACATCGGCGTTCGGCGCTGGCGTTCCCGCAGGCAGCCCACTCAACCGGAACCGAGCACCCGTACCTAGCGGATATCGAGTTGGACCGTCGGCGACCCTATGTAAGAATTATACCTATGAGTGGACCGAAGCTCAGGGTGACGCCTGACGTCGCCCGCCTCCTTCAGGAGTTCCTGCAGGAGCCCACGCAACCTCGGTACGGCTACGACCTGATGGCCTCGACGGGCTTCCCCAGCGGGAAGATCTATCCGATGTTCGCGAAGCTCGTCGCGGCCGAATGGCTCGTGAAGGAGCGCGAAAACATCGACCCGGCGGCGGAGGGTCGTCCGGTGCGACACTTCTACCGCATCAACCCCGACATGATCGCTGTCGTTCGTCAGGAGTTGGCAGCCCTGTCCCAGTACATCGCACCGCGCCCCGCAACAGCCCTGCGACCAGGATTCGGTCACGCGTGAAATACATCTTGATAGCGCTCTCGGTTGTGGTCGGTTCGGTGATCGCGGGAGTGGTCCGAGTGTTCGTCAAGGCGTTCGAGGACATGGCGAGCGAGGAGATCCGGACCCGGGCGAAAGCCCTACCCCGCTTCCTGCTGCATCTGGCAGCCCAGCGGATCCCGGCACACCTGCGGGCCGAGACGCTGGAGGAGTGGCACGGGGAGCTCCACCAGTTCGCGGTCGCGGCGGAAGGGCTGCCGCTCAAGAGCCTCTGCCAGAGCCTTCGCTTCGCCGTGGGCATTCTGAGCTCCGCCCGGAAGATCGGGCGAGACCTCTCCGGATATCGCTCGATCTGGATGCGATTCGGTGAAAGGATCCGGCGCGTCGCCACTCGATCGGCATTCCGGCCTAAGGAGAGGATCGAGAGCGGTCGCAAGGCGGACATCAGGCGATTCCAATCGGCGCTCGCCATCGGCGTGTTGAGTTTCATCGTCGCGCCGGTGGGCCTGCTCGTCGCCTACTTCGGCATGAATGCCTCGCAGGTCGATCCGGACTACTCGATATTCGACCTGCACCGCCACTGGCCGGTCTACGTCGTCGCACTCGCACTCATGCTCGCTCCGTCATTGATGATCGCCGGCGACAGCGTTCGACGCTGGCGCGCCCGCCCCAAGTAGCCTTCCGACATCCGGTCGCATACAGCAGCCGTATCCTCATTCGGGTGACGCAGGATGTATGGGTGCTCGGCGATGCCTACGAGGCCTATGTGGGCAGGTGGAGCCGCCGGGTAGCGGTCGCGTTCCTGGAGTGGCTGGACGTGCCCGCCGATCGGCACTGGCTCGACGTCGGCTGCGGCACCGGCGCGCTGACGGCGACGATCCTCGCCCGGGCCGACCCGGCCGGTGTCGTCGGGCTCGACCCGGCCGACGGCTTCCTGGAGACCGCGCGCGGCCAGGTCACCGACCCCCGCGCCAGCTTCATGTGGGGTGACGCGCAGTGCCTGCCGATGCCCGACCACCTCTTCGACGCCGTCGTCAGCGGGCTCGCGATCAACTTCGTGCCGGAGCCCGGGCTCGCCGCCGCCGAGATGGCCCGGGTCACCGCACCCGGCGGCGCCGTCGCAGCCTATGTCTGGGACTACGGCGAGGGCATGCTGATGATGCGGCACTTCTGGGATGCGGCGGTGGAGCTCGATCCGGCCGCCGCCGCGGTGGTGGAGGGCAGCCGCTTCCCGCTCTGCCACCCCGACCCCCTGCGCGAACTGTGGCTGGGCGCCGGGCTCGCGGAGGTCACGGTCGAGGCGATCGTGGTGGAGACCCGGTTCGCCGACTTTGACGACTACTGGGGGCCGTTCCTCGGTGGACAGGGGCCTGCCCCGGCGTACGCGATGGCGTTGCCGGAAGAGCGCCGCACGGCGCTGCGCGAGCGCATCCGCGCCGGCCTGCCGATCGCCGAGGACGGAGGCATCCCCCTCACCGCCCGCGCCTGGGCCGTCCGCGGGACCACACCCGACTAATTCGCGTTGATCAAGGGAAGACTCGCCATCCGGGGTGTCCGATTCGCGGCGAGTCTTCCCTTGATCAACGCGAAATTTCAGTGGGGGCGGGTGAGGGTGGGGGCGACCTGGTCGGCGATTAGCTCGTAGGAGCGGATTCTCGCGTTGATGTCGTAGACGAGGGTGGTGAGCATCAGCTCGTCTGCGGCGGTGCGCTTGAGGAGGTCGTTGAGCTGGCGGGTCACCGTCTCGGGGCTGCCCAGCGCCTGGCCCTCACGTCGCTGCAGTGCGAACTCGCGCTCCATCGGGGTGTACGGGTACGCGGCCGCCTCCTCCGGCGTCGGCATCTGCCCCGGACGGCCCTGGCGCAGCCGCAGGAACGCCAGCACCGCCGGACCCGACAGCCACTCGGCCTCGGCATCCGTCTCGGCGCAGACGGCGCTCACGGCGACCATCGCGTAAGGCTCGGCGAGCCACTGCGACGGCTGGAACGAACTCCGGTAGACCGCCAGCGCCGCGTCGGTGCCGCCGGAACTGAAATGGTGGGCGTAGGAGAAGGGCAGTCCGAGCTGCCCGGCGAGCCGGGCGCTGAAGTCGCTCGATCCCAGCAGCCAGATCCCCGGTGTGTCGCCGCGCCCCGGAACGGCGACGACCCGGGCATGCTCCGAGGTCGACGTGAAGTAGTCGACGAGGCGGGCCAGCTCCTGCGGGAAGTCCTGCGCCGAGAGCGCGTCCACGCTGCGCCGCAGTGCCAGCGCCGTGACCTGGTCGGTGCCGGGTGCACGGCCGATGCCGAGGTCGATGCGGTCCGGGTGCAGCGCGACGAGGGTGCCGAACTGCTCCGCGACGACGAGCGGCGCGTGGTTGGGCAGCATCACCCCGCCCGACCCGAGCCGGATCGTCGAGGTCGAGGCGGCGAGGTGGGCGAGCAGCACCGCGGGCGCGGAGCTGGCGATGCCCGGCATGTTGTGGTGCTCGGCGACCCAGAACCGTCGATATCCCAGCTGCTCGACGCGCTGCGCGAGCGCGGTGGTGTGCCGCAGGGCGGCGCCGTTGGCGGTGCCGGTGGCGACGGGAGCGAGGTCGAGGACGGAGAGAGGGAAGGCTGTCACGCCTGACAGCAACCGCCGAGCACCCGCAATGCTTCCATCAGGCGGGGAAGATCACACCGCCGGGCGGGGATGGGCGGCGAAGAACCGCCAGATCACCGCGGTGGCGTCCAGCGCGTCCGACGGCGGATCGAGGCCGAGCAGCTTCTCCACCGCGGTCTTCGGTCTCGACCCCGGCCACTGGTGACCCGCACCCGCGACCAGCACCAGCTCGACCTCCCGGCCGTTCGCGCACTGCGACGACGAGGTGGTGACCTCGCCGTCGACGGTCACCACGGGCTCGCCGCACTCGCCGATCGCCCGCCACCCGGCGAGCACCTCCGGCACGGGCGGGCCGTCGATCTTGGCGACACCCGCGCCGGGGCTGCCGTCGAAGGCGACGTTGGCGTCGGCGCCACCGTGGACGTGGAGGACCGACACGGGTGCCGGCGGTGCGCAGTCGCCCAGTTGCGTACCCGCCACGGGTGCGATCGCGGCGAAGAGCCGCGAGTCGCACGCGAGCCGGTAGGAGAGCAGAGCTCCGTTGGACATGCCGGTGGCGTAGACCCGGGCCGGGTCGATCGGGGTGAGCCGGCCCACGGCCGCGACCACCGCCTCGACGAAGGCCACGTCGTCGACCGCCTGGCGGCCGGGTTGGCCGCAGCAGCCCGCGCCGACGGCCCAGGCCCGATTCAATCCATCCGGGTACGCCACCACGAACCCGCCCCGGTCCGCCTCCTCGTCCCAGCCGTATGCCTCCTGCGCCTGCGCACCGGTGCCGAAGCCGCCGTGCAGCATCACGACGAGCGGGACTGCGCTGCCGGACGGCAGGGATCGCGGTGCGTAGAGGCCGAAGGTGCGCTCGCGATCGTCGACGGTGATGCTGTGGCTGGAGGAGCCCCTGGCGAGCCGGTCGGCCGGGGCGGCATCGTGGCGCGGCTGGCAGGCGGTCAGCGACACGGCGACCGCCAGCACGGCGACACCGGCGAGGGCTCTCATGGGGGTCAGTGTGACCCGCGATTGTTCGGATCCGGTAAGGGCGGCGTCGCGGTCGCGTACGGAGGAGCCCGGCGGATGTCGGACCGTGCCCATAAGGTGGTCGTATGGGCACTGGTGAGACTCGTGACGGCGTGGAGCTGACCAACCTGGATCAGCCGCTCTTCGACGGGGCCGAGGCGACCAAGCGCGACCTCGTGGACTATCTCGACGCCGTGCACGACCGGATCATCCCGGCGCTGGCGGACCGGCCGCTCTCGGTGATGCGGGTGCGCCCCGGCCAGGACGCGTTCATGCAGAAGAACGTGCCGAAATACACCCCGGACTTCGTCAGGACGGTGCAGGTGTGGGCCGAGACCTCCAAGCGGCAGGTCTCCTACGCCCTCTGCGACGACCGCCGCACCCTGCTGTGGTTCGCCAACCAGCGGGCGGTCGAATACCACCCGACGCTGACGACGGCCTCGGACCGCGAGCACCAGACCCACATGATCCTCGATCTCGACCCGCCCGAGGACGGCGAGGCCTTCCACCTGGCGGTGGCGGCTGCCCACCTCATCCGGCAGGCTCTCACCGACGCCGGGCTGAGCGGGGCGGTCAAGACCAGCGGCGCCAAGGGCGTCCACATCTTCGTGCCGGTCGCCAAGATCTCCATCGAGGACCTGGCGGCGGCGACGCGGGCTCTCGCCGCGCGCGCCGAGCGGATCGATCCGGTCCTCGCGACCACCGCCTTCATCCGCGAGGACCGGCACGGGAAGGTCTTCCTCGACTCGACCCGGGCGGGCGGTGCGACGATCGTGGCCGCCTACAGCCCGCGGCTGCGGCCGGGCGCGACCGTCTCGTTCCCGGTCTCCTGGGACGACCTCGACAGCGTCTCGCCGCGAGACTTCACCCTGCACACGGCACCGGGGCTGCTCGCCGGGGCCGACCCGTGGCTCGCGGCGATGCCCGAGCCGCAGGAGGTGCCGGCCGACCTGATCGCGGAGGGCCACACGATCCCGGTCGCCCGGGTGCAGGCGATGCACGAGGGCAAACGCCGCGCCCGGGCCAAGCAGGCCTGAAGCGCGCTCAAACCCACCAGGGCAGGGTGCCCTTCCATCCGCCGAGGCTCTGTCCGGGATCCGCGCCGAGGACCCTGGCCAGGGCACTGGCGTAGACATCGCGGAAGTCGGTGCTGAACTTCAGGTCGCCGTCGTCGAGGTCGGTGAGGCTCGGCTGCTCGCCGTAGATCCCGCCCTTGATCGAGTCACCGAGGATCAGCACGTTGGAGGCGGTGCCGTGGTCGGTGCCGTCGGAGGCGTTCGCCTTCACCCGCCGGCCGAACTCGGAGTAGATCAGCACCACCACGTCCTTGCCCGCGGGCGTGGACGAGATTCGCTGCAGGAACGCCGTGACACCCCGGTCGAGGTAACCGAGCAGCGTCTGCTGGAGCTGCCGCTCGTCGGCGTGGGTGTCGAAGCCGCCGAGCGAGACGGAGAAGGCCCTGGTCGCGACGTTGGCTTCGAGGCACTGGGCGACGAGGTCGAGCTGTGCCTGGAGCCCGGCGAGCCCGCCGGTGCCGGTCGCCTTGGGCGCATCGGCCTCGCCGGTGTCGTCCTCGTCGGCGGCGGCCTCCTTCACCTCGGCGACGAGCTCCTGGACGCGGACCAGGTCGGCGAAGCACTCGGCGGCGCGGGCCTGCAGCGGCTTCTCGCCCGCGACCGGCGTGCCGAAGTCGCCGAGAAGCTTCGCGTTCATCCCCTTGGGCAGCTTCGCGTCGGCGACCCCGACGACGGCACCGGCCGACTTCTCCCCGGCGAGCAGGGGCGGCAGCACCTTCTCGAAGGAGACGGCGAGGCGCGGGTCGCCCCCGGCCGTGTCGAGCCAGCGGCCCAGCCAGCCGGTCGTGGTGGGACGGTCCGGGTTGGCGGTCTGCCAGATGTCCATCGACCGGAAGTGGCTGCGGTTGGGCTTGGGGTAGCCGACGCCGCGCACGATGGCGAGCTTCTGCCGGCCGAAGAGGTCGCGCAGCCCCTTCATCCCCGGGTTGAGGCCGGTGGTGTCGTCGAGTTTCAGCACGTCCGCGGCGTCGTAGGCGAGTTCGGCGCGGGCGGAGCCGTAAGCGGGATCGGCGTACGGGATGACGGTGTTGAGGCCGTCGTTGCCGCCGTAGAGGGTGATGACGACGAGGGTCTTCGCCCCGGTCGGGCGGTCACCGGAGGTCGCCAGGATCTCGTTCAGGGTCAGCGCCGTGGCACCGGCGGCGAGTGCCGCGCCGCCGACGACACCGCTGGCGATCAGGAACCTACGCCGTGTCAACTGGTCCATCTGCAACCACTCCTCGTCGTCTTCACTGGACCGCGTACTCGGGGCTGACCAGTCCGAGCATGATCAATTTGCGGACGTCCTTGGCGTTGTCGGCGAGGATCGCCCTGGTCCGATCGGTCCACGCGTCCACCACCAGCAGCCGGGCCAGCGCGTCCGGCCGCCCCGACGCGGGTGCGGCCTGAAGCCGGTCGACGGCCGCCGCGCTCGCGCCGGCCGCGAGGGCCTGGCTGAGCTGCAGGCGGGTCTGGGTGGAGAAGGTCGTGAGCCACGCCGTCCCCGACGGCCACCCGCCGACGCTCGGCGGCCGGAAGGGCACCTGATCCAGGCGATTGAGGCCCTGGTAGAGCTGCTTGCGCTTCTCCCCCGCCGACCGCGCGTCGATGCCGAGCTGCCGCGCCGCGCCGACGAGCCACTCCACCGGCTGCTTGACGAGCTGACCGCCGGTCGCGGCGAACTCCTCGTCGAGCAGCAGGGCCCGGACCAGCGCGGTCACGTCACGCTCCGCGAAGGCCCTCCCGAGCCGCTCGGCCGCGCCGGCCGGCATCGGCTCGCCGGAGGCGAACCGAAACCACAACCTGGCGGGTACGAAGTGGGCCGCCGCCGGCTGCGCCAGGATGATCCCGGCGAGCTCGTCGGCGCCGAAGTGCCCGGTCTGCCCGAGAACCGTCTTCTCGCCGTCGTCGAAGCGCCCCGGCACGAAGGCGGCCCTGCCGGTGGTCCGGTCGATCGTCCACCCCGTCAGCGCCCGGGCGGCACCCTTCACGTCGGCCTCCGTGTAGGCGCCGATGCCCAGGGTGAACAGCTCCATCAGCTCGCGGGCGAGGTTCTCGTTGGGAGCCTTACGGGTGTTGCGCTGCCCGTCGAGCCAGTGGATGAGGGCCGCGTCGCGCAGCATCGCCTTCACCATGACGCCGAAGTCGCCGCGCCCGTCCCGGCGGAAGACCTCCTGCTGGGCCGCCATGAGCTGGGCGACGTCTACCTTCTGCACGCTGGTGGCCCAGTGCCCGTGCCAGAAGAAGACGAGCTTCTCGGTGAGCTGGTGCTCGGCCGCGATCATGCGGTCGACCCACCACTGGGTGAGCTGCTGCACCTGCGCCCGGCGGGCCTGCTTCGCCTTCTGCTTCTCCTCGCGGGAGGCGCCCTTGCCGAGCCCCTGGTAGGGGTCGGTGGCGAAGGTCGGCATCGGAGTCGCGGCAGCGCCCCGGTCCGCGGTCGGCGGGCGCAGCAGGGTTTCGACCGTCGCGGCGTACCCGGCCCGCTCGGCCTGGTCCACCTGCTCGGCGGTCGGCCCCAGCGTGGCCCGGCGCAGTAGATGGGCAACCTTCTCGCGTTCGGCCATGCGGCGAGCCTAGGTACGCATTGTTCGCGTCGCCCGACGAGCGTGTACGAGGAATGTAAGACCTGTCGCGAACCTGATTCGCCTTCCCCGTCCCGGCATGTCATGATCGCGCGTCGGGTGATTCCCTGGGGAGGGGGCGGACACGTGTTCTCGCTGCTGTACCGGCTCGTGCGCGGCGTACGCCGAAAGTCCACGTGGGCGCTGCCCGCGACCGTGATCGTCTTCGTCTTCGCGACGAGCTGGCCGCTGATGGCGCTCGCCGAGCCCGTCGGCTCGAAGATCCTCGAACCCGCCAACTACTGGTGGTGGTTCGTGATCACCGCGACCACCGTCGGCTACGGCGACTTCTTCCCCGTCTCCCCCGGTGGGCATGTGGTCGGCGCCTACGTGATCGTCGGCGGCATCGCCACCTTCGCCACCCTCTTCACCCGGATATCCATCGCCCTCGAGAACGTGAAGGGACGACGCATGCACGGCACCGTCGAGCTCACCACCGCCGACCACGTCGTCGTGCTCGGCTACACCCCCGGCCGGACCGAGCGGATCGTCGACGAGCTGCTCGCCGACGGCTCCCGCCCCATCGCCCTCGGCGCGTGGAGCACCGTCGAGTCGCACCCGATGGCCGAGCGCGACATCGACTTCGTCCGCGGCGACCTCACCGACGAGGGCGTGCTGCGCCGTGCCTCGGTGCACCGCGCCCACAGCGTCCTCATCGACGCCCGCGACGACAACGAGGCTCTCGCCGTGCTCGTCACCGTCGACCACCTCACCACGGGCGCGCACATCGTGGTCGCCCTGCGCGACATGGACCGCGCGGCACACCTGAGCTATGTCAACGCGGGCGTGCGGTGCGTGCAGTGGCACCAGCCGCACCTGCTCACCGAGGAGCTGCAGGATCCGGGCATCGCGCAGGTCTACACCGACCTGATGACGCACGGCGGCGGCAACACCTACTCGATGAAGCTGCCCGCGTCGCTGGACGGGATCAGCTTCGGCGAGTGCCAGGCCCACCTGGGGCAGCACCACGACACCACGGTGCTCGCGGTCAACACCGGCGAGAGCCTGCTGATCAGCCCGTCCTGGCAGGAGCAGCTGCGGACCGACATGGTGATCTACTACGTCGGGCAGGCGCGGCTCGACCCCGCCGCGGTCGCCCGTGGCCTGCGCCCGGCCAAGTCCGGCTAGCCCAGCTTGCGGCGGAGATCTTCCGCAGCCGGGTGGTTCAGCGCCGTGAAGATCTCCAACGCCTGCCGCCAGGAGAGCTGGGCCAGGTCGGCAGCCCCGGACTGCTGGTAGTTGTCGCCGAGGTGCACCAGGGTGTCGCCCTCGTGGAAGCGGTCGCCGACCTCGCGGTAGAGCTCGATCGATGACTGATAGCAGGCGATCGCCTCCTGGTGGTGGCCGAGGTGCTGGTGGGCGTACCCGAGACTGTCCCAGGCCGGCGCCTGACCGAGCCTGCTGCCCATCGCACGGTGCAGCGCGAGGGCCTGCTCGCAGCAGTCGACGGCTGCCTCATACTCCGCGAGCAGCGCGTGGTACCACCCGACGGCGTTGAGGGACCGCGCCTGGCCGGCCTGGTGCCCCGCGGCCCGGAACAGGCCGAGGGCCTGCTGCGACTGCTCCAGCGCGCTGCGGTGGTCGCCGTGCTCCTCATGCACCCGCGACAGCGCGATGTGGCTGTTGGCCTGGCCGACCGGGTCGCCCACCCGGTCGAAGAGCAGGACCGCCTCCGCGAGCAGCGTCGCCGCGTCGCCCCAGCGGCCGAGCCGGATATAGGCGCGGGCCAGGATCCGGTGCGCCTGCGCCGCACCGGCGATGTCACCGGCCTGCTGCGCGGCCCGCAGCGCGGTCGCCTGCACCGCCGCGAGGTCGATCCACTGGCCCCGCCAGTCGAGGACGTCGCCGATCGCCCAGGCGAGCTGCCAGGTATGGGCGGCGAAGCCCTGATCGGCCGCCTGGTCGATGACGGCGAGCATCGTGGCGTGCTCGGCGGCGAACCAGGCCCGGGCGTTCTCCTGCCCGCTCACCAGCTCCGCGGTGACACCGTCGGCGGGCGGCACGAGCATGATCGGGTCGCGCTGCGCGTAGATCATCAGGGCTGCGGCGTTGGCGGTCTGGAGGTAGTGGTCGAGCAGGCGCCGGGTCGCGGCACGCCGGTCGGCCTCGGTGTCGGCGGCCCGGGACTGCTCCCCGGCATAGGCGCGCAGCAGGTCGTGGCAGGTGTAGCGGCCGGGCACGTGCTCGTGCAGCAGGTTGGCGCTGACGAGTTCGGCGAGCATCGCCCTGGCCGCGGGGAGCGGGACCGCTGCGAGGCTCGCCGCGGCGGGCGCCGCGATGTCGGGCCCGGGGTAGCCGCCGAGCAGCCGGAACATCGTCGCAGCGGCCGCACTGAGGTCCTGATAGGAGTGGGAGAAGACGGCCCGGACGTCGACGACGGCGTCGTCACCGGCGAAGGGGTCGAGCCGCCCCTGGGTGTCGAGCAGCTCCTGGGCGAGCACGGCGAGCGAGAGCGACGGCCGGGTGCTGGCCCGGGCCGCGATGATCGCCAGGGCCAGCGGCAGGCAGGCGCAGCGCTCGATGAGCTGGTCGACGGCCTCCGGCTCGGCGAGCACGCGCGGACCGCCGAGCCGGTTCGCGAGGAGCTGCCGGGCCTCCCGCTGCGACAGCAGGTCCAGGATGATCGGGCGGGCACCCTCGGTCACGACGAGGCTGGCGAGCTGGTTGCGGCTCGTCACCAGGGTCAGGCAGCCCGGTGAGCCGGGCAGCAGCGGGCGGACCTGGTCGGCGTCGCGGGCGTTGTCGAGCAGCACCAGCACGCGGCGATCGGCGATCAGGCTGCGATAGAGCCCCACCTGCGCCTCGACGCTGAGCGGGATGCGCTGCGCGTCCACGCCGAACGCGTCGAGGAAGCCCCGGACCGCCTCGGTGACGCTCATCGGCGGGCCGCTGGGGTCGAAGCCGCGCAGGTTGACGTAGAGCTGGCCGTCCGGGAAGCGGGCCGAGACCCGCTGCGCCCAGTGCACCGCGAGCGCGGTCTTGCCCACCCCGGCGGTGCCGGAGAGGGCGGAGACGACGACGGTCGGCGACGGGCCCGGCGAGTGGAGCAGCGCGTCGAGCTCGGCGAGGTGTGCCGCCCGGCCGGTGAAGCGGAAGACATCCGCCGGGAGCTGGCGCGGGATCGGCCAGCCCGGTCCGGCCGAGGACTGCGGCGGGCGGCGGCGCTCGGCCACGTTGTCGCGCAGTGTCGCCAGGATGCCCTGCTCGACCGGGCTCGCGTCGAGCACCCTGATCAGCACGTCGAAGCGGTCGACCGGCGGCAGCGTACGCCCGCTGAGGTAGCCCGCGATGGTGCCGATCGACCACCCGGTGAGCGCGGTCAGCTCGCGATAGGTCAGCTCAGAACCGCGCCGCAGGTGGGCCTGCCTGCGCCGGAGCTGGCGCAGGAGCCTGGCCAGGTCCAGGACCGTCTCCACGCCGCGCACATCGAGAATGAGCGCGCTGGACCGCTCGTCGATCATCCGGGCTGCCCCATCCGACCACTATCCACCCCCAGAGCAGTGATGTTCAACAATGTTCAGCTTCCCATTCCTCGCCCCGGATGCCTGGTACGAACCACCTACGGCTATGTCCGCAGGCCTTCCAGGAGCAATGCCGCCGAGCGTCGGGCTTCGGCTGCGGCATCGGGATCGCCGGCTGCGATCAGGGCCTCGCCCAGCTCGGACAGCGCTGAGGCTTCGCTGAACAGGTCACCCAGGGCGTTGAAGAGCTCCCGAGCGCGCCGATAGGACCGCACGGCCTCGCGGTACTCGCCGAGACAGTGATGGGCGTGACCGATGCTGTGCCATGAGCTTGCCACACCTTCCCGGTTTCCGGCTCGCTGGTAGAGGCCGATCGCACGGCGGGAGGAGGTGATGGCGTTGGTGTGGTCGCCCTGAAGGGTCTGGATCCAGCCGGTGTTGCCCCAGGCGAAGGCCTGCCCCGCGGTGTGACCGCACATCTCGTAGAGACGCAGGGCCTGGCTGACGTAGTCGGCGGCGGCAGGCAGGTCGTGTGCGTCGGTGAACAGCCGACCCAGATCGATGACGGTGTCCGCCTCGCCGATCGAGTCGGCTCGGTGGTGGAAGAGCTCCCGGGCCCGGCGGAGGTGCGTCTCGGCGTCGGTCAAGCGACCGAGCCGCATGAAGCACCATGCGATGCCGCGGTTGCAGATGGCCTCGGCGCGGGAGTCGCCGAGACGCAGGGCGGACGCGAGGGCGGTACGCCAGACGCGTGTCCGGTCCGTCCAATGGCCACGCCAGTTGAGGAACGTGCTCGTCGCCCAGCCGAGCTGCCAGGCATGGGTATCGAAGCCTTCGGTGTGGGCGAGCGTCTGGACCGCCAGCAGGACATGGCGTTCGGCGGTGAACCAGGCCAGCGCCGAGTCGTGGTCGGCGATGGGTTCGGGACGGACGGCGGGCGCAGGCGGAGGGAGGCCACCCGGGTCGCGGTGCGTGATGAGGGCCTGGGCGGCTGCAGCGGCGGTTCGCAGATAGTGGTCGAGCAGGCGGTGCACGGCAGCGGGCTCGGGTGCGGCTGCAGCCAGCTCCGCCGCGTGGGCTCTCATGAGGTCATGCTGCGCGTAACGGCCGGAGGGTTCTTCGCGGAGCAGATAGGCGTCGCACAGCTCGGTGAGCGATGCCCCGGTGGATTCGGCGGGCAGGCCGGCGAGGCTGGCCGCCGCCATCCGGGTGATGTCGGGACCGGGATGGCAGCCGAGCAGCCGGTAGAGCCGAGCAGCCGGATCCGACAACGCCCGGTAGGACCAGGAGAACACGGCGCGCACGTCGGTCGTCGGATCACCGGCGTGGAGCACGTCCAGCATCCGGGTGTCGTCGCCCAGTTCCGCGGCGAGACCGGACAGCGGCCGGGCGGGGCGTGTCACCGCGCGAGCGGCGACCACGGCGAGAGCGAGCGGCAGGCGAGCACAGCGGTCGATGATCGCGTCCACGGCGGCCGGTTCGGCGGCAACCCGATCGGCGCCGAGACGGGCGATCAGAAGCTGCCGGGCTTCGTCGGGCGGGAGCAACTCCACCGGGACCGATCGGGCGTTGTGGGTGGCGACCAGGGCGGTGAGGCTCAGCCGGCCGGTGACCAGCACCGCGCAGCCGGGCGTACCGGGCAGGAGCGGCCTCACCTGAGCGGCGTCATGCGCGTTGTCGAGCACCAGCAGGACCCGGCGGCCGGCGAGCAGGCTCCGCCAGCGAGACTCCCGCATCGCGGGGTCGGCCGGTACCTGGGCGCCGAAGGACTCCAACAGGCCGTGCAGGACCTCCGTCGAGTCCGCCGGCGGGCTGCTCGGATCGAAGCCCCGCAGGTCGGCGTAGACCTGCCCGTCAGGGAACCGGTCGGCTGCGCGATGTGCCCAGTGCACCGCGAGGGCGGTCTTCCCGACACCGGGTGTGCCGGAGAGGATCACGACCGCCTGCTCGCCGAGGAGCAGATGATCGAGCCGATCAAGTGTCGACGCCCGGCCGACGAAACCGGGTACGGCGGGCGGGAGTTGGGCCGGGACGATGCGCTGAGAGGGGGAATCGGACCAGTTCAGTGCCCTGTCCTGGCGCAGGATCTGCGACTCCAGCTCTCGCAGCGGCTGCCCCGGGTCGATGCCGAGCTGATCGGTCAAGTTCGCTCGAACCTGCCGGTAGGCCGCGAGCGCCTCGCTCTGCCGTCCGGACCGGTAGAGCGCCAGCATCAGCTGATGCTGCAACACCTCGTCGAACGGCCGCTCGACCGCCAGCGCCTGCAGGTCCGGCAGGACCTCGGCATGTTCGCCCAGATCGATCCGGGCCTGAAGCAGGGCGCGTGAGGCGGTGCCGCGCAGCTCTTCCAGCCGGTCCGATTCGGCCTCCAACCAGGTTGATCCGTCGACATCGACCAGCGCCCGGTCCCGCCACAGCTGCAGAGCCGCTCGCAGCATCGCGGCGGTGGCGAACGGGTCGCCGGTCCGGTTCGCCTGCTCGATCAGTCGCTCCGCCTCGGCCGCGTCGGTGTCTGCGGTCAGCACATAGCCGGGAGGGTGCGCGACGACGGCGGATGGATCGGGCAGCACACCGCGCAGGTGGGAGATGTGCCGCTGCAACGTGTTCGCGGTGACGGCACCGCCCCACACGATCTCGGCCAGGCGTTCGACACTGACCACGTGCCCCGCGCGCAATGCCAGCACCGCGAGCAACGCCCGCCGCCGAGCCCCCGTTACCGGCCGCGACACGCCTTCGGCGAAGACGTCCAGCGGGCCGAGCAGCCTCACCAGCATTTGTCGGAGTCTATCTCGTAAAGCGCAGCTGCGAGTCCGGCGCCATCGGCGCCGGACTCGCATCCCTCTCGACGGTTACGGAACCTGGCAGTTGCCGACCCGCACACCGGTCGAGTAGCCCACGGGGCTGCCCGGGATGGCAGGAGCGCCTGGTCCGGGGTTCTGGCGTCCCACCACCCTCAGGAACTGGCAGCTCGGGTCGGGGAACGTACCGATCAGACCGATGGTGAAGCCGGCCGCGTTGATGGCCGTGTTGGCCTGACCGGGGCTCATGCCGATCAGATTCGGGACCGGTTTGGTCTTGGTCCAGACCGAGCCGTTGGACCACCGGATGGTCCCGGGTGCCTGCAGGATCGCGGTGTAGGTCGTGTCGTCCGGAAAGGACACGATGATCCGGTCGGTCGCCAGTACGACGCCGGTCGCGGTCGGTCGGTGCTGCGAGGACATGTTGACGGTCAGGATGTCGTTGACGTTCGTGATCGCAGGTCGGGCCGATCCGCCGTCGGAGAAGATCCCGTTGAGATCGAAGACCGTCGGTGTGGCCGCGTTTGCCGGGGCCGCCGCGGTCAGGACTGCGCCGGTCAGCAGAGCCGCCCCGACGATCATCGTGCTGATGGCTTTGCGCCAGTTTCTCTTCATGCCGCCATGGTGGTGGCGGCCGCGGCAAGGGCGCTGAACTCACGCAGAAACCCGCTGGGTGCCGTGAGGGAGATCGGAATGGCGGCCGAGCAGCCCCCGGCGCAGTGATGTTCAACAATGTTCAGCCCCGTTCAGGATTCGATGTTCGACGTCGCCGCATGCGTCAGGATCCATCCACTGCGGTAACTGCGAAGCCCGCCCGCAGAAGTAGTTCTCGCGAAGCATAGGGAGAAGTGCAATGAGATCTTCGCTGTGGAGACCCGCAGTGGCGCTGGCCGCGATCCTCGCGCTGGCCGCACCCACCATCCCCGCCCAGGCACACTCCGCGCAGTCCGCGCGGCCGGCCGTGGCGGGGCTGCGCAAGCAGATGACCTGGACCGCGAGCGAGCGGCAGGGTGGCTACGTCCACGTCGGATCGGACGGCACGACCAACGCCTACACCGGCGACACCGCCGTCGACCAGTACCAGCCCGCGCTGTGCCTGCGCGTGGACTACCAGTCGCCGCCCGGCGGCATCACCTTCGACTCCTACATCGGCTGGTCGCGGGGCCAGGTCAAGGCGACCGGTCCGGTACGCGGGGACGCCCTCGCCTCACCGCAGGCCGCTGACGAGCTGTGCTCGCGTACCTTCGGCGCGGGTTGGGAACTCGCCGAGTTCCACGACGGCCGCTACGGCCCGTCCTTCGAGTACCAGGGCGGCTGGTCGTTCTGGGCCGCCGGCGACCTGATCCCGGGCAGCCGGTTCTGGGTGACGATCAGCGACCAGCCCGCGAACGCCTGGAACTCGGCCGGCACCCTGCCCCCGGCGCTGCCGGCCGGCGACCAGAACGACCTGATCCTCAAGTCCCGCCTCGGTGAGCTGGTCAGCCCGCTGCTGCAGGTGGCGGACGGCAACTTCCAGTACCTCGTCCGCAACGCCGTCGGCCGCCTCTTCGACGGCGACGACAACGTGCTCCTGACCGACCTGATCTGGGAGGCGGAGGCGTCCTACATCGTCGATCCCTACGACCCGACGTGGGTGGCGTTCAAGGACGGCGTCGCGGCGCTCGGCAACGTCAACGGCGAGACCTACGTACCGCAGCTGTTCATCCCGAACTACGAGGACGGGGTCATCACCTCCGGCGAGATCACGCTGACGGTCTTCGAGTCCGACCTCGGGCACACGTCGCTACCCGCCTATGTCCTCAGCAACGGGCAGGTCGTGCAGCGTCCCACCCCGGTCGACGAGGTCTACGCCGAGACCAACGAGGTCTGGGTGCTCTCCCTCAACGAGCAGATCGCCGCGGGCTCGTCCACGCTGACGGCGAACACGCCGGCCGGCCGCGCCGAGCGGATGAAGAAGAAGTCGATCACCCCGGCTCCGGTCGTCACGGGACCGAAGGCGACCGGCACGGAGGCGACGATCGCGGGCCGCTCGGGCACCAACGTCACCTGCAACCCGACCGGCCTGCGCAACAACCGGGGCCTGGAGTACCTCCAGCGCTTCACGATCCCCAACCCCAGCTCGGTGGAGCACTGGACCGCGGGCAAGCTGGAGCCGCGCATGATCATTGTCGCCAAGGACGGCTACGAGCTGAAGAACGCCTACTTCGGCAAGATCAAGCGGAAGAACGTGAAGAACTGGGTCTGGCAGGACCTCTTCATCACCACCTGGGACCGCGCGGTCTGGGGCGACTACTTCGCGGTGAAGTGGCTGGAGATCGACAACGGACCCACGATCGACCTCTCGCTCGGCCTCGGCGCGCTCATCACCCAGCTCCTCGGGCTGCCGATCACCTTCGACATCAAGGCGCACTTCGAGAAGAAGAACGACGACATGGGCTCCGGCGTCGTCATGTTCTCCGAGTCCACCAACATCGAGTACGGCACCGGCACCGTCTACTGGTACCACTGCAGCTCCGGCGGTGACGGCGGCACGGGCAACGACAACTTCGCCCGCAGCGCCATCACCTCAGCCTCGTCGACCTTCCCCGGCTACTCCCCGGCCAGGGTCAACGACGGCGACCGCAGCACGGCCCTCGGCGGAGGTTCGAGCTGGGCCAACAACGCCGGCGGCGTCAACTACCCGCCGCAGTGGGTGCAGCTCGACTTCGGGGTCAACAAGACCTTCCGCCGGATCGTCGTCTTCACCACCGCCGGATATGAGATCCAGAACTTCGACATCCAGATCTGGAACGGCATCACCTGGGTGACCCCGCCCGGCAACGTCAACCCCGTCACCGGCAACACCGCGACGAGCCGGACCATCGTCCTCAACACCTCGCAGACCTCACGCCTGGTGCGGATCCTCGGCCGCCTCGGCCCCAACATCCAGCAGGGCTTCGTGCGGGTCAACGAATTCGAGGTCTACGCCCAGTAGGCCCGCTTGACTCGGCGGTGCGGCGCTCCCTCCACGGGTGCCGCACCGCCGATCGCCGTCTCAGCGGCCGGCTGTCCGCACGACGGTGAGCACGATGTCGTCGTCGCTCTCGACGTCGGTGCCGGTCTCGCGGAGAAGCTCGTCGCAGAGCCGCTCGGGTGAGAGCCCCTGCCGACCCGCGAGGGAGCCGGCGAGCTTGCGTACGCTGGCGGTGAGCAGGTCACCGCGCCGCTCGACCAGCCCGTCGGTGTAGAGGACGACGGTGCTGCCCGGCTCGATCCGCACGCTGTGGTCGGAGCGCACGGTGTCGGCGGCGAGACCCAGCAGCGCCTCCGGCACGGTGTCGAGCACGGTGCAGGTGCCGTCGGGGGCGAGCAGGATCGGCGGCAGGTGCCCCGCGTTCGACCAGCGCATGGTGTGGCCGCCGGTCGGCGTACCCGGGACGAACTCGGCGAGCACCGCGGTGGCGAGCGCGCCGATCTCCAGCCCGTTCATCGCGGCGTCCACCGCACCGAGCACCAGCGCGGGCGATTCCCGGCTGGTGAAGGCGATTCCGCGCAGCAGGTTGCGCAGCTGGGCCATCTCGGCGGCGGCACGCTGATCGTGGCCGGTCACGTCGCCGATGACGACCACGACGCGGTCGTCGGCGAGGGCGAAGGAGTCGTACCAGTCGCCGCCGACGAAGACCTGCTCGGCTGCGGGCTGGTAGCGCACCGCGATCTCCAGGTGCTCGGCGCGTACCGGCAGGGTGAGCAGGCTGCGCTGCAGCGCCTCGGACATCTGCCGCTGCATCGCCGCCACGCGCCGCTCGGACTGGCGGGCATGGACGCGGTCGAGAGCCTGGGCCAGGACCGCGGCGGTCAGCCGCAGGAAGCGCAGGTACTCCTCGTCGTGGGGCAGGTGCGGGCTGAGCCCGGTCACCAGCACCGCGTGCTGCGGCGCGGAGGGCACCGCGGTCAGCCTCAGATGGGCGACCGTGGTGCCGCCGGTGTCGTCGAGGAAGAGGTCGGTGTCGGCGAGCCGCGGCGGCAGCTGTTCCGGCAGCTCGATGGCGACCCCGGGCAGGTCGGCCTCGTCGGCGCGCAGCAGTGGCAGCGCCCGGTCGAGCAGCTCGGAGACGTCGTCGAGGTCGGCGAGCAGGTAGGTGAGCCGGCTGAGCAGCTCCAGGCGCCGCCGGGCCTGCAGCTGCGCCGTCGTCTCGGCGGCGATGTCGATGACGCCCTCGATGCGGCCGTCCGCGCCGGTCACCGCGGAGTAGGAGAAGGTGAAGTAGCACTCCTCCAGGAATCCGCGCCGGTCGAGGTCGAGCCGCAGGTCCTGCACCCAGGTCGCGCCCTCGCCCGCGCGGACCGACCGCAGCATCGGGTCGATCGTGGCCCAGATCTCGGGGAAGACCAACTCGGCCGGGGCGCCGAGGGCGGCCGGGTGCTTGCCCGCGATCAACGGCACGTAGGCCTCGTTGTAGACGAGGATGAACTCCGGCCCCCACAGCAGCGTGGCCGCGAAGCGGGTGTTCAGCGTGAGGCCGACCGCCGAGAGCAGCGCGGGGCTCCACGACTCCACCGGACCCAGCGGGGTGGCGGCCCAGTCGACAGCCTCGTACGCCTCCCGCAAGCTCCCGGCGTCGTCGAACGGACTGGCCACCGAACGAATGTAGCCCGGCGGCAGGTCCCGCGCCCGGCAATCAGCCGCGAGAGCGCACCAGCGGCAGGACGTGCTCGCCGACCCGGCGGGCCTCCTCCAGGTGCGGCCAGGCCGAGAGGATGAACTCGTCCATGCCGAGGTCGGCATATTCGCTGAGGCGTTCGGCGACCTCGGCGTAGCTGCCGACCAAGGCCGTCCCGGCGCCCTCCCGGACCAGGCCGACGCCCGCCCACAGGTTGGGCGCGATCTCCAGCCCGTCGGCGGAGCCGCCGTGCAGGGCGGCCATCCGGGCCTGCCCGACCGACTCCATCCGGGCGAACCGCTGCTGCGCCGCGCGGATGCGCTCGGGGTCCATCCCGGCGAGCAGCCGGTCGGCCTCCGCCCAGGCCTCGGCGGCGGTCTCGCGGGCGATCACGTGCAGCCGCAGTCCGTAGCGCAGGATCCGGCCGTGCCCGGCGGCGAGCGCCCGCATCCGGGTGATCCGCTCACCGATCGCGGCGGGCGGCTCGCCCCACATCAGGTAGGTGTCGGACAGACGTGCCGCGACCTGCTCGGCGGCGGGTGACGCGCCGCCGAAGTAGACCGGCGGCGCCGGGTCCAGCGGCTGGGCCAGCCCGCCGCCCTCGACCGCGTAGTGCTCGCCCCGGTAGTCGAAGGGTCCGCCCGCCCAGGAGCGCCGCAGCACCTCCAGGCACTCGGCGGTGCGGGCGTAGCGCTCGCCGTGGCTGAGGAAGTCGCCGTAGGCGCGCTGCTCGGCGGCATCGCCGCCGGTGACGGCGTTGAGGGCGAGCCGCCCGCCGGAGATCTCCTGGAACGCCTCGGCCTGCTGCGCGAGGAGCGTCGGGAGGGCGAACCCGGTCCGGAACGCCACGAGCAGCTTCAGCCGCTCGGTGTGCTGCGCGACGGCGGCGCATACGATCCACGGGTCCGGGCAGGCCGATCCCACCGGCGTCAGCGCGGCGGTGAAGCCGGACTGCTCGGCGGCCCGGCCCACCTGCGTGAGGTAGTCGATGGAGGCGGTGCGGCTGTGCCGGGCGGCACCGGCGGCGACCGTGGCCGAGCCGACCTGATCGCCGTCGCCGGAGGTGGGCAGGAACCAGTGGAACTGCGGCTGCGGCACGATCTTCTCCAGGTGGGACCGCTCGGGGTGGCGGAAGTCCTGTACCGACCTTATCGCATATCAAGATGGTAGGAAATACCGGTTGCGAGCACGAATACGGGTGGTGAGTCCATGGACGTCCCGGCATTCACTATCCGACAAAATATCTAGCCTGGCTCGTGGACAGAGCCACTACCATAGCTCTAGGTCAATGTAGGTCGGCACCGCAGCCGAACCGGTCATCCACTTCACACGCAGTTCGATGCAGAACGCGCGCTCGGCATGCTCCTAGGAAACTCCGGCCAGGACTGGGATGAAGACTGATGACTGAGACATCCACCGGCACCGCCTCCGCCACCGGCTCGTTCATCCTCCGCTACGCGGCCACGGACCGGGCATGGGCGGAGTGGATCGAAGAACTCCTCGTCTCGGCGGGCGCCCGCATCATCGACGACGCGCCCGGTGCCGCCGACCCGCACGGTCTGCCGGCCGATCTGCGTACCCTGCTGATCGTCTCTTCGGCGGAGCCGATGGCCGCGACCGGCGGCGGCCGCAACACGCTGGCGGTCTACGTCGCCGATGTCCGGCCGCTCGCGTCCGTTCCGGCCGAACGATCCGCGGTCCTGCACGGCCTCGACGAGGCGAGCGCGGCCGAGCGGGTCCTGCGGCTCACCGGCCACGGCGGCGCATCCCGGCCGCTCCCGGCCGACCCGCGGTTTCCCGGCACCGAGCCGATGGTCTTCAACGCGCCCGCCCGCAACCCGCGCTTCACCGGCCGCGACGCCGCGCTGCGCGACCTGCGTGCCCGGCTGCGCACCCAGCCGACCGGGGCCGTGGCCCTGCACGGCACCGACGGCTCCGGCAAGACCCAGATCGCGGTGGAGTACGCCCACCGCTTCCGCACCGCCTATGACGTCGTCTGGTGGATCGCGGCCGAGCCACCGCAGTTCGTCGACACCTCGCTGCTGGAGCTGGCGAGCCGGCTCGGCATGAAGCTGGACCCCTCCTCCGAGGCGAACACGGGACTGCTGCTGGCGGCGCTGCGCCGGGGCGAGCCGACAAGCCGCTGGCTGATCGTCTTCGACAACGCCGACGACTTCGAACGGATCTCGCCGCTGGTCCCGACCGGCGGAGGCCACGTCATCCTCACCTCCGGCAACCCCGCCTGGCACGACCGGGCCCATCCGATGCCGGTGGACGCCTTCCAGCGCGCCGAGAGCATCACCCACCTGCGGCGCAGGATGCCCCTGCTCACCGACGCGGAGGCGGCCTCGCTCGCCGGCACGCTCGGCGACCTGCCGCTCGCCGTCTCCGTCGCCGGGGCGTTTCTCGCCGAGACGAGTACGCCGGTCGCCGACTACCTGCGCCGGCTCGGCCAGGGCACACCCGCCGAGCTGACCGTCCGTGCGTGGGAGATGTCGCTGGACTGGCTCGCGGGCAGGTCGCGGGCGGCGTTCAAGCTGCTGCAGCTCTGCTCGATGCTGGCGCCGGAGATCCCGTTCGAGATGCTCTACGGCGATGAGATGGCCGACGCGCTGGTCCCCTTCGACTCGTCGGCGTCGGAGCGGCTGATGCGCACCATCCTGGTGCAGAACCTGAACCGGCTGGCCCTGATAAAGATCGACGACAAGGCCGCGCAGATCTACGTGCACCGGCGGCTGCAGCGGGTCGTCGAGCGACGGATGTCGACCGAGGAGCAGCGGCAGACCCGGCACGAGATCCACCTCGTGCTCGCGGGCGCGCGGCCCGACGGCGAGGTGGACGATCCCCCGACCTGGCCCCGGTTCCGCAGCATGTGGCCGCACCTGCTCATCTCGGACGCCACCGGTTGCCGCGACGAGCGTACCCGCCAGCTCTTCATCGACCGCGTTCGCTATCTGTGGCTGCGCGGCGACCTCCTCGCGGGCAAGCGCTTCGGCGAGCGGATCTCCCAGGAGTGGTCCGCCCTGCTCGACGACCCCGCCTTCGCGGGCGACCGGACCGCCCTGCGTCGCCAGCTGCTCAACCTGCGGTTCAACCTGGCCAACATCCTGCGCAGCACCGACGGGTTCCAGGCGTCGAGCGACCTCGACAACGAGGTGCTCGCGGCGCAGCGGGAGCTGCTCGGCGACCGCCACCCACACACCGTGATCACGATGGGCAGCGTCGGTGCCGACCTGCGCGGCCTCGGCAGCTACCCACAGGCGCTCGAACTCGCCGCCACCACCCACGACGCGGCGATGGCGGTCTTCGGCGAGAACCACCCGCGGACGCTCGCCGCGGCGAACAACCTCGCCGTCTCGTTCCGGCTGATGGGCGACTTCCACAGCGCCACGCACCGGGACGAGGACGTCCTCGCCCGGCGCCGGGAGGTCCTCGGCCCGGACCATCCCGCCACCTTCCATTCGGCGTCCTGTCTCGGCCGCGATTACCGCGACGCGGGAGATTACGCCAAGTCGGTGGCGATGCTGCGCCAGGTCTATGACGGCATCGTCGCGGCCCGGGGCGCCGAGGGCACCGAGGCGGTCATCGCCCAGGTCAACCTGGCCGCTTCGCTGCGCGCCGACGGCCGCCCCGAGGAGGCGATGCCGCTGCTCGACGACGCCTACGAGCGCCTGCGCGGCCGCCTCGGCGAGCGGCAGACCGAGACGCTGGCGTGCCGGCTCGGCCGCACCTCCAACCTGCTCGCGATGGGGCGCAACGAGCTCGCGGGTGCCGAGCTGCGGGCCTTGATCGAGGACTACCGGGCCGCCCTCGGCCCCGCACACCCGCACACCCTGATCTGCATGAGCAACCTCTCCGCCGTCACGCGCGCGCTCGGCGACCGGGTCGAGGCGCGGAGCCTCGCCCAGCACGCGGCGGACGAGCTCGCGCAGCACCTGCCGGCGAGCCACCCCTTCCTGCTGGGCGCGCAGACCAACCTCTCGGTCTGCCTCGCCGAGGACGGCGATCTCGCGGCGGCGCGGGCCGTCGCCGAGCGGACGCTGGCGCTGCTCGCCGAGTCGCTCGGGTCGGAGCATCCGGACGCGCTGCGCTGCGAGGCCAACCTCGCGCTGATCCTGCGGGGCCTCGGCGAGTCCGGCCCGGGCACCGACCACGCCGCGATCGTCGAGCGGCTCGCGGCCTCGGTCGGCGCCGATCACCACAGCGTCCAGGCGCTGCGGACCGGCGTCTACTCGCACCGGGTCATCGACCCGCACCCGTTCTGATCGGCACCGGCCCCGGTCCGCCGGGGCCGGTGCCGGCCGCGTCAGACGACGCAGCGAGCGAGCTCCGAGTGGTCGTAGACGAGGTAGAAGATCGTGCCGCTGCTGACGAACCGCTTCATGTGCCAGTAGCGGAAGGCGTAGGTCACGCCCCCGATGACGTTGTTGTGGGAGCCGACGTACTGCGCGAGCAGGCTCGAGGTGGTGCCGCAGCGGTCGCCCGACGTCGAGGTGACGGCGAGGTCCGCCGACCAGCTGATCGTGCTGCCGCTGCAGAGCACCACGTAGCTGCGCAGGTAGGTCTCGGGCGTGGTGGGGCTGACCACGTGCCAGTAGCGGTAGTTGCCGACCGAGCCGACGAGCCAGTAGGTGGTGGGGGTGCCGAGGATGACCCGGCTGTAGCTGCCCGCCGCGGAGCAGGCGAGCGAGTCCGGTGCGGCGAGCGCCGCGGTG
This sequence comes from Allocatelliglobosispora scoriae, assembly GCF_014204945.1. Classification (NCBI taxonomy): domain Bacteria; kingdom Bacillati; phylum Actinomycetota; class Actinomycetes; order Micromonosporales; family Micromonosporaceae; genus Allocatelliglobosispora; species Allocatelliglobosispora scoriae. The sequence continues at coordinate 1,161,922 of NZ_JACHMN010000002.1, forward strand.
GGGGCGACCAGCACCGTCGCGGCTGCCGCGACGAGGGAGACGAGAGCAAGTTTCAGCTTCATCGACTCACGATACATATGGATCTATAACTAGACTGTCGGCGATGCGTCCCGCAGTCTCGCGTCCAGTGTGTACTGCCGCTGCAGCAGCACCGCGACGACCATCAGCACCGCCGGGACCACACCGAACCCGAGCCGGATCAGGTCGTGCGCCCGCTCGCTCTGCACCACCTGCTCCCCCGCCCCGGTCGCGATGAAGCCGCCGACCGCCAGGCACGCGGCGTAGAGGTAGGGGCCCAGCGCACCGCCGGTCGCCTCGGCCGCCGTCCACATCCCGGTATAGGACCCGGCCCGCGCGGTCCCCGCCGCGCCGCCGGCCCGGACCACGTCCGGCAGCATCGAGAAGGGCAGCAGCTGCATCGCCGCGAACGCCACGCCGAGCACGGCCACACAACCCACCAGGATGGGTACGCCCACCGGCCGCCCGAAAGCCAGGACGACCGACCCCGCCGCGAAGGCGAGCTGGGCGATCAGCAGACCGGGCTGCTTGCCGATGCGCTTGGTCAGCCACACCCACCCGGGGGTGGCGATGAGTGCCGGTGCCACGAAGGCGGCGACGAGGACCGTGGTGAGGCCGGGCTTGCCCAGCTCGTACTCCGCGAAGTAGGGCACCGCGGTGAGCACGAGGTGGGTCGTGGTCGACATGAGCAGGTAGGCGGCGACGAGCCAGCGGAACTGCCGGTCGCCGAGCGCCGCGAGCAGGGTGCGTAGCCCGGCCGCGTGCGTCGGGGCGGCGACCGGCGGCGTCGGTGCCACGGTCGTGAGCGTCCGCACGCCGCGCAGCCCGATCAGCATCGCACCGAGCATCACCGCGCCGAGGATCGCGCCCATCAGCGCGTAGCCGCCCCGCGTCGGGTTGTCCTTGCCGGAGATGATCGGCGCGATCACACCGCTGAGCAGGATGCCGAGCGTCAGCACCACCATCCGGAACCCCATCAGCCGGGTCCGCTCGTGATAGCCGATCGCGAGATCCGCCGGCGTCGAGAGATAGGGCACCTGGTAGGTCGCGAAGAGCAGGTTGCCCGCGATGAAGAAGACCATCACCCAGATCGCGGCGGTGGTGCCGGTGAGCCCGGCCGGGAGCGCGAAGAGCCCGGCGAAGGCGAAGGGCAGCCCGCAGCCGAGCAGCATCAGCCCGCGCCGGTGCCCGCGCTTGCGCAGATCGGTGTCGGAGAGGTGCCCCACCCAGGGGTGCAGCAGCACATCGGCGATCTTCGGCAGGAGGAGCACGAATCCGGCGAGCAGAGGGCTGACCGCGAGCACATCCGTGAGAAAATAGAGTAGGAGCAGACCGGGGACGGTGACCCAGACCCCCATGCCGATCGAGCCGCCCGCGAAGGCGAGGAGGCCGGAGCGCGGGAGCCGCTGCGTCGGGGCTGACTCGGTCATCTGCGGCTCCCTGGAGGGCTAATCCAACGTTCGCTGGATTGTAGGGCACGATAGGAGCCATGACCACACCTCGCCGGGGGCCCGGCCGGCCCCGACGCGCCGAGCAGCGCGACACCGCCGACGACATCGTGCTCGCCGCGACCGCGCTGTTCGCCCGGCGCGGGTTCGACGCGGTCGGCATGCGCGACGTCGCCGCCTCGGCCGGGGTCGACGTCGCGACCGTGCACCACCACGCGGGCACGAAGGCCGAGCTCTACCAGGCCTGCTTCGCCCGGGTCTTCGCCGCCGAGAGCAGCGCACTCATCGACGCGGTGGCGGCCGCACAGGCCGGGATCGCCGAGGGCAAGGCGGAACTCTTCGACCGGCTGCACGCGCTGCTCGACGCGTTCGTCGACTTCCTGGAGGAGGTGCCCGAGACGACCGGGCTGTGGCTGCGGCGCTGGTCGGAACCCGATCGCCACACCGACCTCGACGAGTCCTTCGCCACCCCGCTCTACCAGGCGGTCGAGCAGGTGCTCGACGGTGCCGCCGAGGCCGGGCTGCTGCACGAGCCGCACCCGCACATCGCCGTGCGCAGCCTCGTCTGGGCGGTCCACGCCCACGTCTCCGCGGGGTCGCCGGACCGCAAGGAGTTCCGGTCCTGGGTCCACCGCTGGCTGGACCGCATGTACGCCTGAGTTCCGGGTCGCTTCACTTGACGATCAGCGCGGGGCGAGTCATTATCCAACAATCGTTGGATTAATTTTGCCGGAGGTCACCGTGGCTGACGCCGCACCAGTCGTCGCCGTCATCGGCGCCGGACCCGCTGGGCTCGCCACGCTCAAGGCGTTGGCCGACGTCGGCGTACCGGCCAAGGGGTTTGACGCGGGCGAGCGCGTCGGCGGCCTGTGGGCCTTCGGCGGACCGCACTCGTCGGCCTACCGGACCCTGCACCTCAACACGAGCAGGGGCCGCACGGAGTTCGCCGACTTCCCGATGCCGACCGACTGGCCCGACTACCCCGACCACACCCGGATCGCCTCCTACCTCCAGGAGTACGCCGACCGCTACGACCTCACCGACCGCGTCGCCCTGCGGCACACGGTGGACCGGGTGGAGCAGCTGGCCGACGGCCGCTGGGCGGTGACCGCGACCGGACCCGACGGCACCGCCACCGAGGTCTTCGCCGCCGTCGTCGTCGCCAACGGCCACAACAGCCGCCCGCGGATGGCGGTCTATCCCGGCACCCCCGCCGTCGCGGAGCTGCACAGCCACGACTACCGCGACCCCAGCCAGCTCGCCGGGAAGCGGGTCCTCGTCGTCGGCGGCGGCAACTCGGCGATGGACATCGCGGTCGACGCCTCCCACGTCGCCGAACGCACCCTGCTCTCGCTGCGCCGAGGCGTCTGGATCGTGCCGAAGCACCTGCTCGGCAAGCCGTCGGACACCCTCAACGGCGCGCTCGCCAAGCGCCTGCCGTGGCGCGTGCGCCAGGTGATCAGCCAGACGATGCTGCGCCTCACCGTCGGCTCCCCCACCCGCTACGGGCTGCCTGAACCCGAGCACGGCTTCCTGCAGGACCATCCGACACTCTCCGACGCCCTGCTGTCGCGCCTGAGCCACGGCGAGATCGACCCGCGCCCGGGGATCGAGCGCATCGACAGCAGCGTCGTCACCTTCGTCGACGGCACCCGCGAGCAGGTCGACCTCATCGTCTGGTGCACCGGCTACCGCATCGACCTGCCCTTCCTCGATCCGGCGCTGCTGGGGCCGGGCGCCGATCGGCTGCCGCTCTACCGCCGGATCTTCCACCTCGACGCGCCCGGGCTCATGTTCGTCGGCCTGATGCAGTCCACCGGTGCCGCGCTGCCCGTCGTGGAGGCGCAGGCCAGGCTCGTCGCGGGGCACCTAGCCGGGGCCTACGCCCTGCCCACCCGGGCCGAGCAGGCCGCCGACTGCGACGCCGTCCTGCGGGCCGCCACGCAGCGGTGGGGCGACCGCCGACCGGCGATGCGGATCGACTTCGACGCCTACCTCGAGCTCGCCGCGCGGGAGCTGCGCGACGGTGCCCGGCGTCGCGACCGGGGGCGCGGGATCACCTGGCCTTCGCCTCCTACTCGCCCCGAGAATTCTTCGAGCCTGGAGAGTGCAGCCCGATGAGTGATCTGACCGGACGCCGCGCCATCGTCACCGGCGCGAGCGGCACCTTCGGGCGGCTGCTCTGCCATACCCTCACCGCGGCCGGAGCCCGAGTCGTCGGCATCGACCTGCACGGCGGGGAGGTCGACGGGGTGACGGTCCTCTCGTGCGACCTGACCGACACCGCGGCGGCGGCAGCGGCCGTGGAGTCGGCCGCCCAGCTCCTCGGCGGGCTCGACCTGCTGATCAACAACGCCGGGGTGGGCGGGCCGGCGCCGGCCGAGTTCGCGCCGGGCGCGGCGGCTCGGCAGCAGATCGAGGTCAACCTCGTGGCGGCGTGGGCCGTGACGGCGGCTGCCGTTCCGGCGCTGGAAGCCTCGCGCGGGCGGGTGATCTTCGTGGCGAGCCGGATGGCGGTGCTGCCGCTGCCGCTGGCCGCCGCCTACGGGGTGAGCAAGCGGGCACTGGTCGCCTACGCCGACGCACTGCGGCTGGAGGTGGGTACGCACATCGGGGTGAGCGTGGTCTACCCCAGCATGGTGGCCTCACCGATCCACGACGCCTCGGCCGAGGCCGGGCTGTCGTTGCAGGGGGTGTCGCGGCTGGAGCCCGTCGAGGGCGTGATCGCCGCGATCCTGCGGGCGGCGACGGCGCGGAAGGCACCATCCAATGTGGCCACCACCCGGCGGGGGCGGTTCGAGATGGCGATCGCGCGGCACCTGCCGTCGGTGGCCGGGCTGATGGTGCGCCGGACGATCGCGACCCGGATCGCGGCGGGGGACCTGGACCGGGCGCCGCTGGCGGCCGGGATGGTCCGCCGACACGGCCGCACGCCAGCCGCGTAGCGGCCCGGCCCGGCCCGGCCGCGTAGCGTGAGCGAGCCGCCTTTTCGCAGCGCTGGCGCTCCCTGATCGTGCAGAAAGCCGGAAACATGCCCCTCGCGCCGGTCGCGTAGGGCATGTTTCCGGCTTTCTGCACGATCAAGGGGGTGCGCCGCGCCCGCCGGCTTTCTGCACGATCAAGGGGGTGCGCCGCGCCCGCCGGCTTTCTGCACGATCACGGGGATGCACCGCGCCCGCTAGCTTCTTGCGCGATCATGGGGGTGCGCCGCGCCCGCTAGCGCTGCTGCCAGCGCCAGCTGAGCTCCATCGCCGTCGGCGGCGGGCCCGGCAGCTCTCCCGCGTCTCGCGCCGACAGCCCCGCGAGCTGCACCGCGAGGTAGCGTCGCCGCAGCTCGGCGCTGCGCACCGCATCCGGGACCCGGACCGCCGCGCACCCCTCCAGGACGAGGACCAGGTCGGCGGTGACCACCTCCGGCCGCAGCTTCCCGGACCGGTGTGCCCGGACGAAGATGCCCTCCGCCAGCTCGCCTGCCCGCATCGCGTCGCGGTTCATCTCCTCGGTCGGGGTGAAGGTCCCGGCGAGGTGCACCGTGAGCGAGTGCACGTCGGCGTCGACGATCCGCTCGACGAAGCCGGTGAACGCCCGCCAGTCGTCCGGCTCGTCGGCGGCCGCCTCGGCCTCGGCGATGTAGCGGAGCAGGCCGTCGTGGCAGAGCTTGCGGAGCAGGTCTTCCTTGGCGGCGTACCGCCGATAGAGCGCGCCGATGCCGACTGCCGCGCGCTCGGCGACCGCGGCGATCGGCGCGGACGGGTTGGCGAGGAAGACCTCGCGGGCCGCGGTGAGGATGACCTCGTCGTTGCGCGCGGCCTGGCCCCGGCGGCCGGAGAGGCCGGAAGTCACTGTCATGGCACCGAGATTAACACTGGAACGGATCGTTCCGCTCTGCTACAGTTGAAACGGAACGAAGCATTCCGCTCCAGTCGACCAGAGAATCAGAGCACAACTCACGGAGGCACACCATGACCGAGATCCGCCCATTCCGCGTCGAGATCCCTCAGGCTCGGCTCGACGACGTGCGCGACCGGCTGACCCGGGCGCTGTGGCCGCACGAGCTGCCGGGCGTCGGCGCGGCCTACGGTGTGACCAACGAGCGGGTCCGCGCGCTGGCCGCGTTCTGGCTCGACGAGTTCGACTGGCGCGCCACCGAGAAGCGGCTCAACTCCCTCGACCAGTTCACCACCGAGATCAACGGTGAGCAGATCCACTTCATCCACGTGCGGTCCTCGCGCGAGGACGCGACGCCGCTGATCCTGACCCACGGCTGGCCCGGCTCGGTCCTGGAGTACCTCGACGTCATCGAGCCGCTGACCGAGCCGGCCGACCCCACCGACCCCGCGTTCCACCTGGTCATCCCGTCGCTGCCCGGCTTCGGCTTCTCCGGACCGACGCAGAGCACCGGCTGGGGCACCCACCGGACGGCGGCGGCCTGGGTCGAGCTGATGGAGCGCCTGGGCTACCGGCGCTACGGGGCGGTCGGCAACGACGGCGGGTCGATGATCTCGCCGATCATGGGCCGGCTCGCACCGGAGAGCGTGATCGGCACGCACGTCACGCAGATCTTCTCCTTCCCCTCGGGCGACCCGGCCGAGTTCGCGACGCTCACCGCCGAGGACCACGCGGCGCTGGCGAAGCTGCAGTGGTTCGTCGACAACCTGTCGGCCTTCAACACCCTGCACAGCCAGCAGCCGCAGACGATCGCGTTCGCGCTCGCCGACTCGCCGGTCGGGCTGCTCGCGTGGAACGGGCAGCTCTTCGGCGAGAACCTCGATCCCGAATTCGTCGTCGCCAACATCGCGCTCTACTGGCTGACCGGCACCGCGGCGTCGTCGATCCGGTTCTACTACGAGGACGCGCACCACCAGGCGGAGCCCGCGGGGCCGACGACCGTGCCGCTGGGGCTGGCGATGTTCGCCGGTGACTTCCAGTCGATCCGGACCTTCGCCGAGCGCGACCACGGCAACATCGTGAGCTGGCACTCCTACGACGTCGGCACCGCGGCCGGCTCCGAGCGCGACGCGGCCGGTCACTACGCGGCTCACGAGGCGCCCGAGGTGCTCGCCGCCGACATCCGCGGCTTCTTCGGGAGCCTGTCCGCCTGATGCGGCATCGGAGGACGCGCCGCTGCGCTGTCCGCTTCAGCACCAACTCTTGAAGAGTTGGTGCTGAAGCGGTGTGTGGCCTCCGGTCACACCCGTCGCACCACGTGCAGCAGGTATTCGCGGCGGTTGAGCGGATTGTGGTCCGTCCGCGACCGCTCCGGCGGCACCCCGACCACCGGCCGGTAGTGGTCGAACACCGTCTCCAGCACCCCTTCGCCGCTGGTCAGCCCGGGCAGCTGCAGCTCCAGCCCGTGCACCCGGTCGGCCGGGAGCTCTCCCTCCACTATGGAGGTCGTGCCGGCCGCCGACGATGTCTGCGGGATCGCGCCCAGTCGGACCAGCGCGGGCAGCATCGATCCGAAGATCCCCGACGGGATCTCCAGCCGGAACCGGTGCATCGGCTCGCAGACGGTCGTCCCGGCCGCCCGCAGCGCGTCCATCAACACCAGCGGCGTGAGCAGGCGGAAGTCGCCTCCCGTACTCGACATGCTCTTGTCGAACGTGCCGTGCGCGTGACTCTGCCGCGCCCAGTAGCCCGAGTGCGTCATCACCACCTCGCAGTCGGGCACCTGCCAGCCGTGCAGCCCCTGTCCGAGCGTCTCCCGGACGGTCTCCTCGACCGCGGTCATGAACGCCAGCGGCATCGAGCCGAGCTCGACCTCCAGGCGGTATCGCACACCGGTGCCGACCGGCGCGGGCTCGACACGCAGCCCGATCGTCGCGAGGAACGGATTGGGGCCCTTCGCGATGAACTCCACCGCCGCGCCGACGCCGTCGAGCCGCTCGATGCAGATCGTCGTCGTCTCCCGGAAGGTCACCATCAGCCCGAACTCGTCGGCGAGCGTGGCCTGGATGACCTCCTTCTGCACCTCGCCGTAGAGCGAGACGGACAGCTCCTGCCGCAGCTCGTCCTGGCGCAGGTTGATCAGCGGGTCCTGATCGGCGAGCTGGGTGAGCGCGGCGTGCAGCGCACCCCGGTCGGCGGCCCGGACCGAGCTGACGACCGTCTCCAGCGTCGGCGGGGCGAAGTGCCGCGAGACCGGTGCGGCCTCGCCCAGCCGGTCGCCGATCCGCACATCGCCGAGGCCCCACACCTTGGCGATCTGCCCGGCGGTGACCTGGTCGCGCCGGTCCAGCGTGCCGTCGGCGAAGACCCCGATCCCGGTGACCTTGCCCGGCTCGCCCCGGTCGAGCTGCAGCCTGTCTCTTACACGCAGGGTCCCGGCGAACATCCGCACGATGCCGACCCGCTCCCCCGCCGCGCCGCGCTCGACCTTGAAGACGGTGCCCGAGGCGGGCGCGGTCGCGTCGGCACCGGCGGCCGGGAGCAGCTCCCGAACTCCGGCCATCAGCTCCGCGACCCCCGCACCGGTGATCGCCGACCCGAAGAACACCGGGTGAACGAGCGCCCGGCCGGTCTGTGCCACCAGCTCCGCGCGCGCCCGCCCGGCCGTGATCCCCGATTCATCCGCCACGTACGCCGAGAGCAGCTCCTCGTCGTGCTCCGCGAGCACCTCGAGCCCGGTGCGGTCCCGGTGGGGGACGAACGACGCGTCCGGGGTCCCGAGCCCGGACGCCGACCCCATCGGGATGATCGCCGGGGTGAGCCGCTCGGCGATGGCGCGCAGCAGCTCCGCCTCGCGGGCGCCACGACGGTCGATCTTGTTGATGAAGAGCAGCGTGGGGATCCGCAGCCGCTGCAGGGCCCGCATCAGCACCCGGGTCTGCGCCTGCACGCCCTCCACGGCGGAGATGACGAGCACCGCGCCGTCGAGCACGCTGAGCACCCGCTCCACCTCGGCGATGAAGTCCGGGTGGCCGGGGGTGTCGATCAGGTTGACGGTGGTGTCGCCGACGGCGAACGAGACGACCGCCGACTTGATCGTGATGCCGCGCCGTCGCTCCAGCGCCAGCGAGTCGGTCTGGGTGCTGCCGTCATCGACACTGCCGATCTCGTCGATGACACCGGCGGCGTAGAGCAGCCGCTCGGTCAGGCTCGTCTTACCAGCGTCGACATGGGCGAGAATTCCTAGATTCAGCGTGCTCAACAGTCATGTCCTCGAGATAGGCGAATGGTCCTTCCTGGGGTGACATGACTGCAGCTCGCATCTCAGCTCCTTGATCGACGTTCTGGTGGCTCCGGCTTCGAGTAGACCAGGAGCCCTTCGGGCCCGACAACCGAATTACCCGACAACCGGATGAGTCGCCCACACGGACGAGGGTAAGAGTCCGTGTGTGGTCCAGGCAGGCAGCGGCCGGGACCACACACGGACTCTATGGGCGGCGCCGGTGCGGACTGTGGACCACAGCCGCGCAGCAGGCCGCCCGGGGACCCGATCGGGTCGCCGGCGCACCACGGTCCACGGGGGACTCGTGGAGCGAGGGGGTCCGGGGGAGAACCCCGACCGGGTGGTCGAGGACGAGCGCGAGGTCGGCCGTGGGTTCCAGATCCGCCAGACCCACCGAAACCCTCGCGCGAACACACCTGCCGGATGTCCAGATCGGCTCGGCGAGGATCCGCGTCATCGTCTGGGCGTCGGGATAGGACGTGCCGTCCATCGTGGTTGAGCTGATCACGACTGCGGCGAACCGGCCGGAGTCGAGATGTGCCGCCGGGTGGCCGGTGGTGTAGTCGGCGAACCGGCGGGCGACGGCGACGAGCACCAGGTCGCCCACTTCGGACCCGAACTCGTGGGAGATCGCCTCACCGTCGTCGAGCGCTGCGACGACGGCGACGTGAGGGCAGGGCGATCGACCTTGCCGCAGCGCGGCGAGTTCGTGGAAGGCACGCCGATTGAGCAGGCCGGTGCGGGGATCGACGTGGGTGGTGTGCCACGTCGTCGCGGCGGTGTCGGTCGGATCCACTGCTGCGTTCCCCTTCCTGCCCATGCGGCGGCTATCCGCAGGTGACCGATCGGCTCGTGCAGGGCTTCGGTCGTCTGCGACCAGCGGGTTGATGGTTGGGAATACATCACCAAACGTCAGCGACCCGGTGCAGGCCACTTGCGTTATGATGCGCCTTGCACATGGCAAATGCAAGCGCAGATGCACGTGCATTTGACTCGGGAACGTCGGTTGAGGACGTCTGCGGTGGATGAGGGGTGCGTCATGGCGAGGAGTGCCTCCGGCGGCGGCCCAGGCGACCAGTCGCCCGGCTGCGCGGAGCTGACATGGCGCAAGAGCGGGCGCAGCAACGCGAGCGGCAACTGTGTCGAGGTGGCCCGGCTCCCCTACGGCGAGGGCGTCGCGGTCCGCAATTCCCGCGATCCCGATGGATCGGCACTGGTCTTCACGCACGCCGAGATCGCCGCGTTCCTCTGCGGCGTCTACGACGGCGACTTCGACGACCTGATCGACTAGCCCGGCGGCACGCGGCCCCGCGTGGCCCGAGATAACTGCTGAACTGGGAAGATTGCGGGAGCAAAGGACGTTACAACGTCGGTGCGCAGCCGTCATCCACGTACGAACGGATCATGGCATGCTTACATCCCCGATGTGTCCAGGTGTGGTAGACGGATGGAGGTCAGCGCGTGACGACGCCGCCATCCGACGCCGGCACACCTGGCGACACTCCCGGCGGGCCGACCGTCCTGCGCATGCTCCTCGGCGCCCAGCTCCGTCGGCTGCGCGAGGCGCGGGGGGTGACCCGTGAGGATGCCGGGTACCGCATCCGCGGCTCCGAGTCCAAGATCAGCAGGATGGAGCTGGGCCGGGTCGGCTTCAAGGAGCGCGACGTCGCCGACCTGCTCACCCTCTACGGCCTGACCGACCCGGTGGAGCGCGACCGGCTGCTGGCGCTGGCTCGCAACGCCAACTCCCCCGGCTGGTGGAACCGCTTCAGCGACGTGCTGCCCTCGTGGTTCCACCCCTACGTCGGGCTCGAGGCCGCCGCTTCGCTGGTGCGCAACTACGAGGTGCAGTTCGTGCCGGGGCTGCTGCAGACTCGCGACTACGCGCGGGCCGTGGTGATGCTGGGGCACGGGCATTCGCCCCCCGACGAGATCGAGCGCCGCGTCGACCTGCGGCTGCTCCGCCAGCAGGTGCTGACCCGGCTGCATGACCCGCTGCAGTTCTGGGCCGTCATCGACGAGGCGGTGCTGCGCCGCCCGATCGGCGGGGTCGAGGTGATGCGCAAGCAGATCCACGCGCTCGCCGAGGCGGCGATGATCCCCAACGTCCGGGTCCAGGTGGTGCCGTTCCACCTCGGCGGCCACGCGGCGTCTGGCGGTGCCTTCAGCATCCTGCGCTTCGCCGAGCCGGATCTGCCCGATGTGGTCTATGTCGAGCAGCTCACCAGCTCGCTCTATCTCGACAAGCGCGACGACGTCGACCAGTATGCGATCGTCATGGAGAAGCTCTGCATCCAGGCACCCCCGCCGGAGCAGTCCCGTGACATCCTGCACCGGATCGCCGCCGAGCTCTAGGCCCCGCACCTGGGCATCGACCTCTTTCGTGGGGGTGGACACCGCCGGGCCGCCGTGGCGTCTACCCTAGGCTTCTTCCCGGACATCGCCGAACTCCGATCTTGACAAGCTGCGAGGTGCACCATGGATCAACTGTCCAGGCTGGACACATCGGTGGCGCACTCCGCCCGCCTCTGGAACTACCTGCTCGGCGGCAAGGACAACTTCGCCGTCGACCGGGAGGCCGCGGAGCAGGTGCTCACGTTCATGCCCGAGCTCGTGCAGTCCGCCCGCTACAACCGGGAGTTCCTCGGCCGGGCCGTCCGCTTCCTCGCCGGGGAGGCCGGGATCCGGCAGTTCCTCGACATCGGCACCGGTCTGCCGACCGCGAGCAACACGCACGAGGTGGCGCAGCAGACCGCGCCGTCGGCCCGGATCGTCTACGTCGACAACGACCCGATGGTGCTGGTCCACGCCCGCGCGCTGCTCACCAGCACGCCAGATGGCGCCACCGACTACATCGACGCCGACATCCGCGATCCGGAGGCGATCCTGGGCTCCGCCGAGCGGACCCTGAAGTTCGACCAGCCGATCGCGATCATGCTGCTCGGCATCCTCAACTTCGTCGTCGACGACGACGAGGCCGCCGCGATCGTGCGCCGGCTCGTCGACGCCGTGCCGTCGGGCAGCTACCTGGTCGTCTCGCACCCCACCACGGAGGTGCACAAGGAGGCGGTCGTGCGGGCGATGGAGATGTGGAACGCCAGCGGTTCCGCCCCGATCACGGCCAGGACACCGGCGGCGATCGCCAGCTTCTTCGACGGGCTGGAGCTGCTGGAGCCGGGCGTGCTGACCGTGTCGCAGTGGCGGCCCGACGGCAACGACACGACCGTCGTCACCGAGTTCGGCGCGGTGGGCCGCAAACCCTGAACCTTCGACGGGTACGCCGGAGGCGGCTCTCGGCGTACCCGCCGAGGTCTTTGGGGTGTTCGGTGGTGTTCGCGACGTGTTCAGGATGGATCTCTAGCGTCCGACGGGTCACCACCTAGGAGGACCCATGAGACGCATGCCCCGCCTCGCCACCGCCGGTCTGGCGGTCCTGACCCTGTCCGTCGCCGCGCCCGCCAGCGGCGCCACCCCCGCCGGTGCCGGATTCCAGCACCGGCCGGACCGCTTCGGCCAGGCCACCCTGACCGGCTTCGCGTCGCTGCCCGCGACGACCTTCGTCCCGGCGAGCGACCCGTCCGGCGCGCTGCTGGGCACGGCTGCGATCAACGGGATCGTGCCGCCCTTCGCCGACCAGCCCGTTCAGGGCTTCAGCGGGATCGCCCGCAACTCCGATGGCAGCTTCGACGTGATCTCCGACAACGGCTACGGCAACAAGGCCAACAGCGGCGACTTCGTGCTCCGCGTGCAACGGGTCATCCCGGACTACGCCACCGGGACGGTCGACGTGGTCGGCGGGGTCAACCTCACCGACCCGGCCGGGCTGGTGCCCTTCGCGCTGACCCGGCCGGACCGGGTGCTGACCGGGTCGGATTTCGATGTGGAGTCGATCGTCAAGGCGTCCGACGGCAGCTACTGGATCGGTGACGAGTTCGGTCCCTTCCTGCTGCACTTCGACCGGGCCGGTCGGCTGCTCGCGGCGCCGGTGCCGCTCGCCGACGTGCACGCGCCGGAGAGCGCCGCGATCCTCGGCGTCACGCCGAACCTGCCCAGCAGCAAGGGTTTCGAGGGGATGGCGTCCTCCGCGGACGGACGCTATCTCTATCCGCTGCTGGAGGGCACGGTGAGCGGTGACCCGGCGGGTTCGCTGCGGATCTACCAGTACGACCGGCGCGCCGGGCACTACACCGACCAGCGCTTCACCTATCGGTTGGAGTCATCCGCCAACGCGATCGGCGACATGATCTCGGTGGACCGGGACCGCTTCCTCGTCATCGAGCGCGACAACGGGCAGGGTGCCACCGCCCTGTTCAAGAAGATCTTCATGGTCGACGTACGGGATCGTGACGCCGACGGTGCCGTCGACAAGACCGTCGTCGCGGACCTGCTCGACATCGCGGACCCGAGGCACCTGGGCGGCACGGCGAGCACCTTCCGCTTCCCGTTCCAGACGATCGAGGACGTCATCCTCCTCGACGACCGGACGCTGGGAGTCGTCAACGACAACAACTTCCCGTTCTCATCGGGACGCACGCCGGGGCAGCCGGACGACAACGAGTTCATCACCATCCGGCTGACGCGCCCGCTCCGCTGACCCCTCGTCGGGTGTGCGGGCGAGCCGCTTCCCGCACACCCACGCCCGCTCACCCAACGTTCATGAAAATTGTTCTGGTTTGGACATCACCGAGCAATTACGGTGACTTCATGCATTTGAAATCATCGATTGCTGTCGTCGGCGCCGCCCTCGCGCTCGCCCTCGGCGCCAACGCTCCGGCCGCCGCCGCCGCCCCGACCGACGCCCTTCGCCTGACCGGGACCACGGCGGTCGGGGTGCACAACACCTATGAGAAGGCGAAGTTCCCCTACCTCGCCGACGCGCTCGACACCGGCGCCAACCTGCTGGAGTTCGACATCTGGGTCGACACCGCCACCCGTCGCTGGCGCGTCAACCACGAGCTCTTCGGCACCAGCAACAACTGCACCGCCGCGACGACCGCCGCGCAGCTGCGCACCGGTGCCCGGGACCAGCAGTTCGGCGTCTGCCTCGACGACATCCGGATCTGGAGCGACGCCCACCCCGGACACCGCCCGCTGCACCTGAAGATCGAGCTCAAGGCCGGGTTCGACAGCCGTTACGCCCTGGGCCCGCGCGACTTCGACACCCTCGTCGCGAGCCGGCTGGGCAGCAAGGTCTACCGCCCGATCGACCTCGCCACCAAGCCGGACGGCAGCCGCTTCGCGACCCTGGAGGACGCGGCACTCGGCGACAACTGGGCCACCCGCGCCGCCCTCGCGGGCAAGGTACTCATCGAGATCATCCCGGGTACGTTCGAGCGCGGCAACCCCTTCGACAGCCTCGACACCGACGTGGAGTACGGCCGCCACCTGCGCGATCTCAACGCAGCCGGACAGCTCGCCACCGCGCAGGCGTTCCCGGCGGTGCTCGACGCGGCGACCGGCGACCCGCGCACGCGCTACTCGGAGACGAACATCCGGCCCTGGTTCGTCGTCTTCGACGGCTCCGCGAGCACCTACATGAACGGCAGCATCACCACCGCCTGGTACGACACCCGCCACTACCTGCTGGTGATGACCGATGCGTCGGCGGTGGCCCCGGCGATCGATCCGGTCAACCCGACGCAGGCACAGGCGCTGGCCCGGATCAACCTGCTCGCGCTCAACCACGCGACCGTCGTGTCGGCGGACTGGTCGGTGGCGACCGGCGTACTCGGCACGGTCGTCGCCCGCGGCTGACCGTGAGCGGCCGGCGGCGCGTGCGGCACGCGCGGCCGGCCGCCACCTCATCCTCGGGAGCTTCGCGGCACACCGGGCCCCGCCTACGGAGACGGCACCTCGTCGCGAACCTCGGCCGCCCTGCTGGTGATGATCCGGCGTGGCGGGTTCTGGCGAGCTGCTTCGAGGTGGCGGCGGCCCACCAGGAGGAGGATCGCCGAGACGACGAGCAGGCACGCCCCGATCACGAGGGCGGCGGCCCAGCCGGGCAGGACGGTCGCCAGCCCCAGACCGCCCGCGACGAGCAGCGCCGCCAAGGCGTAGAGGACGGTGAGAAAGCCGCCGGCGACCAGCGCGGCCCCGGTCCGATACGGGCGCGCCCGGTTGATCAGCTGGGTGCGGATGGCTCTCAGCTCGTCGGTGACCAGCTTGGAGATCTGGTGTGCGGCAAGGCGGATCAGGTCCGCCGGGGAGCGCAGCATCGGATGGTCTCCTCTCGATGCCCTGGCTCATACCCGGTCCGCGGGCAAGCCACGCCTCGGTGGCGCGCCAACCGCGTGAGCTGCCCGGGTTTGCGGCGGAGCCGCACCGGGCATAGCTCCGCGCCGGATCCTTCTGGCACCGTCGAAAGGGACCCGGTCATGACGACCATGCGCGAAGCGCCCGCACTCCCCGATAGCCGCACCGACCGTCTCCACACCGGCGAGAACGATCCCGCGGTCATACTGATGCAGCGGTACGCGGAGGTGGACGAGGAGTACCAGGTGCAGCTCTCGGTCCTCGCCGGACTGCGGCAGGGGCTCGGCGACGACACCGGAGACATCGCCGACGGCGGCTCCAAGGCGACCGACCTCGACACCGAGGAGATCCTCACCGAGCGCCTGCGGCAGCGACGGGAGTCCCTGTCCGCGGCGATGGAGCGTGCCGCGCGCGGCACCTATGGCAGGTGCGACGGTTGCCGGCTGCCGATCGCCACCGAGAGACTGCTCGCCGCACCGGCCGCCCTGCTCTGCGTACCGTGCCAGGTCAAGGCCGAGCGAGCACATTTGTAGAGCTTAGAGTCGGCGTCGACTGGGTATACCGGCGTCACGGTACGAGCGACACATGGAGGCGATCGTGAATACGAGCAAGATCGTATACAAGCCGGTGGGGCTCATCGGCGGCGCGCTCGCGGGTGTCGCCGCGGGGATGGCGTTCAAGCAGCTGTGGCGGCTCGCCTCGGGAGAGGACGACACGCCCAACGCGACCGACGAGCGGCGTACGTGGCGGGAGATCTTGATCGCGGCCGCGCTTCAGGGCGCGGTCTTCGCGGTGGTCAAGGCCGCCGTGGACCGTGGCGGTGCGGTGGGCGTACGCCGGATCACCGGCCGCTGGCCGGACTGATGACACGGTCAGGGATCAAGCTGCCGGAGCGGGTGACCGCCTGCCTCTTCGACATGGACGGCGTTCTGACGCAGACCGCCAAGGTCCACAACGCGGCGTGGGAGCAGACGTTCAACGCGTTCCTGCGCCGCCGCGCCGACGCGCTGCGACAGCCCTACCAGCCCTTCGACCCGGTCGGCGACTACCAGCGCTATGTCGACGGCCGGGCCCGGGCCGACGGCGTGCGCGCCTTCCTCGCCTCGCGGCAGATCACGGTGCCGGAGGGCTCGGCCGACGACGCGCCGGACCTCGACACGGTCTTCGGGATCGGCAATCGCAAGAACCAGCTCCTCCTGGAGCGCATCCGCACCGACGGCGTCGACGTCTTCCAGGGCAGCGTCACGTTTCTGCACGCCGCGCGTGCTGCGGGCCTGCGGACCGCCGTCGTCTCCGCCAGCGCCAACACCCCCGACGTGCTCGCCGCCGTCGGCCTCGAGGAGCTCTTCGACGTCCGCGTCGACGGCAACGTCGCGCTCGACCGGGGCCTGCGGGGCAAACCGCAGCCGGACACCTTCGCGTACGCCGCCGAACTCCTCGGTGTGACACCCGCGCAGGCCGCCGTCTTCGAGGATGCGCTCGCCGGGGTGGCGGCGGGCCGGGCGGGGGGCTTCGGCCTCGTGGTCGGCGTCGACCGCACCGACGGCGACCGCACCGACGGCCGCAGCCACGCCGATGCCCTGCGGGAGAACGGGGCGGACCTCGTCGTCAACGATCTCACGGAGCTGCTGGCATGATCCGAGAGCACGGCTTTCCCGTCGAACCCTGGCACGTCCGCGAGGAGGAGCTCGACCTCGACGTGCTGGCCCAGTCCGAGTCGGTCTTCGCGCTCGCCAACGGGCACATCGGGCTGCGCGGCAACCTCGACGAGGGCGAACCCTACGGGATCAGCGGCACCTACCTGAACTCGTTCTACGAGCTGCGGCCGCTGCCCTACGCGGAGGCCGGCTATGGCTACCCCGAGTCCGGGCAGACCATCGTCAACGTCACCAACGGCAAGCTGATCCGGCTGCTCGTCGACGATGAACCCCTCGACGTCCGCCACGGCGAGCTGCTCTCCCACGAGCGGGTGCTGGACCTGCGGGCGGGCACGCTGCGCCGCGAGCTGGTCTGGCGCTCCCCCGGCGGCAGCGTGGTGAAGGTGATCAGCACCCGGCTCGTCTCGTTCACCCAGCGCTCCGTGGCGGCCGTCCGCTACGAGGTGGAGCCGGTGAACTGCTCGATCCGGCTGATCGTGCAGTCGGAGCTCGTCGCCAACGAGGCATCGGCCACACCGAGCACGGATCCCCGGGTCGCCGCCGTCCTCGAGTCGCCGCTCGTGGCCGAGGAGCAGCTGGTCACCGACGACGGGACGGCGCTGCTGGTGCACAGCACCCGGACGAGCAAGCTGCGGGCCGGTGCGGCGATGGTGCACGAGGTCGACTGCGCCGTGCGTACGGATGTCAGCACCGAGGCGTACGAGGACTGGGCCCGGACCACGGTGGCGTGCGAGCTCGCCGACGGCGAGCGGCTGACCCTGACGAAGCTCCTGGCCTACGGCTGGTCGAGCCGCCGATCGGTGCCCGCCATCCGGGACCAGGTCGGGGCGGCGCTCGCCGGTGCGCGGTTCTCCGGCTGGGAGGGACTGCTCGCGGAGCAGCGCGACTACCTCGACTCCTTCTGGGACGCCGCCGACGTGCGGATCGACGGGGATCCCGAGGTGCAGCAGGCGGTCAGGTTCGGCCTGTTCCACGTGCTGCAGGCGGGAGCCCGGGCCGAGCAGCGCCCGATCTCGGCGAAAGGCCTGACCGGGCCGGGCTACGACGGCCACGCGTTCTGGGACACGGAGATGTTCGTGCTGCCGGTGCTCACCTACACGCACCCGGCGGCGGTCGCGGACGCCCTGCGGTGGCGGCTGGACACCCTGGAGCTCGCCCGGCAGCGCGCGCAGCAGCTGGGGCTCGCCGGGGCCGCGTTCCCGTGGCGGACGATCAGCGGTCACGAGTGCTCGGGCTACTGGCCGGCCGGGACGGCGTCGTTCCATATCGGCGCGGACATCGCCGACGCGGTCCGGCGCTACGTCCAGGCGACCGGCGACGCCGGCTTCGAGCGCGACATCGCGGTGGACCTGCTCGTGGAGACCGCACGCCTGTGGCGCACGCTGGGCCATCACGATCGGCACGGCCGTTTCCACATCGACGGCGTGACCGGCCCGGACGAATATACGGCGGTCCGCGACGACAACGTCTACACCAACCTGATGGCGCAGCGGAACCTCCTCGCGGCGGCGGAGTCGGCGGCTCGCCACCCCGATCAGGCCCGCCGCCTCGGCGTCACCGACGAGGAGTCGGCGGCGTGGCGCGACGCGGCGGCGGCGATGCACATCCAGATCGACGACGAGCTCGGCGTGCACTCGCAGGCGGAGGAGTTCACCCGGCTGCAGGAGTGGAACTTCGCCGCGACACCGGCTGAGCACTACCCGCTGCTGCTGCACTACCCCTACTTCGACCTCTATCGCAAGCAGGTCATCAAGCAGGCCGACGTGGTGCTCGCCATGCACTGGCGCGGCGACGCCTTCACGGCCGAGCAGAAGGCGCGCAACTTCGCCTACTACGAGCAGCGGACCGTCCGCGATTCGTCGCTCTCGTCCTGCACGCAGGCGGTGCTCGCCGCGGAGACCGGCCATCTGGAGCTCGCGCACGACTACCTCGGCGAGGCCGCGCTGATGGACCTGCGCGACATCCACGCCAACACCGGGGAAGGACTGCACATCGCGGCGCTAGCCGGTGCGTGGATCGCGCTGGTCGGGGGCTTCGGCGGGCTGCGCGACCACGGCGACGTGCTGGAGTTCTCCCCCCGGCTGCCGGAGCGCATCAGCCGGCTGGAGTTCTCGCTGATGTGGCGGGGGCTCCGGCTGCGGGTGGTCGTCACGCAGGCCGAGGCGACCTACTCGCTGCGCGACGGCAGCGACGACGCGCGGATGCCGCTGCTGCACCACGGTGCAGCGATCGAGGTCACCTGCGCCCACCCCGTCACGGCGCCGGTCCCGCCGCGCATCCACCCCGGTCCAGCGCCGTCCCAGCCGCACGGCCGGGCCCCGGCTCGCAGGGCTCCGGCCGCACAGGTCCCACACCAGAATCACCCCGCTGCGGGTACGCCCACAGCCGCCGGGCGTACCGCAGCGGAGTGATCAGGCGCTTTCGCGCTCCTCGAGGCCGACGGCGTCCTTGAGTTCGGTCACGTCCTTGTGCAGCCCGGGCTTGTCCTCGGCCAGAGCCGTCATCAGGTCGGCGAGTCCGTCGGCGATGGCGTTCAGCTTGTCCTGCATCGCCATCTCCGACCGGCTCTGCGTGTTCTGCAGCAGCGCCACCATGAGGAACGTGATGATCGTCGTGGCGGTGTTGATGATGAGCTGCCACGTGTCGAGATCGCCGATGACGAAGTAGGACGGGGCCCAGATCGCGACCAGCAGGACGCAGAGCGCGAAGAACCACGGCTTGGCGGAGAACTTCGCCGCACGCTCGGCGAATCGGTCGAAGAACCCCGGCTGGGCGGTGACGTCGCTGGGCATGTGGGCCCGGGCGGGGCTGGGGGTGGCCATCGTCGTTACGCCTTGGCGGAGCTGAGCTTGAGCGGATTCGAGGGCGCCTTGGCCTTCGCCGCCGCCATCTGCTCGCCGAGCTCCAGGAGCCGGTTGCGGCCGAGTGCCTTGCGCACCTCGGGGAACCACTCCTTCTCCTCCTCCTCGACGTGGTGGCGCACGTTCTCGATGAGGACCGTCACCTTCGCGTCGTAGGTCTCCTCCTTGGGGTCGAGGTTCTGCAGCTCCGACAGGAGCCACGCGACGACGTGGTGCTCCTCGACGCTCTCCAGGATGTGGTCGGTGGTGTCGGGCGCGCCCGCCCGCGCGGCCGGGTAGAAGATCGTCTCCTCGATGAAGGCGTGGGTGGTGAGCTCCGTGATGATCTTGTCGACGATCTTGCGCTTCGCAGCGGGCGTCGCGGACTCCTTGCCCTTCTCGAACTCCTTGAAGAGCGCGTTGACGGTCTTGTGGTCTTCCTTCAGCAACACGATGGCGTCCATGAGAATCCCCTCACCTCGTGACGGTCCGAATCCGCCGACTATTGACAATAGGTGCATATAGAGCATCTACCTGCACAGTTAGAGAAATAGCCAGTTCGTGTCGGCGCGAAACCTCCCGTCGGGGGTTAGAGAGTCCGACGGCTGGAGATGAGGATCGGCATGTTCGACGATTTCACGCTGGAGACGGTCCCGGTGGGCGAGGTACGGCTACGGGTCCGCCACGGTGGCCAGGGGCCGCCGCTGCTGCTCCTGCACGGCCACCCGCGTACCCATATGACCTGGCATCACGTCGCCGACCTGCTCTCGGACTCCTTCACGGTGGTCTGCCCGGATCTGCGCGGCTACGGCCTGTCCAGCAAACCCGCCGAGACACCCGGGCACGGGGCCTACAGCAAG
Source organism: Allocatelliglobosispora scoriae (assembly GCF_014204945.1). Taxonomy (NCBI): domain Bacteria; kingdom Bacillati; phylum Actinomycetota; class Actinomycetes; order Micromonosporales; family Micromonosporaceae; genus Allocatelliglobosispora; species Allocatelliglobosispora scoriae. The sequence goes on from NZ_JACHMN010000002.1 coordinate 1,182,169, forward strand.
CGGGCGATGGCGGGCGATGTCGTGGAGCTCATGCGGATGCTCGGGCACGACCGGTTCGCCGTGGCGGGACACGATCGCGGTGCCTACGTCGCCCAGCGGCTCGCCCTCGATCATCCGGCGGCGGTGTCGCGGCTGGTGGTGCTGGACGGCGTACCCATCGGCGAAGCCCTGGCCCGCAGCGATGCGCGCTTCGCGAGCACCTGGTGGCACTGGTTCTTCCTGGGACAGACCGAGAAGCCGGCCGAGCCGCTCATCTGCGCGGACCCGCTGGCCTGGTACCAGATCTCCGACAAGCACATGGGCGCCGCCGCCTACGCCGACCTGGCCGCGGTGCTCACCAACCCGGAGACCGTGCACGCCATGTGCGAGGACTACCGGGCCGGGCTGACCGTGGACCGCCGCGCCGATGACGCCGACCAGGCCGCCGGGCGCAGGATCGCCTGCCCGGTGCTCTTCTGTTACGCCGCCGGGGACGGGCACACCACCGGCGAGATGGTGGCGCTCTACGGCGATCCGGGTGCGATCTGGCGCGACTGGGCCGACGACGTGCGCGTGGCGACGATCGACTCCGGCCACCACATGGCCGAGGAGGCGCCCGAGCAGCTCGCCTCGACGCTGCGGGAGTTCCTCCTCCCGACGCCCGCCGGAATGTGAGCCGGCCGGGGTTTGATCCGCTGCAGACCGGGGCAATAAGTATATATCCCAATGATTTCTTCACGGAATGAGGTTCGACAATGTCTATCGCTGACAAGATCGAGAACGCTGCCGAAGACGTCAAGGGCAAGGTCAAGGAGTGGGTCGGCGACAAGACCGACAACGAGAGCATGCAGGCCGAGGGCATCGCCGACCAGGCGGGCGCCCACGTCTCGCAGGCCGGCGAGCACCTCTCCGACGCGGGCCACGATGCGAAGGACGCGTTCACGGACGCCAAGGACGCGGTCACCGGCCGCGAGCCCGAGCGCACCGGGTACAACCAGGTCTAGGTATTCGACTTCGACGATCGCCGCGGCGGGCGGGTCCGTATCTCCGGACCCGCCCGCCGCGGTTCGCCATGGGGCCCGAGGGCGGCGCCGGTCAGGAACGCGCGCCGCCCTCGGGCGTCTGGGCCGCCGCCAACTCGGCGTACCGCTGCGGCCGGGCCGCCCGCATCCACCGGGCGTAGGCGATGCCCCCGGCGGCCACCGCCACGATCAGCCACGGCAGTCCGTTGACGATGGCCGAGTCGGTGCCGGAGATGAGCGAGTAGTTCCCCACCAGCAGCACGATGGTGACGACGAGACCGGCGAGGCCGAGCAGGGGCGCGAGAACAGTCCGCCACCAGTGCCGCTCGGGGTGGCGCCGGAAGAACCCGATGATCGACAGGGCCGCCATCGCCTGCAGGACGACGATTCCCAGCGTGCCGAGACCGACCATGCTGGTGGAGAGGTTGAGGTAGGGGTCGAGCCCCGCGACGGCGAAGGCTCCCACGACGACCACCGTCAGCAGGGTCTGCACCACGCTCGCCCGCGACGGCGAACCGTGCCGCGGGTGCACGGCGCCGAGCCCGCCCGGCAGCACCCGCTCGCGGCCCAACACGTAGAGGTAGCGGTTGGCGGCGTTGTGCAGCGCCAGCACACCGGCGAAGAGGCTGGTGCAGAGCAGCACCTGCATCGCGGTGGTGGCGGTCTCGCCGAGGTGGGTGAAGCTGAGGCCGAAGAACAGCTCGCCGAGCTGCTCGCCGGCGACGGCGCTGACCTGGTCCGGACCGACCGCACCGACGGCGATCCAGCTCGTCGCGGTGTAGAAGACCGAGATGATGACGACCGAGGCGTAGGTCGCGAGGGGCACGCTGCGCCGGGGGTTGCGGGTCTCCTCGCCGTACTGGGCGGCGGATTCGAAGCCGATGAACGAGATGAAGGCGAACATCAGCGCCACGCCGATCCCGGCGACGCCGAACGTGTCCGGGTCGAAGGAGGTGCTCGGCAGCGCCGTGCCCCCGAGGTCGCCGAGGATCGCGCCGTCGAGCAGCACCAGGATGCCGACCTCGCAGATCATCAGGATCGCCAGCAGCCGCGCGCTGATCTCGATCTGCCGGTAGCCGAGCAACGCCATCAGCGCCGTGCCGATCGCCGCCCAGACCGTCCAGTGCAGGGTCAGCCCGTGCAGCGAGCCGATCAGCGCGGCGAAGTAGCCGAACGCGCCGACGAGCCCGATCGTGGCGGCGTTGTAGGCGATCAGGGCGACGAGGCCGCCGGCGATCGCGGGTGGACGGCCGAGACCGCGCGCCATGTAGGTGTAGAAACCGCCGGTGTTGACGATGTGGCGGCTCATCGCGGCGTAACCGACCGAGAAGCAGAGCAGGGTGAGCCCGGCGAAGGCGAAGGCGGCCGGTACGGCGGGTCCGCCGCCGATCGCGAAGGCCAGCGGCACCGTGCCGACCATCGCCGCCATCGGTGCCGCCGCCGCGACGACCAGAAACACGATCTTCGGAGTCGACAGGGTTCTGCGCAGTGCCGTCTCGTTCGCCATACGTTGTGCCATACGTTGTAGCGTCACGTACCGGAAGCCATCGATGCATCTCCCTGAGTGTTCATCGACGACGGTCTGACCAGGCATAACCGTTCGGCGCAATGTGGCTTTTCGTCCCGCCGGACGGCTGTTCGAGCAGGTCCAGGCGTTTTCTTACCGCCGCAGGATGATGCGCTCGGCCACCGGACGTGATGTCCTGGTTCCCTGACGGTCTGGATGCTGGAAGGAACACGGGTGGACATCACAGAGGTCACGTGGATCGGCGCTGCCGCCAACGGGATGATCATCGCGCGGTGGCGCGGTGCGGACGGACAGGTCGAGGTCGACAGGCCGGCCGCGCGCAGCTTCGCCCAACCCGAGTCGCTGGTGCTGCGCGACGGGCGGCCCGTGGTGGACGGGGTGGTCCTGCAACCGGTCGCGGCGATCCCCGCCGACTTCGCGTCGGTCTGCGGCTGGTACGCCGGTGGCGGCCGGGAACTGCTCGTCACGCAGGTTCCCGAGCCCGACTTCGGGGAGCCGATGGTGCTGCTGTCGGAGGGCGGGCGCATCGTTCGGGCGTACCCCCTGGATGCGCTGCACCTGCTCGCGGAGGATGGCGCCCGCGTGGATCTGGTCGTCGGCGGCCTGCGCGTGCATGAGGGGCCGACCGTGACGGCGCTGACGCCGTCGCGGCGCGTCGCCGAGCGGGAGGTGAGCTTCGTCGCGGCCGGGACCCGGCTCGCCGGGACCGTGGTCGTCCCCGCGGGCGACGGGCCGCACCCGGCGGCGGTGCTGGTGCACGGCGCGGCGGGCGGGCAGCGCGACTTCAACCGCCTCTTCGCCGGGCCGCTGCTCGACGCGGGTGTGGCGGTGCTCATCTACGACAAGGCCGGCCACGGCACGTCGACCGGGGACGGCGACCCGTCCATCTTCGACCAGGCGGAGGCGGCCTCGGCCGCGCTGGACCTGCTGGCGTCGCTGCCCGAGGTGGATGCGAGCCGGATCGGCCTGGCCGGCTTCAGCAACGGCATGTGGTCGGTGCCGATCGTCGCCGCCGAGCGGGCGGACGTGGCGTTCGTGACCGGAATCGGAGCACCCGGTGTCTCGATGGCCGAGTCGGAGGTGCACCGGCGGACGAAGGTGCTGCGCGAGGCGGGCGTCGGTCCCGCGACCAACTCGGTGATCGCCGAGGCGTGGCGCAGCGTCTTCCGGATCGTCGCCGCGGGCACCGCCGACGACGACGTGGCCGCGCGGCTCGATCAGGCGCTCACCGAGATCGCGGCCGCGCCCGACCTCGACCGGTACGTCGTGCCCGACCTGGTTCGGGAGAACCCGATGCTCTCGCCGATCCCGCCCTTCACCGACGCGAAGCAGCTGGTGGAGATGCTCGGCGGCGACGCCGACCCGCAGGTGGTCCACGACCCGGCCGCCGACTACGCGCGGGTGGCGTGCCCGGTCTTCCTCCAGTATGGATCGGACGACACGAGCGTCCCGGTGGAGGCGTCGGCTCGTGCGGTCGAGCGGGTCGCGCCGGGTGCGACGATCCGTGTCTATGCCGGGTTGGAGCACATGCTGGAGGTGCTGCCCACCGACACGACCGGCCTGACGCTGGAGGCGGCGATCACCGGCTTCCACCACTTCAGCTTCGGCACCGGACCGGCGGCCGAGCTCACCTCCTGGCTGCGCGAGACGCTCCGCCGGACGCCGCGGAGCTGACCGCTGACCGAGGCCCGACCACGACGCGGCGGGGCTCGAACCCGAGGCCACGGGTTCGGGCCCCGCCGACTGCGCCCCGGGCCAGATGACAATGTTGTCATCTAGATTGATCAAATATTTCCGCCAGGCATACGATCCCCCCGACCATCCACACGTTCCGATACGTGTGGACTCTCCGTCCGGGGGATAACGGCGCATGGATAGGGCGACATAGCCGACTATGCATTGCGCCGACACTATTCCCATTGGCCGTGGCGACGGCATTCATTGAGCGGCGGACAAGCGCGTTCAAATTCTCCCTTATAAATACTGCAAAGCCATGTGAGCTGGCATAACACTGGCCACATAGCGCGGTGCTATGGACATTCGATCGTCGGCGTTTCTGCGCGGTAAATTACTTCCCGAGGTATTGACGGAAACATTTGCGATTGGTATCAATCAATCACCAAATAATGTCCGTGGAACCAAGGTTGACTATTTGTTGATGGCACGCCGATCGGTCGATCCGGTCGCCGCCGCCCGCTCGATGGCACACCTCGGTCCACCCCACCCTTCGGGAAGAGGGCACGTGAAGTTGTCACAACGTTTCGCCGTGGGAGCGATCCTCACGGCGACGGGAATGGTGATGGCGGCAACCACCGCCTTGGTGTTCACACCCGCCGCCGCAGCTCCGGCAACCCCGGAAGCGGCTCGCGCGATGGCAGCCCAGTCGGCCGACGCGCTCGTCGCCAGCCGACCGTCCTACCTGCACGCGGGCGCGGATGAGCAGTTCATCCAGCGCGCCGTCATCTCGTCGGAGGGCATGCAGTACGTCCCCTACGAGCGGACCTACCGCGGCCTGCCCGTCGTCGGCGGCGACTTCGTCCTGGTGGCCGACGGCAACGGCCAGGTCAAGTACAACTCCGTCGCGATGGAGCAGTCGATCGGCACCATCTCGATGCTGCCGAAGGTGACCCAGAAGGCCGCCGAGAAGACCGCCGCCTCGCTGCTCAAGACCGTCGGCACCGTCGAGCCCTCCAAGCTCGTCGTCTTCGCCCTGGAGACGACGCCCCGGCTCGCCTGGGAGACCACGGTCAACGGCACCGGCGCCGAGGGCGTCAGCCGCCTCACCGTCCACATCGACGCCGCCACCGGCGCGGTGCTCAAGACCCGCGAGCGGGTCATGCACGGCACCGGCACCGCGGCCTACAGCGGCCCCAACCCGCTGACGCTCGCCACGACGCTGTCCGGTTCGACCTACTCCATGAAGGACCCGGTCACCACGAGCCTCAGCTGCCAGGACGCCGCCACGAACACCACGTTCAGCGGCTCCGACGACGCGTGGGGCAACGGCGTCGCGACCAACAAGGAGACCGGCTGCGTCGACGCGCTCTACGCGGCGCAGACCGAGATCAAGATGCTGAGCTCCTGGCTGGGCCGCAACGGCTTCAACGGCACCGGCGGCGGCTGGCCGATCCGGGTCGGCCTCAACGACCAGAACGCCTACTACGACGGCACCCAGGTCCAGATCGGCAAGAACACCGCCGGTGCCTGGATCTCCTCCATGGACGTCGTGGGCCACGAGCTGGGCCACGGCATCGACGACACCACCCCCGGCGGCATCTCCGGCGGCAACACCCAGGAGTTCGTCGCCGACACGTTCGGCGCCATGACCGAGGGCTACGCCAACCAGCCGTCGGCCTACGACCCGCGCGACTACCAGGTCGGCGAGGAGATCAACCTCGTCGGCAGCGGCCCGATCCGCTACATGTACAACCCCTCGCTCGCCGGTGACGACAACTGCTACTCCAGCAGCATCCCCGGCGAGGAGGTCCACGCCGCGGCCGGACCGGGCAACCACTGGTTCTACCTGCTCGCCGAGGGCAGCGCCCCGACGAACGGCCAGCCCGCCAGCTCCACCTGCAACAGCACCAGCATCACCGGTGTCGGCATCCAGACCGCCGCCAAGGTCATGTACAACGCGATGCTGATGAAGACCTCGTCCAGTTCCTACCTGAAGTACCGCACCTGGACGCTGACCGCGGCGAAGAACCTCACGCCGGGCGACTGCGCCCTCTTCAACACGGTCAAGGCCGCCTGGAACGCCGTCAGCGTCCCGGCGCAGACCGCCGACCCGACGTGCACCGGCGGCACCTCGCCGTCGCCGTCCGCCAGCGCCTCGTCGAGCCCGCCGCCCACCGGCGGTTGCTCGGGCCAGAAGCTGCTCAACCCGGGCTTCGAGTCCGGCGCGGTGAGCTGGACCCAGTCGGCCGGCGTCATCGACAACACCTCCGGTGAGGCCCCCCGCACCGGTTCGTGGAAGGCGTGGCTCGACGGCTACGGCTCCACGCACACCGACAACCTGTCGCAATCGGTGACGATTCCGGCCGGGTGCGCGGCGTCGCTCACGTTCTACCTGCACATCGACACCGCTGAGACCACGACCACGACGGCGTACGACAAGCTCACCGTCTATGTCGGCAGCACCGCGGTGAAGACCTTCTCCAACCTCAACAAGAACACGGGCTACGCGCTGCAGACGGTTCCGCTGTCCGCCTACGCGGGGTCCACGATCACGCTGAAGTTCACCGGCGTCGAGGATGCGTCCCTGCAGACCTCGTTCGTCATCGACGACACCGCGGTCACCCTGAGCTAGTCCCTCCCCTCGCAAGAAGCCGGCCACCGTGGCGACAGTGCCGCGGTGGCCGGTCCCTGTCAGCCGGCGGAGGCGGGCGGCAGGTCCTTGGCGAGGATGACGCTGCGGTAGACCTTGCCGTCGTGCTGCAGGTGGCCGGCGACGCGGTAGCCGCGGCGGGCGTACCAGCCGATGAGGGCGTGCGCACCCTCGGCCGTGTTGAGGATGACCTGGGTCGCGCCGAGACCGGCCGCGTGGTCCTCGGCGGCCGCGAGCAGTGCCCCGCCGACGCCGCTGCCGTGACAGTCGGGGTGGACCCCGAACTGGCTGATCGACGCCGTCTCCGGCCGGTCGTAGTAGGGCCGGTCCGCCGTGAGCGGCAGGACCAGGATCGTCCCGATCAGCCGGCTGCCCTCGGCCGCGACGAACGCATCCCCGCTGCTCAGCCGCCCACGGGTCACCTCGACGCCCTGGTCGACGGCGGTGTAGTTGAAGCCCTGTGCCGCCAGCCCCGCGTAGGCGGCGTGCAGCAGCGAGGTCAGCTCGGCCGGTGAATCGGTCGCGGCGAGCCGTCGAATGATGATCGACATGCCGGCATTATGGCGCAGGAGCCCGCCGCGGGCCGACCCTACTTGAACCAGCCCGACCAGAAGCGGAACAGCTCGTAGCCGTAGTAGTCGCCGTTGATCGGCGCGCCACCGGTGTCGAGGATCCAGTAGCTCACGCTGCTGAAGGCGTCCCGCGCCACCGGCAGGTAGAGCAGCACGAAGACGACGATCAGGCCGTAGGGGCGGATCTGGTTGCCGATGCGGCGCGCCGATGCCGGCAGGTAGGGCTCGATGATCCCGTAGCCGTCGAGCCCGGGCACGGGCAGCAGGTTGAGGATCGCCGTCGCCACCTGGAGATAGGCGAGGAACGTGAGCGCGGACCAGAAGGGCGCGTGCGGCTCGGTGACGTCGTAGATCGCCTCGGGTCCGCCGATCGAGACCGCGGCGAGCAGGATCACCGCGGCGATGATGTTGATCGCCGGTCCGGCGGCGGAGACGAGCGCGTCGCGGAACCGGTTGCGCAGGCGGTGCGACTCGATCATCACGGCCCCGCCGGGCAGCGGGATGCCGCCCAGGAGGAGGAACACGAGCGGGATGACGAAGGTCAGGATCGGGTGGCCGTATTTGCGCGGGTCCAGGCGCAGGTAGCCCTTGCCCGCCACCGTGTCGTCGCCGCTGCGGTGCGCGGTCAGGGCATGCGAGAACTCGTGCAGGCAGAGGGTGATGAGCCAGCCGCCGAGCACGAAGACGAAGACCGACGCGGAGGCCGGGCCGAGGTCGAGCCAGAGCGTCACCCCGCTGACAGCGGTGATCACGACCAGCGCGATGAAGATCGGTGAGATGCCGCCGGTCCGGGCCGGTCGGCCGACGCTCGACCGGCCGGCGAAACCGGACCGGGCCGACCGCGGCTGCGAGACCGGGCGCCAGACCCGGGCCTTGCGGCGGTCCCGCGCCACGTCGCGCTCGGCGTCGCGGACGCGTTTGCTCCAGTCCTCCTCGGCGGCGAGCCGGTCCAGCGGATTGTCGTCGTTACTCCCCGTGCCCATGCGGGCAGGCTACCGGGACAAGCTGAGAACTCCCAGCAACCGATCAGCCGACTCCGACGCCGGCCCGGCCGTGGGAGCCCTCCCCCTCGCGCGGCTCGGGCACCGGCAGCCCTCGGTGCAGCTCCGCCTCCAGCTCACCGATGGCGTGCTTGAGCGCGGCGATCCTGGCCGAGACCGGCTCGCCGAGCTGCGCGGGCTCCGCGCCCGATGCGCCCGACGCGCCGGCGGGCGCCGCCGCGTGCGCCGCCGCCGCGTGGTTGGCGTCGTCCTCGGACTCGATGACACGCGCCTCGTCGAGGGAGCTCAGCACGACCCCGAGCAGGATGTTGACCATCAGGAATCCGCCGAGCAGGACGAACGAGATGAAGAAGAGCAGCGTCCAGCGCGACAGGGCCATGCCCTCGGAGATCGTCCCGGAGAGGTCGTCGAAGAGCATCAGGTAGAACATGGACAGCGTCGCCCGGCCGATCGAGCCGTACTTCTCCGGCAACTGCGCGCCGAAGAGCATCCACGCCAGCATGCCGTAGACGTAGAGCAGGATGACGCCGAGCACGGCGAGGCTCGTGGTGCCGGGGATGCTGCGCCAGACGGCGTGCACGATGATGCGCATCGTCGGGAAGATCCGGATCACCCGCAGGACCCGGGCCAGCCGGAACAGCCGCAGCAGGGTGACGTTCTCCCGGACGCCGGGGATCATGGCGCTGACCACGATGAGCAGGTCGAAGACGTTCCACGGGCTGCGGAAATACTCCATCGGGCGGCGGCCGCAGGCGGTGAGCCGGATCGCCACCTCGAGCGTGAAGAAGGCGAGGCAGAGCGAGTCGACCACGTGGAGCGCCCCGCCGAACTGCGCCACCGCGCGGGGATAGGTCTCCACGCCGAGGATGACGGCGTTGAGCAGGATCACCCCGGCACTGACCCCGTGAAACCACTTCTCCTCGGCGACGCGGGCACAGAACCCCACGACACCACGCGACTGCGACACCCCGCGACTCCCCTCGTCACTACCGTCAACGAAACGAATGATCAGGAAAAACGTGACGTTCGCGCTGGTGAGTGAAGGTCTGGTCCATTGGGGAGCGCTCTCCGAGCAACTGCCCTTCGTCCCGATTTGACCGTGCCGACCGGCTTTGATTCACCGTGATGTCTTGACTGTTGCGGCAAAGTGTCAAACACTGTTGTCGATGTCAGAGAGCGCTCTCTGGCAAGATCGATGCATCCGTCCCGGACGTGATCGGCGCACGTCCTGTCTGCACCTCCTCCGACGGGAGTCCCCCCGTGTTACGCAGAATCAGTGTCTTCCTCTGCGCCCTCATCGCCGCCTGGGCCGTTGTGGTCCCAGCCGCGAGTGCCGCGCCCGACTTCACCGTCCTCGTCTTCAGCAAGACCGCCGGCTTCCGGCACGACGCCATTCCCGCCGGGATAACGGCGATCCAGCAGCTCGGCACGGCCAACAACTTCGCGGTCGAGGCGACCGAGGACGCAGCGGCGTTCACCGACGCCAACCTGGCCCGGTTCAAGGTCGTCATCTGGCTCTCCACCACCGGCGACGTCCTCAACGACACCCAGCAGGCCGCCTTCGAGCGCTACATCCGCGGTGGCGGCGGCTATGTCGGCGTCCACGCGGCGGCCGACACCGAGTACACCTGGCCGTGGTACGGCAAGCTCGTCGGCGCCTACTTCGAGAGCCACCCCGCACCCGCGCAGGTGACCGTCCGGGTCGCCGACCGGGTCAACGTCTCCACCGCGACGCTGCCGCAGCGCTGGTCGCGCTTCGACGAGCTCTACAACTACCAGACCAACCCGCGCGGAACCGCCCACATCCTCGCCACGCTGGACGAGACGACCTACAGCGGCGGCGGGGACGGGTTCGACCACCCGATCTCCTGGTGCCAGAACTACGACGGCGGCAAGTCGTGGTACACGGGTCTGGGTCACACGATCGAGAGCTACAGCGAGGCCAACTTCCGGACCCACCTGCTCGGCGGCATCCGCTCCGTCGCCGGGGTCGCCGCCTTCGACTGCGGTGCCACCGTCAACAGCCGCTTCCAGCAGGTCACCCTCGCCAAGGGGGTCGCCGAGACCGGCGAGCCGATGGGCCTGACCGTGCTGCCCAACCGCGGCGTGCTGCACACCTCGCGCGAGGGCGTCGTCCGCTTCACCGATGTGGACGGCAACACCAAGGTCGCCATGACCCTCCCGGTCTACACCCACGACGAGGAGGGCATGCAGAGCATCAAGGCGGACCCCGCCTTCGCCACCAACCGCTGGGTCTACATCTACTACGCCCCGCCGCTCTCCACACCGCCCGGGGACGCCCCGCCGACCGGTACGCCGGCCGACTTCGCACCGTTCAACGGGCTCAACCGGATCTCCCGGTTCGTGGTGAAGGCCGACAACACGATCGACCCGGCGAGCGCCGTCACGATCCTGGACGTGCCGACGAGCCGCGGCCAGTGCTGCCACGTCGGCGGCGACCTGGACTTCGACGGTGCGGGCAACCTCTACCTCAGCACCGGTGACGACACCAACCCGTTCGACTCGTCGGGCTTCACGCCGATCGACGAGCGGGCCGGGCGCAACCCCAACGGCGACGCGCAGCGTACCGCGGGCAACACCAACGACCTGCGCGGCAAGGTCCTGCGGATCAAGCCGAGCGCGGCGGGCGGCTACACGATCCCGGCGGGCAACATGTTCGCGCCGGGCACCGCCAACACCAAGCCCGAAATCTACGCGATGGGCTTCCGCAACCCGTTCCGGATGAGCGTCGACAAGGCCACCGGCATCGTCTACCTCGGCGACTACGGTCCCGACGCGGGCACCGCCGACCCGGCCCGCGGACCGGCCGGACAGGTCGAGTTCGCCCGGATCACCACGCCGGGCTTCTACGGCTGGCCATACTGCAGCAGCTACAACACGCCCTACGTCGACTTCACCTTCCCCAGCGGACCGTCGGGTGCGCCGTTCAACTGCACCGGCGGCGTCGTCAACAACTCGCCCAACAACACCGGCCTGCAGCAGCTGCCACCGGCGAAGACGTCATGGCTGCCCTATGTCGGGTCGAGCCCGGTGGAGCTCGGCGGCGGCGGCCTCTCGCCGATGGGCGGGCCAGTCTACCGCTACGACCCCAACCTCGTCTCGGACGTGAAGTTCCCGCAGTACTACGACGGGACCTTCTTCGCCGGTGAGTTCGGCCGGCGCTGGATCAAGAACATCGTGATGGACTCGACGGGCGCGCCGCTGGCGATCAACCCGTTCCCGTGGTCCGGCACGCAGGTGATGGACATGGAGTTCGGCCCCGACGGCGCGCTCTACGTGCTCGACTACGGCACCGGGTGGTTCGGCGGCGACGCCAGTTCCGCCGTCTACCGCATCGAGTACGCCACCGCCGGCCGCGCGCCGATCCCCACCGCCACGGCGTCCGCCACCTCGGGTCTCGCCCCGCTGACGGTCAACTTCAGCTCGGCGGGCTCCTACGACCCGGACGGCAACCCGATCACCTATGCCTGGGACTTCACCTCCAACGGCAGCACCGACTCCACGGCGGCGAACCCGAGCTTCACCTACACCGCCAACGGCGCCTACACCGCGACGCTGACGGCACGCGACAGCACCGGCAAGACCGGTACCGCCAGCGTGGCGATCACGGTCGGCAACACCGCGCCGTCGGTGACGCTGACGCTGCCGGTCAACGGCCAGGTCTTCACCTTCGGCGACCTGGTGCCCTACTCGGTGACGGTGACCGACGCGCAGGACGGCACGATCGACTGCAATCGGGTGAAGGTGAGCTACATCCTCGGCCACGACACCCACGGCCACCCGCAGACCAGCAAGCAGGGCTGCTCCGGCACGATCCAGACGGTCGCCGACGGCGAGCACGGCAGCTCGGCGAATGTCTTCGGCGTCTTCGACGCGGAGTACACCGACAGCCCGGTCAACGGCGTACCGGCCCTGACCACGCACGCGCAGAACGTGACCCAGCCGCGCATCCGCCAGGCTGAGCACTTCAACGGCTCCAGCGGCATCCAGATCGCCGCCAAGGCATCGGCGAACGGCGGCAACGCCGTCGGCTACATCGACAGCGGAGACTGGCTGTCGTTCAAGCCCTACGCGCTGAACGGCGTCACGTCGTTCTCGGCCCGGGTCGCCTCGGCCGGCGTGGGCGGCACCCTGTCGCTGCGCACCGGTTCGCCGACGGGACCGCTCGCCGGCTCCGTCGCGGTGGCACCGACCGGCGGCTGGGAGACCTGGGCGACCGTCACCGGTACGCTCACCCCGCCCACCGGTACGCAGGAGCTCTTCCTCGTCTTCACCGGACCGGCGGGGTCGCTGTTCGACCTCGACGAGTTCACCCTCGGCGCCGGGACCGTCCCCCCGCAGACCGGCACCGATCTGGCCCTGAACCGGCCGGCCACGGCGTCGAGCGTGGAGGGCGCGGGCACACCGGCATCGGGTGCCTTCGACGGCAACGCGGCGACCCGCTGGGCGAGCGCCTTCGCCGATCCACAGTGGATCCAGGTGGATCTGGGGTCGTCGACCGCCATCAACAGGGTGAAGCTGACGTGGGAGGCGGCCTACGGGTCGGCCTATCAGATCCAGACCTCCGACAACGGGACGGCCTGGACCACGATCAAGTCGGTGACCGGCGGGGACGGTGGCGTCGACGACCTCACCGGGCTCACCGGCACGGGCCGATACGTGCGCATGAACGGTACGGCGCGCGGCTCGGCGTGGGGCTACTCGCTCTTCGCCTTCGAGGTCTACGGCGGCGGCACCACACCGCCGGTCACCTCCAATCTGGCCCTGAACCAGCCGGTGACGGCGTCGAGCGTGGAGAACGCGGGCACCCCCGCGTCGGCCGCGGTCGACGGGGTGGGGACGACCCGGTGGTCCAGCCTCGCCACCGATCCGCAGTGGATCCGCGTCGACCTGGGCCAGACCCGCACCGTCAACCGGGTCAAGCTGACCTGGGAGGCGGCCTACGCGACGGCGTACCAGGTGCAGATCTCGCCGGACGGCACGACCTGGACCACGATCCAGAGCGTGACCGGCGGCAACGGTGCGGTCGACGACCTCACCGGCCTGACCGGGACCGGACGCTATGTCCGGATCAACGGCACGACCCGCGCGACCGGGTACGGCTACTCGCTCTGGGAGTTCGAGGTCTACGGCTCCTGACGTGGGATGACGGGGAGGGGACGCGATCGGCGCCCCCTCCCTCACCCGGTGGGGAGCGTGGTGGCGGGGGTGCGGATCGGCACCGCCATCAGCGAGCCGAGCCCCGCGCAGACGACCCACGCACTCTTCGACCAGCATGACGTGACCGGCGGGCCGGTCGGCCCGAAGAGTCCGAGCGTCGTGACGGTGAGATCGCCGCTCGCCGGAACCAGCCCCACCCAGGTCCGTTTCTCATCGGTGGTGCCGTCGTCGATGATCGCGACGACGAGGCCGCCCGCGTCGAGCCCCACCGCCTGCCAGGCGCCGAGATCGGCACGGCGGGCTCCCGTCACCGCGTCCAGGACGACCCGGCCGCCCCGGTCGCCCTGCTGGACCACGATGAGCTCCTCGCCGTCGCCACGGTGCCAGAGCCCGAAGATGGCGGCGTTGGGCGCCGTCCACCGCGCCTCGCCGGAGCGGGGCACGGTGGCGACGATCGCGCCGCGCACGTCACGGCAGACCAGGGCACCGCAGCGCAGGGTGTTCAGCGAGCTCCCGGCGACCGCCGAGTGCCACAGCTCCCGCCGCGAAGCCCGGTCGAAGCCCATCGCCATCGTCGGCTGGGAGCTGCCGGGCAGCGGGAGCGGACCCACCGACGTATCGACCACGATCGTCTCGTCGTCGATGAAGGAGACGGTGGAGTTCGGCGGCAGCCAGCTGATGTCGCTGGTGGTCCCCGAGTCCAGCCGCAGCTGCAGCCGGCTGCCGTCACGCCGCGTCAGGAGGTAGAAGTCGAGGACCGGCAGCGGCTGCGGCACCAGCAGGTTCCCGAACGCCTCGGCGATGTTGTCGATCGACACGCCCTGGCCCGGGTCGAACCGCCATCGTTCGGCTCCGCCGGGCACCTCGATCCCGGCGAACTGCGGCCACGCCCCGTCGCCCTGCATGAGCACGGCGAGCCGCTCGTCCGGTGTGACGGAGTGCAGGCTGCCGGGCCGGGTCCACCGCGGCTCACCGGTCGCGGCGTCGACGGCGACGACCTCCGCCGTGCCGACACCGGCGCCCGCGCCCGAGCCGTCACGCACCTTGCCCGACACGAGCAGCAACCCGTTCACCGCCATCGCGTACACGTCGTCGAGCCGCAGATCGGCCTGCCAGCGGATGCTCCCGTCCGCGAGCCCCCGCACCGTCACCGGGCCGACAGCGGCCTGCTGCTCCAGCACGACGTCCCCGGTGACCCAGGTCAGGTCGGCCGCGACCGTGGCGAAGGTCGTCATCCGCCGCCACGGCGGCGCGGCGGCGGGCAGGGCCGACGCGCCTGCCGTGGCGAGGACCACCACGGCGCAGGCGAGGGCGTAGAGCAACCGCCGCCCGCTGGGCCGGTCCCGGCTCCACGGCGGATCGCCGAGGTCCCGGGGTGCGCCTCCGAGATCGATGACGATCTCGCGCGACTCGTTCATGCCGTCTCCTGTTCAGCCTGTCCCGTCACGCGACGGCGAGGGGGTCGAGCACGATGACCTTGCCCAGGACCGCGCAGACCAGCCAGGCGCCCTGCGTCCAGCAGTCGGAGACGGCTGCCCCCTGCGCGCCCAGCAGCCCCAGCACCCGCACCACCGGTGCACCGGTCGGCGCGACCACGCCGAGCCAGGTGCGGGTCAGGGGACCGCTCGTGTCCATCAGCCGGACGAGCAGCCGACCGTCGACCACCCCGATCGCCCGCCATCGCCCCAGATCGGCCTGGAGCGCCCCGCTGGCCGCGTCGATGAGCCGGCGCCCGGCCACGTCCGCGGAGCTGGTCATGATGATGACATCACCGGTGTCGCGGTGCCACAGGCCGAACGCGTTGACGCCGGGCACGGTCCACAGCACCTTCCCCGTCCTGGGTGACCGCGCGACCACGTCGTCGCCGTGGTCCTGGCAGAGGATCGCTCCGCAGCCCATGACGCTGTCGTCGCCGGCGATCGCCTCCGAACGCCACAGCTCCCGCCGGGTGGCCCGGTCATAGCCCACGAGGATCTGCTGCGGGCTGTCGATCCCCGGCTCGGGCGGGGCGGGCAGCCTGCCGACGATGGTGGTGTCGTCGATGGTCTCGACGGACGCACCCTGATCCAGCCGGTCGAGGGTGGTCGCGACGCCGGAGTCGAGCGAGATCTCGATGTGGCTCCCGTCGATCTTCGCCACCAGATAGGACGCCGGGCGCGTGACACCCCGCCACGTCATCATCAGCCCGTCGCCGGCGTAGCCGATCAGGGATTGCGGTCCGGCCTCGAAGTGCCAGCGTTCGGCACCACTGCGCACGTCGATCGCCGTGATCAGGCCCTGGTCCGTACCATCGTGCACGATGGCGACCTGCCCGTCCGGCGTGAGCGACTGCAGCCAGCCCTGATGCCGCCAGCGGACCGCCCCCGTCGCCGGATCGACGCCGAGCACGATCCCCCTCGCGGAGTCGTCGATCCCGACCGGCAGGCCTCCCACGACGAAGGTCCCGCTCGCGGCGAGGACCCGGATGCTGTCCAGACCGAAGTCGGCCCGCCAGCGGATTCGCTCATCGGCGAGGTTCCGCGCCACCGCGACCGTCGTGCCCGCCTCGATCGCGACCAGTACGTCTCCGACGAGGGAGTAGCGGTTGTCCCCGCCGCTGACGAAGGTGGTCATCCGACGCCACGGGGGCGGCGGTGCCGGTGCGGCCGCGGCGCCGACGGTGACGAGCACCGCGACGGCACACGCCACGGCGGCGCAGCGGCGCCGCCAGGTCAGCGGGAAGGGCCGGGGCGGCCGGTCCACGGGCCGGTCCTGCCATCCTTCGAGCTCGATCATGACCTCGGAACCCGCGACCACGCTCGGTCTCCCCTCAGACGACGACTCAGCACACTAGACGCGCGAGCGGGGGGATCCGGTTCGACCGCCGAAGCCCGGCCGGAATCAGTTATGGACATTAACAGTTAGCTGTCTTAATAATTAACCCACCATCGATGTCCCGGCTCCCCCCTCGCCGGGCGAATGGAGGGTCACCCTATGAGACACCGTCCCCGCCTGCTCGCCTTCGCCGCATCCGTGCTGCTGGCAGCTGGTCTCGTCAGCGTCGCCAGCCCGGCCTCGGCGGCCAACCTGCTCGGCAACCCCGGTCTGGAGAGCGGCAGCCTCTCCCCGTGGTCGTGCAGCCTCGGCTCCGTCGTCAGCACGCCCGTCCACAGCGGCACCAAGGCGCTCGCGGGCGCCGCGAGCGCCTCCGACAACGCCCAGTGCACCCAGACCGTCGCGGTGGTGCCGAGCACCGCCTACTCGCTCACCGCGTGGGTGCGCGGCAACTACGTCTACCTCGGTGTCACCGGCGGCGCGTCGACCTGGACGTCCAACGCCAACTACACCCAGCTCACCGTCAACTTCACCACCGCGGCGGGCCAGACCTCAGCGCAGGTCTACCTGCACGGTTGGTACGGGCAGGGCACCTACTACGCCGACGACATCAGCCTCGACGGCCCCGGTGGATCGTCGGCCCCCGGCGTACCGGGCAACCCGAGCGTCGGGACCGTCACCAACTCCTCCGTCGCGCTGTCCTGGGGCGCCTCGTCGGGCACGGTGACCGGCTACCGGGTCTACGAGGGCACCACGGTGCGGGCCACCGTGACCGGGACCTCGACGACGATCACCGGGCTCGCCACCTGCTCCGCGCACACCTACACGGTGGCCGCCTACAACTCCGTCGGGGAGTCGGCGAAATCCGGTGCCGTCAGCACGACGACCACCGGGTGCACCACGGCACCGCCGACGCCGGGCGGGGTGCTGATCACGGGCACCACCAACACGTCGATCTCGCTCGCCTGGAGCCCGTCGGCGGGTGCCACGGGGTACCGGGTTTACGAGGGCACCACGCTGCGGACCTCGGTCACCGGGCTGTCGGCCACGATCGGCGGCCTGACGGCGTGCACGACCTACACGTACAGCGTCTCGGCGTACAACGCGAATGGTGAATCGAGCAAGAGCGGCACCGCCAGCGGGACCACGACCGGGTGTGTCAACTCCGGGCTGCCCAAGCACGCGCTCATCGGCTACCTGCACGCGAGCTTCGCCAACGGCTCCGGGTACGTGCGGATGGCCGACGTGCCGGCCGCGTGGGACATCATCAACCTCTCCTTCGGCGAGCCGACCTCGGTGACCTCCGGCGACATCCGGTTCAACCGCTGCCCGGTCGCCGAATGCCCCAATGTGGAGAGCGAGGCCGACTTCATCGCGGCGATCCGCGCCAAGCAGGCCCAGGGCAAGAAGGTGCTGATCTCCATCGGCGGCGCCAACGGCCAGGTCCAGCTCGCCTCGACCGCCGCCCGGGACACCTTCGTCTCGTCGGTGAGCGCGATCATCGACCGCTACGGCCTCAACGGTCTCGACATCGACTTCGAGGGCCACTCGCTGAGCCTCAACGCCGGTGACGGCGACTTCCGCAACCCGACCACGCCGGTGATCGTCAACCTGATCTCGGCGCTGCGCACCCTGAAGGCCCGATACGGCTCGTCGTTCGTGCTGACGATGGCGCCGGAGACCTTCTTCGTGCAGCTCGGCTACCAGTTCTACGGCGGCACCTGCTCCGGCTGCGACAACCGGGCCGGGTCCTACCTGCCCGTCATCTACGCCCTGCGCAACGACCTGACCGTCCTGCACGTGCAGGACTACAACTCGGGTCCGATCATGGGCCTGGACAACCAGTACCACAACATGGGCGTCGCCGACTTCCACATCGCGATGACGGACATGCTGGTCGCGGGCTTCACCGTCGCCAACACCGGGATCACCTTCCCGGCGCTGCGGCGCGACCAGATCGCCTTCGGCGTCCCGGCGGCGGTGAGCGCGGGCGGCGGCTACACGACTCCGGCCGCGGTGCAGCAGGCGGTGAACTGCCTGGTCAAGAACCAGACCTGCGGTGGTTACACGCTGCGCGGCGGCACCTCGCCGGACTTCCGCGGCCTGATGACGTGGTCGATCAACTGGGACCGCTACTACAACTGGGAGTTCCAGAACAGCCACGAGCCGTTCCTCAACGCCCTGCCGTGACAGCGGCGGGGTGACACCGGGGTAAAGGTAAAAATGCGGGCGGGCCGGTTTCCCGGCCCGCCCGCGTCTGCACCACCCGGTTAAGTAATGACGGACAGCTTCTCGGCGCGGGCCCGCCGATCGCCGTACGATCGATTGCTGTTTCTACATCGATCAGCCGGTCCTCACCTCCGTTCGGCGCACCGTCGGCGCCGGACGGACAGCACCCCACCCGATCGACCTCCATCCGGGGCTGCGGATCCGTGCCGGTCCCCGCTCCCCGCCCGACCCGGAGAGCGATCCACCGGCCTGCCGGGTGGAATCCGATCCGCCGATCAACGGCTGTCCGGGAGGGACCGCCCGGCACATGCTGAGCGGATGAGACTGTTGCGGCTCATCGCCGGGATCGCGGCCCTGGGATTGATGGTGGTCGGCGGGGTCGCCCTCTACAACGACTTCTTCGGCGTCGAATCCGTCGATCGCAGCGGGCCCGTGGTGCTCAAGTCGATCCAGGACCTGAGCCGCTTCGAGGCGGCGTCGGGCAACTTCGAGGTCGTCGTCGACCTGGAGGAGAAGAGCGGCTGGCTCGACCTGCTCAGCAAGCGCGTCATGCTGATCGTGGTCGGCTCCGTCGACGTCTACGTCGACTTCTCCGCCATCGACAAGAACTCGATAGTCGTCTCGCCCGACGGCAAGAGCGCCTCGATCACCCTGCCGTCGCCGGAGTTGGAGAAGGCGAACCTCGACAACGCCAAGACCCACATCTACGACATCGACCGCAGCGCCATCCAGGCGGTCGGCGACCTCTTCGGCAGGGATCAGGACCTGGAGCACAGGGCCTATCTCGAGGGTGAGAAGAAGCTCGAGCAGGCGGCGCGGGACGCCGGGCTGGAGGAGCGCGCCAAGACCAATACCCGCAACATGCTCACCGGCCTGCTCCGCGGGCTCGGCTTCACCGACGTGACGGTGACCTTCACACCGCCACCGCCCTGATCGGGCTCCTCACCTCGGCGAATCCTCGGCGGATGGAGACTCGGCGGTTTCATGGGTACGCTCCCACGGTGACTCCGAGCCGACGCCCTCTTCTCGCGACCACCCTCCTCGTGCTGCTCACCGCCGGGTGCGGCAGTCCTGACGACACCACCGCCACGACCGCGACCGCACCGAGCATCTGCGGCAAGGCACCCGACCTCGCCGGCACACAGGCCGAGTCGGGTGGCTACGCCCTCACCGAGCTCACCCTGCGGCCGCAGAGCGACGCCGCTCCCCCGACCGTCACGGTGGGCCTCACCAGCACCCGGACCGCCTCGGCCAACGGCAGCGGTTACCAGGTCTACGTCGTGCGCGACGGTCTCGTCGTCGCGGCCGGGCCGATGGACCCCACCGCGAAGGACGGCGCCCTCGCCGTTCCCGCACCCCGGGTGCTCGAACTGACGGCCGGCAAGGTGCAGCACGACATCGTGCGCGAGCCGCTGGCGCTCTGCGCCGGTCAGGCCTGGCCCGACCTCTACGCCCAGCACGGGCAGGTCGAGGTGGTCCTGCGGACGCGGATCCCGGCGCAGATCCCCGCGCCCAGCCCCGCCTATCCGCTCGACGGCGACCTGGTGACCCGGGCACCGTTCCCGGCGGCACCGGCAGCCTGACGGTTGGCGGGCCGCGCTACTGGACGAAGGTCCGGTAGTGCTGTTGGTGCGGCATCTGCCCGGCCTTGACGAGGTAGTCGTACTGCTTCTTGGCGTCGTCGGTCACCGGCACGACCCAGACCGCCGTGCCGTAGGCGCAGACCTCGGTCCACTGCTGCATGATCTCGCCGTTGTCGAAGCGCATCGCGACGACGGCGTTCGCGCCGCGCTGGTGCGCCTCGTGGAGCATCCGGCCCATCGCCTCGTTGCGGCTCTGCGCGACCAGCTTCGTCATCTCCGGCACCTCGCCGCCGCCGAGGGAGCGGAAGCTCGCGGTGAAGCCCGCACCGAGCCGCAGCGACCGTACGGTCAGCCCGAACACCTCGCCGTAGACGGAGCGGATCTCGTAACCGGGGATGTCATTCGTCGTCACGACCAGCATGGTGATCACGGTAGCGCTCCTCAGCCAGGGCTCGCGGACCCACTCGAAACGCCGAGGGCGCGGGAATGCGGTGAAATCACGCAAAGTATTCCTAGTCTCACTTTTAGTGAAGATTATGCGGCGAAAGCGAAGCTGGCTCGGGACAGTGACGGCCACCGGGGCGATGGCGGGCGCCCTGCTCGCGTTCGCGCTGATCGGCTGGCCGTCGGCCCTCTCGGCGGCGCCGGTCGTGCTCCTCACCCACAAGGCCGCCACCGATCAGCTCCGCGCCGCCGGGATCGCCTGGATCTCGTCAGGGAACTGCACCAACCGCAACAACCCGGAGTGCACCTCCTTCGAGCGCATCCGGCAGTCCACCATCGACGGCGTGATCACGCTGCGGACCGCGAGCCGCTGCCCGATCACCGTCACCGGCGGGACCGAGACCGGCCACGGTACGGGCACCTACACCCACTGGAACGGCTGGAAGCTCGACATCGCCCGCTGGGCCTGCGTCAGCGCCTACATCGGTCGCAACTTCGCCTACGTCGGCTACATCAGCGGCTGGGGCCATCAGTACCGGGCGCCGTCGGGCAACATCTACACCGACGAGGGCAACCACTGGGACATCCTCTACTACACCTGCGGCGGCTGCACCGTCTCCAGCCGACCCGCCCCGCCGCCGGTGAGCGTGGCGGTGAGCCCGTCGGCGAGCCCCTCCGGCGCACCGTCGGCCAGCCCGCAGCCGGGGATGTCGCCGGCGGTCAAGCCGTTGCCGTCCGGCTCCAACTCCAGCTCCGGCGAGATGCCGGACGTGGCCGGGTACGGGCGGTCTCCGTACCAGCCGGGGCCGGAGCCCGAGCCCAGCGGCCCGCCGGTTGTCGACGCCCTGCGCATCCACGACCACCTGGGCTGATGTCGACGGCGTTAACAGGTCGCCAATAATTCCTTCACCAGCAGTGTATATTTATTGATCACAATGTGATGCATGCTGATTCCCCGCCGCCCGGGGCCGCTCGCCGCCCTCGCCGCTGCCAGCCTCGCCACGCTGGCGATCTGGGCTCCGGCCCGAGCCGCCACTCCCCCGGCCGAGGTCGCCGCCGCGCCGCCCAACGTGATCTTCGTCCTCACCGATGACCTCTCGTGGAACCTCGTGCAGTTCATGCCCGAGGTCCAACGGCTGCAGCGTGACGGCGTCACCTTCACCAACTACACCGTGACCGACTCACTCTGCTGCCCGTCCCGCTCGTCGATCTTCACCGGCAAGTTCCCGCACGACACCGGCATCTTCACCAACAGCTCGCCGGACGGCGGCTTCGACGTCTTCCACAACCGGGGCCACGAGTCGAAGACGTTCGCGACCGCGTTGCAGGCCAGGGGCTACGCCACCGGATTCATGGGCAAGTACCTCAACGGCTACCTGCCCGGTGACACCCAGGGCGGCAGCCTGCCCTACGTCCCGCCGGGCTGGTCCGAGTGGGACGTGGCCGGCAACGGCTACCCGAACTACAACTACGACCTCAACGAGAACCACACCGTCGTGCACTATGGCAGCACGCCCGCCGATTACCTCACCGACGTGATCGCCGACAAGGGCAGCGCCTTCATCCAGCGCTCCGCCGCGAGCGGAACCCCCTTCCTGCTGGAACTCGCCACCTTCACCCCGCACGCGCCCTTCACCCCGGCGCCGGAGGACCTCAACGACTTCCCCGGCCTCACCGCACCCCGCACCGCCGCCTTCAACAAGCTACCCGTCAACGCACCGTCCTGGCTGGCGGGAAACGGACCCCTGACCACAGCGGAGAAGACGGCGATCGACACCAACTTCCGCAAGCGGGCCCAGTCGGTGCAGGCGATCGACCGGCTCATCCGGGACCTGCGGGCGACGCTGGTGGCGACCGGGCAGGCCGCCAACACCTACATCGTCTTCAGCGCGGACAACGGCTTCCACCTCGGTGAATACCGGCTGACGCAGGGCAAGATGACGGCCTTCGACACCGACGTCCGGGTGCCGCTGATCGTGACCGGTCCCGGCGTACCGGCCGGCACCACCCGCACCGAGGTGGTGCAGAACATCGACCTAGCGCCGACCTTCCAGCGCATCGGCGGCGGCACCGTCGCGTCCGATGTCAACGGGCGCAGCATCCTGCCGCTGCTGCAGGGCGAAGCCGCGCCCAACTGGCGGACCGCGTCGCTGATCGAGCACCACGGACCCAACCAGGCCGCCGACGACCCCGACGCGCAGACCCAGCGCAACGGCAACCCGACCACCTATTCGGCGCTGCGGACCGCGACCTACACCTATGTGGAGTACGCCAACGGCGAGCGCGAGTACTACGACCGGCTCGCCGATCCCCAGCAGCTCAACAACATCGCCGGTCAGCTCACCGCGGCCCGCCTCGCCGCGCTGCACACCGCGCTGCAGGGCCTCGTCACCTGCCACACCCACGAATCCTGCTGGACGGCGGGCCACGTGACGGCGTAGCCATTGCGCGAGATCGTGCTGTTTCCCGGAAGCAGTCCCCTCGAAGCACGTCGGTGGGGCCTGTTTCCGGGAAACAGCACGATCTTGCGCCCGGGCAGGCACGATCTTGCGCCCAGGCGGGAGTGTGCACGGACCTGCGGAAGCGGCAGCGCGGCCGACGATCGTCCATGCGATATCGACAACCGTCGCGGAGGCAGGACCGGGGCGGGCGATGTGCTCCCGACCCGACCGTGAGCACCATGTCCTATGCAGCCCGACCAGGTGATCGCACCAGGACAGAAGCCCGCCGACGGCAAGCGCACGCGCAGGCTGATCGGCGGCATCGTCGCCGGTGTCGCCACACTCATCGGCATCACCTCCGGCGTGATCGGCATCGCGGAGTTCCTCGACCGGGGAACACCGGCCTTCGCCCAGCCGATCGACACCGTCGAGGGCATGCGGGAATTCCTCAGCTTCGCCGACGAGCACGACGGCGAGCTGGTCCGCCTGGAGACGCGGTGCGTCTTCCACGACGGCCCGATGCCCTGCTCGCAGCAGGGCGACCCGCTGCAGCGGGCATCGGTGCTGCTGGACCTCAACGCGGATCCGAGCTGCGATCCCGATCGGGTGCAGCCCTGCACCGGATCGGTGGTGCTCTTCTTCTTCGCCGAGAACGTCACCGACGCGCAGATCGACAACGGCGAGTACGGCGCGGGCAGCATCGTGGTACGCGGCTACTTCACCGTCTCCCGGCGCGGCAGCCTCGGCACGCTGCCGGAGGGGACCACAGCGATCTACCTCACCGCCGTCCCGGCCGACGAGGTCAAGGACGAGTAGGTCCGGCTCGGGATCGGACCGCCCCGAGCCGGACCGCTGCGCTAGGAGACCACCACCAGCGACTGCTCGGGGGCCTGGTGGGCGGGGGCGAGCTTGCGCGGCCCGGCCACCGCCGTGGCGATGTCGGCGACGAACTCGTCGATCTGCGCCACCGTCACGCCGGGCATGCAGATCACGTGGCTCCAGCCGCCCTCGCTGGGCAGGTTCCACCGCCGCTCCACCGGCGTCGGCGGCGTGTCCAGCACCACGGTGAAGGCGTAGGGATGCCGCCAGGCGTGCCAGCCGATGTTGGCGAGCCGCTGCTGGGCATAGGCCGCGAGCACCCGGGCGTCGTCGGCCCGGCGGCGCAGGCCGTCCACGCCGAGGCTGTGCAGCACGTGCGCGATGTAGAGCGGCGTGTGGCCGTTGCGCGAGCAGCCGATCGGGGTGTCGGCCACCCCGGTGTAGGAGACCGGGTCCAGCAGCGTCACGGGCTGCCGGTCGCGCCGGGCGACGAAGATCCCGCACGGCATGGGTACGCCGAGGAACTTGTGCCCCGACACCACGATGCTGTCGGCGCCGTCGGCGAAGTCGAAGCCGGGCCGGGCCTTCGCGGGCAGCAGTGCCAGCGGGATGCCGGTGAGCGCCGCGTCGCAGTGGATGAACCGCCGGGTGACCTGCTGCTGGTCGAGGATCTGCGTGATGACCCGCAGGTCGTCGACGGCCTCGGTCATCGTGGTGCCGACGTTGGCGACGACGATGACCGCCCGGTCCCGGTGTGCGCCGACCTGCCGGGCCAGGTCCGGGTAGTCCATCTCCCCCGTGCTGACCGCCCGCACCTCGATCGCGGGCATCGACAGGATCCGCGCCGCCTTGCGTACGCTGTTGTGCGCGGCGCTGGAGTGGTAGACGACCGCGTCGGGATAGCGGGTGCGGGCCTCCAGCAGCCCGGCGAGCGTGCCCTCGCTCGCGCCCGGCGTCACGTATCCCCAGTGCTGCTCGGGTGCGCGCAGGAGCCCGGCGATCGTGTCGATGACGAAGCGCTCCAGGGGCTTGCTGTGGTTGGCGTAGAGCCCCTCGGTCCAGGGGTCGCCGACGTTGTTGAGCGGCTGCCCGGTGAGCACCTCGGCGAGGTGCGGGAACGACATGTCGGTGGCGCCGGGGAAGCCGATCGCGCGGCGGCCCCCCTCGGCCCACCCGTTGGCGAGAACGTCGAGGCTACCGAGCACAGCCGGACCGCCCTACAAGCTCGTCGAGGTCGCAGATCATCATCTCGATAGCCTCCATGCTCCGAGTCGTTCACCAAGGGGTGCGCCGCAGTCACGCCCTCAGCGACTAACGCGAGCAAGCGGCAGGAAAGCTCACCGCCGCAACGATGTCGGCCAACGACCGCACGATCGCCGAAACGTCGCTCACACGGGCGGCTCGGCGGCGAGCAGCGCGAAGATCGGCTCCGCGTCGGCCGGATCGCCGTTGGCGTGGAACCACTCGGCCCGGGCGAGCCGCCGCAGCGTCGTGTAGAACGGCACCAGCGCGGCGAAGGCGGCCCGCTCGGCGTCGGTGGGGGCGTACCCGGCCAGCACACCGGGGAGGAGCCCGGGGTCGTCCACGGCGAGGACGCCGAGGTCCATCGCGGCGTCGCCGGCGCGGATCTCGGAGAGGTCGATCATCACCGCGATCCGGTCGCCGTCGACGATGAAGTGCTCCGGCCGTCCGTCGAAGAGCATCAGGTCGCGGCCCCGCGTCGACAGCAGCTCCGCCTCCTGCGCCAGCCAGGACCACAGGCGGGCGATCGTCGCCGGATCGGCCCGCCCGGTGGACTTCCACCACGCCGCGGCGTGGTTCAGCCAGCCCGCCATCCACTCCGGCCACGTCGGGACCGTGCCCGCGTAGGGCCCGTCGCCACCGGCGGCGTGCACCCGGCGCAGGAGGCGGCCGGCGTCCGCCTGTGCGCGCGCCGGGCTCGCCGACGTCAAGCCCGCGCCGTCGGTCCAGCGCAGCATCGCGTACGCCACCGGCGCCTCACCGGAACCGAGGAGCTCCGGCACCGGCAGCCCGAGGGCGCCGAGCCGGGCGACGCCGGCCACCTCGCGGGCGATGATGTCGTGGTCGGCGGCCGCCTTCAGCAGGACCGGGCCGTCGTCGGTCTCGACCTTCGCGACGAACCGCGTCGGGCGATCGACGAGCACCGCCCAGCTGCTCGCCCTGCGCCCGTGGGCGGCCGTCACCGCGGCGGGGTCGACTCTCATGCCCCGCATCATCGCGCAGCCGCGCCGGACTTCGGCGGTGCAAGCACCAAGATCGCCGCAACTCTTCAAGAGTTGGTCCCGTGAGCATGCTCAACCGTCGTAGGAGGCCTGCTCCACGGCGAAGACGTTGCGGTGCCCGATCGTCTCCTGCAACGAGAAGAGCAGGTCGGGATTGGTGGTGTCCTCCCAGTAGCTGATGCTCTCGCCGCCGCCCACCCAGGCATAGGTGGTCGAACCGGCCGCGGGCGTCCAGTAGTAGAGCTTCTTCGCCGCGGACGAGTTGAACCACCAGCGGTTGTTGTGCGAAGCGACCCCGTTGAGGTTGTACCAGGGCAGCTGCAGCGCCTGCGTGGCCGTGGTCGAGGCGGCGAAGGTCGTCGCGCCCGAGGCGAACGGGAACCGGACCGCCCGGGGTGCCCGCTGCGGGTAGTTGGTGCAGCTGGCGCAGGTGTACTCGGTCATGACGATCGAACCGCTCACCCGGTCCAGGGAGATGCTCGACCAGGCCAGCGCCGTGCCCGAGGTGGTGGCCGAGGTGATCGTGCCGATCTGCGTCAGCACGTAGGCGTAGTTGTGCGCGTAGTAGGTGGTGCCGTCGGACTGTCGGCCGATCTGGCTCGCCGTACCCCCGGTGTTGGTTTTGAGGATCTTCTTCATGTTGAAGACCCGCATGCCGCGGCCGGTGTCGGCGACGTAGAGGTAGTCGCCGTACCAGGAGACGCCGCCCGCGTGGATGGTGATGTCCTTGAAGCTCGGCGCGGCGGCGGTGCCGGTCGGCTCGACGAGCAGCACCTTGCGGTATTTGTCGGGGTAGGTGGCGTCCCAGTCGACGAGCGTGATCCGGCTGCGCGAGGAGGCGCCGTCACAGCCGTCCTTCGTGTACCAGCTGACCAGGACGAGCTGGTGCCCGTCGTAGTTGCCGCTGTTGGCGGTGCCGATGGCGTCGCGGCTGGTGGTGATGCCCTGCGGGTAGTTGGTGCAGTCGTTGTCGTCGCCGGAGTCGAAGGTGAACCCGGCGGTGTAGCCGGGCAGTCCGAGCGAGTCGGTGACGGGGCCGCGGTCGTGGTTGGCGTTGTCCATGACGGTGTGGACGGCGGCGGTGCCGAGCTTCGCCACGAGCGCGGCGTTGAGCGCGTCGAACTGGTGATAATCGGCGCTCAACGTGTACTGCCCCGCGGGCAGCGTCGTCGGCGCGGCAGCGGCGGAAGCGCCGGTGGCGGTCAGGGCCGTCGCCGCGAGCGTCGCCATCGCGGTCGCCGCCAGCAGGAACCTCTTGCGTATCGACATGCCGACTCCCTTCGCTTCAACACATAGACTCGTGACGATACCCTGATCCATATTCCCTGCAAGCCGACGCGGATCCTGACAACCTGGTCCCATGGAGAGCCCACGCATCGAGGACCGGGTCTGGCGCGAGCTGCCCGGCGCTGCCCGCCGCGCACTGGAGACCGGACTCTCCCCCACCGAGCTGCAATCGCTGCTGCTCTCCGTCACCCGCACCCGGGCGCGGGAGGTGAACGCGTCCCGGCTGGTGCAGCGGTGGGGCTCCGACCGGTTCGTCCGCCCGGCACCGACCGACCCCCGGCGGCTCGCGCGCGTCGAGGCCCGCCTGTGGGAACTGCTACCCGAGGTGTACGCCGGGGTCGAGCTCGCGCCCGTCGTCCCGCTCGGCACCTGCTCGGCGCTCGGCCCGGTCGACCAGCACCGCATCGTCAGCACCGTCCGGGGCACCGAGGTGCTGAGCGACCCGACGAACGCGCTCGCCGTCGAGGCCGCCGTTCGGCGCGGGGCCGGGGCGGCCGGGCAGATCGACCTCGCCGCGTCGCACCGCGTACTGCGGGCGCAGACCTTCGGCCCCGGTGCCTCGCAGCACTTCCGGCTCTTCGCGCTCGTCTCGACCGCCCGCGACACGGGTTCGGGGCGCACCGAGTCCCGGCTGCTCGTCGAGCACATCGGATTCTGGCAGCGGGTGCTCGCGGACCTGCTGCCCGGGCACCCGAGCCGTATCACGGTGACGGCGTTCAGCCCGCTCCTGACCGAACGAGTCCACGACACCGTGCTGCCCGCCGTGGCCGACGGCCCGGTCCCGGTCGTCCCGGATCAGGACCGGACGCAGGGCGCGGGCTATTACGCGGGCGCGGCGATCGGGCTGCGGGCCGAGCACGACGGCCGGACCGTGGACCTCGGCGACGGCGGCCTCACCACCTGGACCGCGCAGCTCCTCGCCGACGCCAAGGAACGCTGCCTGATCTCCTGCATCTCCACCGAACGCCTCACCGCACTCACCACCCCCAGCACCTGAGCCCCGCGGCCGGAGCCCCCAAGATCGCCGCAACTCTTGAAGAGTTGCGTCTTCTGGGTCGCACCAAAACTCCGCAACTCTTCAAGAGGTGCGGCGATCTTGGGGTTGCGCTGCGGTGAAGGATGCCGCGGTGAAGGACTACGCGGGGACGGTGATGCGGTAGCGGGCGCCCACTTTGAGGTCCGCTCCGTCGGTGCCGTCGACGATCAGCTCGTGGGTACCGGGGGTCAGCGGCTCGGACTGGGCGAACAAGCCCCAGCAGCGCCGCTGGGCCGGGTCCTTGCGGACCGTCACCGGGTTGCCGAGCGCTCCCTTGATCGTGAACGGCGTCGGCGTGCCGATCGCCGAGATCTCCAGCGGCGTGCCGTCCAGCAGTGCGCTGCCGTCGGCGCCGCCCATCACCGGCAGGCCCACCTCGGCGGGCGCCCAGATCGCGATCACCGGCAGGAACAGGGTCCGCCCGGCCGGGACCTTGATCTCCCGCTCGACCGTACCGCGCAGGCTCCCGGCGAGGAAGAAGACGTCGTCGGGCTGGTGCCGACCCGCGAACCGGCCGGTCGTGTCGGCGAGCGGGCTGCGCAGCGGTCCGCACGACGCCAGCCACGACACCCAGCGCGCGACGAGTCCGCGCTGGCTGTGCGGCGGGTAGGGAATCAGCTCGTCGGTCGCCATGGTCCGGGACTTTAGCCGACCGCATCGCGACGCGAGGCGGCCCCCGCGATCGACGCCGCGGCGAGGGCGGTCAGCTCGGCCTCGGTGCAGCCGAGGTGGTCGCGGGCGATGGCGTACTGGTCGTCGAGACAACCGCCGAACAGCAGCGGGTCGTCGGTGCCGAGCGCCACCGGCACGCCCGCGTCGAGGAAGGCCCGCAGCGGGATCGCGGCGAGCGACGGCACGACGCCCAGCGGCGGGTACGACGTGGGGCAGAGCTCGATCGTGACGCCGCGCTCGGCGAGCAGCTCCAGGGTCGCCGGGTCGGTGGCGGCGGTGATGCCGTGGCCGATGCGATCGGCGCCGAGCAGCAGGACGCAATCGCGCACGTGAGCCGCCGGTTCGTAGAAGCCGCCGTGCGGCACGATCAGCAGTCCCGCGTCGGCTGCTACGCGCGCTGCCGGTACGAAATCCGCCACCCGGCCGAGCCGCTCGTCGTTGGAGAGGCCGAATCCGATCACGCCCTGGTCGGCGTACCCGGCGGCGATCTGTGCCAGGCGCAGCGCGTGCTCGGGCGGGCGAGCCCAGCTGGAGGCGACGATCACCCCGGCCCGCAGTGGAGCCGCCGCGGCGAGGACCGCCTCGACCACGGCCTGCGGGCTGCCGAAGAGCGGTGTCAGCGAGGTCGGGTCGATCTGGATCTCGGTCCAGACCGACCCGCAGGCCTCGTCGTCGGCGACGGCTTCGGCGACCACCCTCGCGATGTCGTCGGCGTCGCGCAGCACCGCCCGGGCCAGGTCGTAGCGGTCCTGGAAGGCCTGCCACGGGTGGGCGGTGCCCGACAGCAGCGGCTCGGGCAGCGGCAGTCCGTCGCGGCCCGCGAGCTCGGCGAGCGTCGCGGGCCGCATCGACCCGGTGAGGTGCAGGTGCAGGTTGGCGCGCGGAATGGTCACGCCTTATCGTCGCTGTACCATGGCGAGCTTGTTGCGCAGGGCGCGGGCGAACCGCTTGCGGTCCTCCGGCGTCGGGCCGTAGGCGATGACCTCCTCGGCGTCGAGCATCCGGGCCAGCAGCCCCAGCGGCGTCGCGAGCATCGCCGTGCCGGGCTGCGCGAGCGCGGCGACCCGGTCCCGGGCACCCACGAGCACCCACCGGCCCTGGAAGAGCGGCTTGATGTTCTGCACCTCCCACACGAGCGCGTCGGTGGGCTGCGACACGTCGATCACGACCACCTCGGAGACGCGGGCGAGGCCACGGACGGCGTGCTGCCAGAACGCGGTGGGCACGGCGATGACGACGAGCCGGGGCGCGAAGATGCGCCGGCCGAGCCGGGCGATCCGCCGGGCCGTCGCGTCGACGTCGCCTTCGTTGCGCAGAACCTGGCTCGCCGCGCGCTCGGCCCGGCGGGCGGCGAGGTAGGAACCGCCGCCCAGCAGCGCGATCAGGCCGACGATCACGGCGAAGCCGACGACCATGATGAGCAGCAGCGCGCCGAAGAGGGCACCCACCCCGGCGGCGAGGACGGACTCGCCGAAGCCATCCCCCGCCTGGCTGGCGGTCTGCTCCATCAGGCTGTCCGCCGAGTCGCTGTAGCCGCCGCCGACGAGGTAGATCACGAGCAGGAGCACGCCCGCTCCGGTGATGAACCAGACGAAGCCGGCGAACCGCCGCCGCCCGTGCCCGGCGCCGATCGGGGCGACCATGGAGTCGTCGAGGGTCACCAGGCGCACCGAACGCCCCACCGCCGAGTTGAGCGCGTGGCTCACCGTCCGGGTCGTGTCGGCGAACCCGAACTTCCGCAGGTAGAGCCCCGTACGGCGGCGGCCCCGGATGAACCGCAGCCCCAGCCAGAAACCGAGGAGCGAGACCGCGATCAGCACCAGGAGCTGGACGGCGTCATTGCCGTCGAGGCTGCTCACCGAGTTGCCCTGCAGCAGATCGCTCGCCGTGAGCAGGATGTAGATCAGCGGGAAGACCGCCGCGACGATGCCGACCACGATCAGCACCACGCCGAGCAGCACCGCTATCGCGCGCAGCACTCCTCGCAGGCCGGAGCCACCCTCCACATCGTGGACCACCCGAACCGCCATACCGACTCCTCATCCCGCGCCGATGTCGGGTGCCAGGATGCTGCCTGCGCCGCATCCGCACCATCGACTACCCGACGGAGACGGGGCCGTCTGAGCCGCTCAGATACATCACATCTTGGCCAAGGTGAACTCGAATCCGGAGCGGACGCGTTCCACAAGGGACGTCGTCGTGGCGCGCAGCGATCGGCCGTCGTCACCGGCGAGCTGGCCGTCGCCGGTGAACCGGGCGAGGATCGCCCCCGGCAGCATGGTGATCCCGGCCTTCGGC
The DNA here is from genome assembly GCF_014204945.1 of Allocatelliglobosispora scoriae. NCBI lineage: Bacteria > Bacillati > Actinomycetota > Actinomycetes > Micromonosporales > Micromonosporaceae > Allocatelliglobosispora > Allocatelliglobosispora scoriae. The sequence goes on from NZ_JACHMN010000002.1 coordinate 1,213,645, forward strand.
AGTGCGCTCACCGCAGCGGAGGCGGCGGGCACCTCGCGGACCACGACCGGCGGACCGCTCCAGCGCATGATGAGGTGGCTGCCGGGGTTGACCTGCGCGGCGGGCCGCGTGGTCGCGCCGAGCGGTCGGCCGAGGAGCGCCTGGAGGTGCTGCTCCAAACAGGATGGTCCGCCGCGTTCCCCCTCCAGGCGGCTGAGCAGCCACGACGATCCCTGAATCCGCGGATTGACCTCCAACACCGAAAGGGTCCGCCCCGATACCGAGATGTCGACGCCGAAAATTCCCAGGTGTCCCTGCTCCCGCAACCATTCTCCGATCGTCGCGGCGTGCTGGAACGCCTCCTCGCGCACCGCCGCGGCGACAGCGGCCGCACCGAAGTCGCTGCCGCAGTAGGCGCCGAACTCGAACCCCAGCTCGGCGATCCCGCTCGCCTGCACCGAGATCGGCAGCAGCTGCGTGCCGTCGACGTGCACGATGCCCGCGACGTTGATCGTGGTGTCGCCCGCGAACGCCGAGACGAGCCAGCGCTCCACGTGCGGGTGGGCGGTGAGCGCGGTGGCGAGCCCCGCCGGATCGGTGACGAGATAGGTGCCCTGGCCACCGGCCCCGTTCGGCGACTGCACCACGAACGGGCTGCCGAGCCGCTCCTCGATCGCCGCGAACCCCATCGCGTCCGGTGTCAGGACCACCGCCTCCGGCACCGGTACGCCCAACCGCCGCAACGCCTCGCGTACGTGCGCCTTGTCCTCGGCGATCGGGTCGACGACGGCGATCGGGCTGGCTGCTACGCGTACCCGGCCCGGCCAGGCGGCGGCCGCGGACTCCCACGCCGTCGAGGCCCGGGGCGGGACGAGCAGGATCGGCCGGTCGTCGCGGGGTGCGTCGGCGAGCACCTTCGGCACGAAGTCCGCCAGGCGGGCCACGTCACCGAAGCGCCACCGGCGGCGTACCCCGTCGAGTGCCTCCAGCGACAGCCCGGCGACGGGACCATTGATCGTCCGGTCGGCGTCGCCGGAGAGCACGCAGATGCACGACGGGTGCTGGGTCAGGGGCGCCATCATCCCCGGATAGGCGCTCGCCGTGACGAGGCGGTAGTCGTGCAGATCCCATGTCATGAGCACAGACTGTGATGAGCGCCGCGTAACTCGCACCACGGTCACGACATACGCCAGGCGAACACCCGGCGAATCCTTGCTAAAGCGCAGTTCCGGCGCGCCCTGCGGTGCTCCGGTCGCTACGCTCCCTGCACTCCTCGTGCCAGCGCTGTTCCCGGCGCGCCCTGCGGGGCTCCGATCGCTGTGCCGGCGCTGCGAGCGCCGAAGAGGAGCGCCAGCAGCACCGGGAACTCCAGGTAGGCGTGGTAGCTCGCGAGCGCCTGGTAGATCGTGCGCCCCTGCGCGTAGTCGGCCCACAACAGCAGGCCGAGCACCATCGCGGCACCGATCCCGAGCGCCCAGGCCCGCCGACCGGTCAGCCACGGCACCCGCGCTTCCAACTCGGCGGCGGCATCGGGGGCGTAACGCGGCAGGAACCCGACCCAGACCACGTAGTGCATCGTCTGCAGGAAGGCGAAGACCGCGAGGAACCGCAGCCCGATGTCCATCCCGGCGAGCCCGGCCGGCACCACGGGCGCGGCGATGACACCGGGCGGCCCGGCGAAGGCGGCGACCGCCGACGGCCCGGCCGCGATGACCCGGTCGAAGGCCCCGGCGAGCAGCAGCGCGGGCACCACGAGCACCCAGCCGACCTGGGTGGCCCGGAAGAGCAGCCGGTCCCGGGCGCCGAGCCGCCGCGACCACTCCCACAGGAAGAACAGCGGCACGATGTTGTGCAGGTGGGCCAGGACCACGAAGTGGTAGCTCGGCCAGGTCAGCGACACCGCCGCGGCCACCGCGAGGCCGCCGAGCGCGAGCACCCGCCAGCGCCCCGAGGCCGCATGCCCGACACCCGCGGCGAGTACGCCGTAAGCCAGCACGATCTCCGGCACCCGCAGTCCGAGGAGCCGGCAGATCACGATGCCCGTGACCAGCCCCAGCAGCGTTCCGAGGAGCGGCCCCCGCAGCACCGCCCCGAAGCGCCCGGCGACATACCGCAGCTCCAGCACGTTGTGCAGCACCCCGAAGCCGATCAGCCCGAGCACCATCGTCGCCAGCGGTGCCCGGACCGCCACGGCGAGCGCCATCGCGGCCGCCCCGCCGAAGCCGAGGACCACGGCCACCGCGGGCGGCAGGGTGCGCACCCGGGGCAGCGGAGCGGCTACCGTCATCGGATGCTCCCGGCGTATCTCCTCGCGTTCGGGCTTACGCTCGCCGTGGAGATCCCCCTGTACGCGATCGCGCTGTCACTGGGTTGGCGGGTGCCGTGGCGCCGGGCGGTGCTGTTCGCCCTGGTCGTGAACGTGTGCACGCATCCGGCGCTGTGGTTCGCGCTGGCGGCGATGCGGGAGCGGTCGGCGTACCCGATGCTGGTCTTGATCTGTGAACTGCTCGTGTGCGCGGCGGAGGGCCTGCTGCTGACGGCGCTGCTGCGCCGGCGCGACCCGCTGCTGGTCGTGCTGAGCATCGCGGTCAACGGTGCGTCCGTCCTGGCCGGTCTCATGGTTTCTTGGAACGCTTGACCAGGAAGAAGACCAGCCCCGCGATCGCCACCACGACGACGGCGCAGAGGCACAGCGCGACGAACGGCCCGAAGGCCTCCTGCGGCGAGGGCGCAACATCAGCAAGCGACATCGCCCCAGTATCCCCACACCCGCCCGCACCCACCATCCCCCCTGAATTTTAATGCTGGACACGCCGCGAAAAGTGCAACGGAAGTCAGTACCCGCAGGATCCTGACTTCCGTTGCAGCCCGAACGCCGTGTCCAGCATTAAAATTCAGGGGAGGGCTACATGCGGGACGGGGACTCGATGCCCAGCAAGGCCAGGCCCTTGGCGATCGTGCGGGCCGTGACGTCGCACAGGAGCAGGCGGCTGGCGCGGATCTCCGGGGACGACTTCAGGACCGGGCAGGTCTCGAAGAACGACGTGTAGGCACCGGCCAGACCCTGGAGGTATCCGGTGAGCCGGTGGAACTGCAGCGTCTCGGCGACCGTCTCGACCACCGACGGGAACGCGAGCAGCTCCAGCGCCAGCGCCCGCTCGGCGGGCTCGACCAGCAGCAGCGGTGCACCCCGGTCCGGCGCCACCTCCCCGCGCCGGAAGATCGACTGCACCCGGGCGTGGGCGTACTGCAGGTAGGCGCCGGTGTCGCCGGTGAAGGAGAGCATCCGGTCCCAGTGGAAGACGTAATCCTTGATCCGGTCGCTGGAGAGGTCGGCGTACTTGATGGCGCCGATGCCGACCGCCCGCGCCACGTCGGCCTGGGTCGCGGCGTCCAGATCGGAGTCGACGATCAGCGCGGCGGCCCGGGTGACCGCCTCCTCCAGCAGCTCGACGAGCTTGATCGCCTCACCGGACCGGGAGGCGAGCTTCTTGCCGTCCGGACCCACCACCAGGCCGAACCCGACGTGCGTCGCCCTGGCCGGTGCGACGAGCCAGCCCGCCTCCCGCGCGGTCTGATAGACCATCTCGAAGTGCTGGTGCTGCGGTGACCCGACGACGTAGAGCAGCCGGGTCGCGCCCATCGTCTGCGTCCGGTGCCGGATCGCGGCGAGGTCGGTCGCGCCGTAGCCGAAGCCGCCGTCCCGCTTGCGGACGATGATCGGCTGGGGTTCCCCGCTCCGCCCGGTGAAACCTGCCGGGAAGGCGCACTGCGCACCGTCGCTCTCGGTCAGCAGGCCGAGCGCGCCGAGCTCGTCGACGACGGGTGCGAGCAGGTCGTTGTAGAACGACTCCCCGCAGAAGTCCCGGCTGGTCAGCGTGGTGCCGAGCAGGGCGTAGACGGCGAGGAAATACTTCTCGCTCTCATCGACGAGCATCCGCCACAGCCGCAGCGTCGTCTCGTCGCCGGACTGCAGGGCCACGACCCGCTGCCGGGACCGGTCGGCGAAGGCCGGGTCGCTGGAGAACTTGACCCAGGCGCCCTGGTAGAAGCCGTTGAGGTCGCCGATGGAGAGCTCGTGCGCCGCCTCGGTCTCGCCGAGGTCGAGCAGGTGCTCGATGAGCATGCCGAAGGGCGTGCCCCAGTCGCCGACGTGGTTGGCCCGCCGCACGTCGTGGCCGAGCCATTCGAGCAGTCGGGCGATCGCGTCGCCGATGACGGTCGAGCGCAGGTGCCCGACGTGCATCTCCTTCGCCACGTTGGGCGCGGAGTAGTCGACGATCACGATCTCCGGCGCCGAGGTGACCCCGACGCCGAGCCGGTCGTCGGCGGCGACCTCGGCGAGCAGCCCGGCGAGTGCGGCGTCGTCGAGGCGGACGTTGATGAAGCCGGGTCCGGAGAGCTCCGCCGTGGCGATCAGGCCGGTGAGGTCGGCCCGCGACAGCACGTCGGCGGCGATGTCGCGAGGCGCCCGGGCGAGTCGGCGGGCCAGCGGCAGGGACCGTCGACCTGGAAGTCGGCGTGCTGGGACCGGCGTACGACGGGGTCCACGCGCTCACCGGCCACCGCCTCGAAGGCAGCGGCGAACCGATCGACGACGAGCTTCTCCAGATGTGTCATAGAGACGGCCTCTTTCGGGCACAGAGCGGCAATGGGTCCACCGCGAGAAAGGAAGAAAACGGACGCTGCGGGCAGGCTCAGCGAGCTGCCGGGCTCCGTCGTCGCGACAGGCGGCCACCCAGGGGGCGGCTCAGGCGTGTCGCGGTCGAGATCATGCGCTGAGGATACCCCACCCCGAGGGCTTGACCGGCCCGGATTTCGGCTGCTTGCCATCCGTATCGACATCGTGAAATTCTTGCCCGCCGGAGAGAGCGTCTCACCGGCGCAGTGATCGAATACCAGTGATCCGAGGGACATCGAGTGTCGAGTCTGGACGGCTGGCAGCGGAAACGTCCGGCCGCTGCCCCGGTGGCGCCCCGGACCGTGCCGCAGCTGCTGCGTGAGCGCGCGCGCCAGGACCCGCACCGGGTCGCGATCGAGACGCACGGCGTGGGCACCCTCACCTTCGGCGACTGGGCCGCCCGGTCGGCCAGAATCGCGACCGGCCTGCGCGACCGCGGCCTGCGCCCGGGCGACCGGGTCGGGCTCGTCTTCGGCATCGGCGAGTGGATCGACTACGCCGCCGCCTACTGCGGGGTGCTCGCGGCGGGCGGGGTCGCCGTCCCGTGCTCGGACCGCTGGGCCGCCGCCGAGCTGCGCTACGTGCTGGAGCACTGCGGCGCGGTCGGGCTGCTCCACCGGCCGGGCGAGGTTGCGCCGACCCCCGGCTGGACCGCGACCGTCGACGAGCTGGAGCGCGCGCCGCAGGAGGAGGAGGAGACGGACGGCGACCCGAGCGGTCTGGCGCAGATCCTCTACACCTCCGGGACGACCGGGCGGCCCAAGGGTGTCGCGGCATCGCACGCCAACCTCACCGCGACCGCGTCGACCGATCCGCGCCGCCGGCCGCTCGCCCACTCGGAGCGGTTCCTGCACGCCTTCCCCGTCGGCACCAACGCGGGCCAGACGATGCTCTTCAACGCGCTCGACGCGCACCCGGGCGCGCTCACCCTGCCGCTGTTCACCCCGGCCCGGTTCGCCCGGCTGATGACGCGGGCGGGCAGCGTCTTCGTCGTTCCGGCGATGGCGATCGAGCTGCTCGGCTCGGGCGCGCTGGCCAAGAACGACCTCAGCGGCGTACGCCTCGTCGGCTCCACCGCCGCGGCGCTGCCCGGACCGGTCGCGGCGGCGCTCGCGGCGGCCCTGCCGCAGGCCTCGATCGTCAACTACTACACCTCCACCGAGGCCGCGCCCGCGCAGACCAGCATGGTCTTCGACCCGGCCCGCCCGGCGTCGCTGGGCCGCTCGATCGGCGGCGGCCTGCGCATCACCGACCCCGACGGCAAACCGGTTCCCGCCGGCGAGCCCGGCGAGGTCTGGCTGCGGTCGCCGCATCCGCGCTCCTATTTCCGCGACGCCGAGTCGACCGGGGCCGTGTTCCGGGGCGGCTGGGTCCGCATGGGCGACCTCGGCAGGCTCGACGACGAGGGCTACCTCTACCTGCTCGACCGGGAGCAGGACGTGATCAAGTCGGGGGCGCACAAGGTGTCGACCCTCGCCGTCGAGGCCGCCCTGCACGAGCACCCGGCGGTCGTCGAGGCGGCCGTCGTCGGTGTCGAGCACCGGGTGCTGGGCCACGCCGTCGCCGCCGCCGTCGTGGCCCGCGACGAGGTGACCGCCGTCGAGCTGCGGGCCTTCCTGCGCGACCGGCTGAGCCCGCACGAGGTTCCCGGCAAGTTTGTCCTGCTCGACGCCCTGCCGCGCAATGACGCGGGCAAGGTCGTCAAGCGTGAGCTGCGAGCTCTCCTCACCGGCTCGGCCGGTGACCCGGAAGGATGACGATGACCGCTGCGTCCCCCGCACAGCACGGCATCTGGTTCACAGAGGAGGCGGGCCTCGCCGGCTCGGCCTTCCACATGGCGGTGGAGATCTGGTTCGACGGCGACCTGGACCTCGACGCGCTGCACAACGCCTGCACGGCGGTCGCCGAGCGCCATCCGGCCCTGCGATCGGCCTTCACCGACGAGGCCGGATCGCTGCAGGTGGTTCCCGGCGTGATGCCGCCGGTGCTCGTCACCACGCTGACCGAGTCGCTGGTGGCGCAGGAGCTGGCGAGCCCCTTCGACCTGCGGCACGGCCCGCTGGCGCGTTTCACCGTCGCCAGTGCGTCCCCGTCCCGGCACCTGCTGCTCGTCACCGCGCACCACATCGTCTTCGACGGAATCTCCAAGGCGGTGCTCGTCGCGGACCTCGCCGCCGCCTACGGCGGTGCGCAGCTCGCGCCGCTCGCCCCGGCTCCCCTGCCGGCGGTCGATCTCGACGCCGCCCGGGACTTCTGGCGGGACCGTTTCACCGGTCCCGGTCCGGTGAGCCTGCCGGGTCTGCGCCACGTCCCGGCCGAGGCCGCCACCGCCGCCCACGTCACCTGGTCGCTCGGCCCGGTGCTGAGCCGCGGTTTCGGCGAGGCCGCGGGCGCCGCCGGGGTCACCCGCTTCGAGTTCCTGCTCACCGGCTTGCTCACCCTCCTGCACCGGTACGCCGACCAGCCCCCCACCGTCGCCGTCGACGTCTCCACCCGGAGCCCCGAGACGGCTGACCACATCGGACACTTCGTCAACGAGCTGCCGATCACCGTCACGGCACCCGCGGACGGCACCTTCGCCGCCTACGCGACGGACGTGCGCGCGGCGTTGCGCGAGGCCTACCGGCACCGGGCCGCCCCGGTGGCCCGGGTCGTCGGCGGGCTGCGCCCGGCACCGGCGCTCACCCCGGTCTCGATGAGCTACCGCCACCACGGCGGCGGCGAGGCGAAGTTCGCCGGACTCGACGCGACCGTGACCTGGATGGTGCCGGTCACCGCCGCCCGCAACGCCCTGCACCTGCAGGTGCTCGACGAGACGACCGACCTGCACGTGAGCCTGCAGTTCTCCCCCGCCGCGATCGACGCCGACGCCGTGAGCCGCATCGCCGGGCACCTGGGCGAGCTGCTCACCGCCGCGATCACCGCCCCCGCGGCACCGCTCGCGACCCTGCCGGTGCTCACCGGGGCCGAACGGGAGCTGCTGCGCGCGGTCAACGACACGGCGGTGGCCTACCCGTCGGGCACCGTCGACGACCTGATCGCCGCCGTCGTCGCGTCCACTCCGGACGCCGTCGCGATCGTCGATAGTGGACGCGAGCTGACCTACGCCCAGCTCGACACCGAGGTGGCCGCCGTCGCGGGCGCGCTCGCGGCGCGGGGGGCCGGGCCGGGCGCCCTGATCGGGGTCTGCCTTCCCCGGTCCGTCCCGATGGTGGTGACGATGCTGGCGGTCCTGCGGTGCGGGGCGGCGTACCTGCCGCTGGACGTCTCCCATCCGCAGCCGCGACGGGCGATGATCCTGGACGACGCACGACCGCTGCTGACCGTGGACGAGCAGGTCTGGGCCTCGCTCGACCGCGGCGAGGGCCAGGCGCCGCGTGCGGGCGAGCTCGCCTACGTGATGTACACGTCCGGGTCGACCGGGCGGCCCAAGGGCGTCGAGGTGACCGTCGCCAACCTGCGCAACCTGCTGCTCGGCCTGCGCGACGCGCTCGGTTCCGGCCCCGCCGACACCTGGCTGGCGCTCACCTCGCCCGCCTTCGACATCAGCGCGCTGGAGCTGCTGCTGCCGCTGATCACCGGTGGCCGGCTGGTACTCGCGCCGCCGGAGCTGGCCCGGGACGCGGTGGCGCTCCACCGGCTCATCGCCGATCACGGCGTCACCCACGTGCAGGCGACACCGTCCGGCTGGCAGTTGCTGCTGGAGGGCGGTCGGCTGCCGGGCCTGCGGGTGGCGCTCGCCGGTGGCGAGGCGCTGCCGGCCGCGCTCGCGTCCGTGCTGCGCGGCGAGGCCGACCGGCTCGTCAACGTCTACGGCCCGACGGAGACGACGATCTGGTCCACGATGGACGATGTCGGGGACGGCGATGTGACGGTCGGGCGGCCGATCGCCAATACCCAGGCGTACGTGCTGGATGCGAGCATGCGACCGGTGCCGCTGGAGGTGACCGGCGAGCTGTGGCTCGGCGGCGCCGGGGTGGCCCGGGGCTACCTGGGGCGGCCGGAGCTGGACCGGGAGCGGTTCCTGCCGGATCCCTTCGGACCGGCGGGCGCGCGGCTCTACCGCACCGGCGACCTGGCCCGATGGCGGACCGACGGGCGGCTGGACTTCCTCGGCCGCCTCGACGGCCAGGTGAAGATCCGGGGCCACCGGGTGGAGCTGGGCGAGATCGAGGCACGGCTCACCGAGCACCCGGAGATCAGCCAGGCCGCGGTGGCACTGCGCGGCGAGCCGCCTCGGCTCGTCGCCTACCTCGTCGCGGCGGCCGTCCCGGCCGACCTGAGGGCCCGGCTGGAGGCGGCGCTCCCCTCGGCGATGGTGCCGTCGGCATTCGTCCAGCTCGACCGGCTGCCGCTGACCCCCAACGGCAAGCTGGACCGGGCCGCCCTGCCCGAGCCGCCCGCCGTCGTGCCGAGCGCGCCGGTGGAGGACGCCGGACCGATCGCGGCCGAGCTGCTGACGATCTGGTCGGAGGTGCTGGAGATCGACGGGATCGGACTGGACGAGGAGATCTTCGATCTCGGCGGCCACTCCCTGCTCATCGTGAAGATCATCAGCCGGATCCGGCGCCAGCTCGGCGTCGACGTGCCGATCGAGGTCTTCCTCGATACCCCGACCGTCCGCGGCCTCGCCGAGGCCATCACCGACTACCACCGGAGCAACGCGTGAACCCGGACCAGCTGCGCCACCGCCTCGCCGAGCTCGTCGCGGCCGCCAGCGACGGCGATGTCCGCGTCGAGGACGCCCTCGCCTCCTCGGCGGGCCTCGCCGAGCTGGGCCTCGGGTCTCTCGGCCACCTGCGCCTCGTCGACGCGGTCGAGGCGGAGTTCGACGTGCAGCTCGACACCGCCGGTGACCTGCACGCGCTCGACAGCATCGACCAGCTCGCCGCCTACCTAGCCGGCCCGGCCAAGGCGGCGTCATGACCCCGGTCGCCGCCTTCCGGGGCACCCGGACCGCCGAGGCGCCGCTCACCTGGGGCCAGCAGGGCATCTGGAAGATCATCGACGTGATGGCGCCGAACGACGCCTTCCTCAACGTCCGGGCGGTCGTCCCCGTGCCGCAGCGCGCGGCCGGGACCGTCGACTCCGTCGCCGCCGCGATCGGCGCGCTCATCTCCCGGCACGAGTCGCTGCGCACCCGCATCGTGGTGACCGGCGGCGAGCCCCGGCAGGTCGTCGTCGACGCGGGTGAGTGCCCGCTGGCGCTGATCGAGGCGACCGCCGAGACCGCCGCCGACGTCGCCGAGCAGGCGATGGAGCGGCTGCGGCACCACCCGTTCGACTACGCCGGTGAGCTGCCGATCCGGGTGACCCTCGTCGTCGCCGACGGCCAGGTGCGCTTCGTGGTGCTGATCCTCACCCACGTCGCCGTCGACTGGTACGCGCTCACCCTCCTCGGCCGGGAGCTGCGTGTGGCCCTGCTGCGCGGCGAGATCACCGGCCCGGTCGGCATCCAGCCGGTCGACCTCGCCGCGACCGAGCACTCCGAGGCCGGGCAGCAGCGCAGCGCCCGAGCCCGAGATCATTGGCGGCGGCAGTTCGACCGCTTCCCGGCCAGCGTCTTCACCGAGGCGGGGCCGCCCGCGACACCGCGTTACCGCAGAGCGGAGCTGACGTCGCCGGCCCTGCTCGCCGCTGCCCGGATCATCGCCGCGCGGCACTCGGCGACCTCCTCCACGGTGCTGCTCGCCGCCGCCGGTGCGCTGATCGGCGCCCGGACCGGGCAGGAGGTCTGCGGCATGCTGACGATCGTCAACAACCGCTTCCAGCCCGGCCACCGCGACATCATGGCCCCCACCAACCAGCTCGGCGTGATCACGCTCGACCGGCGCGGTGCGGCCACCTTCGGCGAGCTCGTCACCGCCGTCTGGCGCGAGGCGCTGCAGTGCTTCCGGCACGCCTACTACGACCAGCACGTCCTCGACGCGTTCCTCGCCGACGGCGGGCACGCCCACGGGGAGAAGATCGAGCCGTACTGCTGCTTCAACGACATGCGCGCGGGCGACGGCGAGCTGCGCGACACCGCGACCGCCGATCAGCTCCGGGCGGCGCTCCAGGAGACCGAGCTGACCTGGCCGGAGACGTTCGACGAGTTCAACTGGCAGTTCATGCTCTCGGTCAGCGACGCGCCGGGTGCGCTGAGCCTGTCGCTCTCCACCGACTCCCGCTACCTGCCGCCCGTCGAGCAGCAGCGCTTCCTGCTCGACCTGGAGGACCTCGTCGTCCGCTCGGCCATCGACGACGTGCGCCTGGGCGACCCGGGCGCTCACCACAACGACCCGGGCGCTCACCACGGTGCACCGGACGCTCACCACGTCGCGCTGGACGGGCGGGCGTCATGACCGGCATCGGGCTCGCCGCGGCCGAGGCGGAGGCGCCCATCCCGCGGCGCCCGGCCGACGTGACCCGGGTGCCGCTGTCGGCGTTCCAGCAGCGCATGTGGCACCTCTGCACGGCCTATCCCGGCACGTCCTCGCCGGTCGTCTCGCTCAACCACCGGCTGCGCGGCCCGCTGCGGACCGACGCGCTGATCCGGGCGATCGGCATGGTCGTCGACCGGCACGAGAGCCTGCGTACCGTCGTCGTCGACACCGATCTCGGCCCGCAGCAGAGCTTCCTGCCGCTGGGCGGGCACACCGTCGAGCTCGTCGACCTCGGCGACCTGCCCGAGGGTGAGCGGGAGGAGCGGCTCGCCGAGCTGCTCGGGTCCCGCACGGCGATGCTCTTCGACCTGCACGGCGACAGCCTGGTCCGGTCCAGCCTGATCCGGCTCGCCGAGACCGATCACGTGCTCTCGATCGTGATGCACCACATCATCGCCGACGGCGCCTCCGCGGGCATCCTCGCGGCCGACCTCGCCGCGTGCTACCGGGCCTGCGTCGAGGGCGCGAGCCCCGCCCTCCCCGACCTCATCATCGGGTACGGGGACTTCGCCCTCTGGCAGCGCGACGGCTTCGACGCGCGGGCCGCCGAGGGCCTGGCCTATTGGCGGGAGCGCCTCGCCGGGGTGACGCCGCTGGAGCTGCCGACCGACTTCCCCCGCCCGGCCGAGCTGGGCACCCGCGCCGCCGACGTCTCCGTCCACGTCGGCGCCGATGTCGTCGAGGGGGTCGAGCAGCTCGCCAGGGCGTCCCGGTGCAGCACGTTCACCGTGCTGCTCGCGGCGTACCAGGCGCTGCTCGCCGGCCGCAGCGGCACCGACGACATCTGCGTGGGCATCCCGGTCGCCGGGCGGACCCGGATGGAGCTGGAGCCGATGATCGGGCTGTTCGGCAACACACTGCCGATGCGGTGCGATCTGAGCGGCGACCCGACCTTCGCCGAGCTGCTCAAGCGGGCCCGGAGCATGGTGCTGGGCGGACTCAGCCGCCAGGATGTGCCCTTCGGGCACGTGGTGGCCCAGCTCGACCTGCCCAGCGACCCGAGCCGGACCCAGGTCTTCCAGACGATCATGGTGCTGCACACCGAGGGCGGATCGGAGGGGCTCGACCTCACCGGGCTCGCCGTCGAGCCTACTCCGGCCGGAATGCCCCAGATCATCCACGACCTTGTCCTGGACCTCTTCCCGCGGCCGGACGGGCTGGAGACCGACTGGCGCTACGACACCGCGCTCTTCACCGCCGAGACGATCATGGAACTCGCCGCCGACTACGGGAAAGTGCTCCGACGCATCGCCGCCGAACCGGGCGTCCGCATCTCCGCGCTGGTAGAAGCGGTGTGATGGATTCGGCGAGCAGGCATGAATCCGACGCCGGATGGATATGTTAACTCCAACGCAATAGAGTGCTGATCTACGCGAACGGAGGGTGCCATGACCGCCGCCACGATCGATTCGTTCGTCCACCCCGCGCTGTTCTACGGCGACACCGCCGATTACCTCGCGGGCACCCTCCCCTTCATCCAGGGGGGCCTCGACGCGGACGAGCCGGTCATGATCGCGGTGCCGGGCGCCAACCTCGACCACATCCGCAGCGCTCTCGGCGGCGACGCGGACCGGGTCCAGCTCCACGACATGAGCGTCGCCGGACGCAATCCGGGCCGGATCATCCCGGGCGTGCTGCTCGCCTTCGCCGCCAAGCACACGGGGCGTGCCGTGCGGATCGTCGGCGAGCCCATCTACGCCGAGCGCACGCCGGCGGAGTACCCGGCCTGCGCCCAGCACGAGGCGCTGATCAACCTGGCCTTCGCCGGTCGGCGGGCGTCGATCCTCTGCCCTTACGACACGAGCAGCCTCGATGAGAGCTGGCTCGCCGACGCCTACCGTACGCATCCGGTCGTGCGCAGCGCCGCCGCCGAGTGGCCGAGCCCGGCCTACGGCGATCCCGCCGCCTGCGCGGCCGACTTCAACCACGCGCTGCCCGACCCGCCCGCGGACGCACGGCAGATCGGCGTCGACAGCACCGCCCTGTCCGGGATGCGCCGCGCCGTCACCGAGCAGGCGGGCGACGCCGGGCTGCCGGTCGAGCGGATCAACGACCTGATCATCGCGGTGAGCGAGCTCGCCGCCAACACGATCGAGCACGGCGGAGCCGCCGGGACGCTGACGCTCTGGACAGACGGCAAGATTCTCTGCTGCCAGCTCACCGATACCGGACACATCACCGACCCGCTCGCGGGCCGGATCCCGGTCCCGGTGACCCAGGCGACCGGCGGGCGGGGCCTGGTCATGGTCAACCAGCTCGTCGACCTCGTGCGGATCCACACCCGGCCGGGCGCGACCACGGTCCGCCTGCACATGTACGTCTGACGGAGCTCCCCAGCACCAGCCTGGCCTGATCAACTATCACCATTGATCTATAGATGTATATATCCTGATGCTTCCCGCCACCCTAGCGGAGGAGCCTCATGACCCCGCCCCTGTTCAGCCCTCGCCGCACCCACCGGCACCGGTTCTGGTCAGCCGCCGCGGTATCCCTCGTCACCACCGCCGCATCGGCGGTGATCGTCCTCGCCGGCGGCGTGGCACCGGCACCCGCCTACGCCGCCGATGCGCCCGGCTCCTGCGTACGCGTCATCGACGGCGTGGAGTGGAACCTCGACCCCTGCATCCCCGAGGGCGCACCGCTGCCGCAGGACTTCGCCGACACCCTCGCCACCCTGCGCGCCTGCCAGTCGGCGACCCCCACCCCGACCGCCACCCCGACCGGCGGGCTGCGGACCGCGCGCCAGGCCGCCGTGCTGCCGACCAGCACCGCGGCTCCGTCGCCGCCGCCGGTCTCCCCGCCGCCCGTCTCGCAGCCGCCGACCTCGCCGCCCGTGTCTCCACCGCCCACCTCGCCCGGACCGCCCACCAGCCCGTCGGCACCGCCGCCGACCTCACCGGTGCCCACCACCACACCCGGCAGCCCGTCGACGTCGCCGAGCTCGCCGCCGGGGCAGCCCTACCCGTGCCCGGACCCGACCACGCCGGTGCCGTGGCCGACCCCGTCACCGACCGCATCCCCCGACCCCACCGGCTCGCCGAGCCAGAGCCCGGCGCCGAGCCCCAGCGCACCGCCGACGCCGCCGTGGCCGTCGCCGTCGCCGTCGCCGTCAGCCTCACCGTGGCCGTCCCCCTCGACCCCGCCGTGGCCCTCACCCTCGATTCCGCCGTCGCCGTCCACCTGGCCGTCGCCGTCCACCAGCCCCAGCGCGTCGCCGTCCACGAGTCCCAGCACCAGCCCGTCCGCGAGCGCGTCGCCGTCGCCGTCGGACGGGGTCTGCACGGCGGGCACCCCGACCGGGCACGCACCGCAGGCGGAGAAGGACGAGTCCGCCGACCTGATCGAGTGCCGAGATCCGGCGAAGATCCCCGACCCGAAGAAGCCGGTCACGCTGGTCGCGACCGGTGACTCGCTCACCTCGGCCCACCACCAGACCGGCTTCGGCATCGGTGTCTGCGACAACACCGCCGCCGACTTCCGCGCCCTGAAGGGCAACGACGCCACGTTCAGCTACGCCGGGCTCTACTTCGGGATGAACAAGCAGATCACCTCCTACTACAACTTCGCCCGGACCGGGTTCACCACCAGCGACATCCGGGGCGCCGCCGCCGCGACGACCGACGCCTGCACCAACGTCTGGGGCCGCAACGGTTCGCCGCTGGCGCAGGCGGAGAAGGTGATCGCGGCGGCGAAGAAGAAGGGCGACGCCGCCTATTACGTCACGACCGGCGGGGTCAACAACACCAACTGGACCACCGTCGTCGCCAAGCTCGCCGAGTGCGCCGGGCTCGACTTCGCGATGAACAACCTGCTGGCGGGCGCGGGCAACGTCGGCGCGAAGGTCAAGTTCTACTACGTGGTGCCGAAGGCGGCGCCGACCGATCCGCCGCTGGGGTTGAAGAAGAACATCATCGCCAAGGGCGGCGCGTGCTACGCCCGGGTCGACTTCGCCGGGCAGCTGTGGTGGACGCGGGTCGGCGTACCCGCCTATGACGGCCCAGGATCTGCGGCCGTGAGCCCGCTGGCGGCGGCGATCGGGCCCGATGTTACCGCGATCGTCAACGCGGTGCTGGCGAAGGGCGCGGACAAGGTCGTCTGGATGCCCTATTACGACATCAGCCCGGCCAACATCGATGTCGCCAACCTGGGGCTCGCGGCGGCGAAGGCGAAGCTGCCCGCGTGGGCGGCGGGATGGCTGCCCGCGACGGTGGCCGCGTTCGACATGTCGCTGATCGATCCGCTCTGGGTCGGCGATGTCCGCAAGCTCGTCAAGGACCTCAACGACGTCATCACCCTCGCCATGCCCGCCAACGCCAAGGCCGCCATGGCGAAGGCGGCCGTCCTGCTGCCCGGCGACATCCAGAACACCGGGATCGGCGGCTCGCCGCACCCCAACGCCAAGGGCCAGCAGAAGCTCGCCACCTGCCTGGACACGGCGTTCAAGGCACTCTAGCGCCACCCTGCGGGGCGTGACCGGCGAGCGGTCACGCCCCGCAGGCATGTTGACGATAAACCGGTTAAGTGATGTGATGACACGCGTCAATGGGAGCGCTTCCAACGCCCGGAGGAGTAACCACATGAAGACGCCCACCGTCCTCAAAACCGTCCTGTGGGGAGTGATCCCGCTGCTCGTCGCGGCCTTCACCCTCCTGCTCGCACCGACCGCCGCCACGGCCGCCTCGCTCACCGAGGTGACCTCGTTCGGCGCCAACCCCAGCCAGCTCAAGATGTACGTCTACCTCCCCGCCAACCGCCCCGCCCGCCCGGCGGTGGTGGTCGCGGTGCACTACTGCCACGGCGACGCGGTCGCGTTCTACAACGGCAGCGACTTCGCCCGCCTCGCCGACCAGTACGGCTTCATCGTCATCTACCCCTCGGTGACCCAGGCGAGCGACGGCTGCTTCGACGTCGCCTCCGCGGCGACCCTGCAGCACAACGGCGGCAGCGACTCCCTCGGCATCGCCTCGATGGTCCGCTACGCGCTGACCACCTACGACGCCGATCCGGCCCGGGTCTTCGCCACCGGTGTCTCCTCCGGCGCGATGATGACCAACGTCCTGCTCGGCGCCTATCCGGACCTGTTCAAGGCCGGGAGCGCGTTCGCCGGCGTACCCTTCGCGTGCTTCGCCGGACCCAACTCCTGGAACGGCGAGTGTGCCAGCGGCCTCATCTCCAAGACGCCGCAGCAGTGGGGCGACCTGGTCCGGGCCGCCTACCCCGGCTTCACCGGCACGCGGCCGAGGATGCAGCTCTGGCACGGCACCGCCGACACGGTCCTGCACTACAACAACTTCGGCGAAGAGATCAAGCAGTGGACCAACGTCTTCGGCCTGAGCCAGACGCCGACCTCGACGGACACGCCGCAGTCGGGCTGGACCCGCACCCGCTACGCCAGCGGCTCCACCGTCGCGCTGGAGGCCGTCAGCATGCAGGGCGTCAGCCACAACCTGCCGGTCCAGGCCGCGGCGGCGATCGCCTTCTTCGGCCTCAACACCGCGACCAGCCCGTCCCCGTCACCCTCCGCCAGCGCGTCCCGCAGCCCGTCGCCCTCCGCTTCCCCCTCCCCCGCCGGTACGCGCGCCTGCACCGCCACCTTCACCCCGGCGAGTGTCTGGGCGGGCGGTTTCGTCGGAGCGGTCAAGGTGACCGCGGGTTCGACGGCGATCTCGGCGTGGCGGGTGACCCTGACGCTGCCCAGCGGCGACACGGTCAGCAACTCCTGGAACGGCCAGTTCAGCGCGGTGTCCGGCGCGATCGCGGTGACGAACCTGCCCTACAACGGCGCGCTGGGCGCGGGCGCCACGACCGAGTTCGGCTTCCAGTCCAGCGGCACCCCCACCGGCACCACGGCAACCTGCACCGCCACCTGAGCACCGCCCCAGCCCAACATCGCCACACTCAAGCTCGCCGCAGCCCACGACCGCCCGCAGCCCACGATCGACACGCCATGATCGTCGCAACTCTTGAAGAGTTGGTGTTATCCGCCGCAACTCTTCAAGAGTTGCGGCGATCATGGCGCGGGTCCGCCCCACGGGCCACCTCCTGGAAGATCACGTCAGGTTCAGTGAATTAGACGTGATCTTCACTCAAGATCGCGTCTCCTTCAGGGAAAGCGACGTGATCACCGCACCGCACCGAGCCGCGCGCATGATGATCGCACCAAGTTTGGGGAAAACGGTGTGATCAATGCCCATGATCAGGCCATCTTCGGGGAAAACGGTGTGATCATCGCGGGTGTCACACCTTGCCGAAGAGCCAGTCGCCGGCGGCGGGCTGGGTGCCGGTGTAATACTGCCTCGCCGCGAGCACCAGTTCCTCGACCGTGAGGCTGCCGTCACCGTCGGCGTCGAGGTGTTCGAAGGCGGCCTTCGCATCCTTCGCCGGCGCGCCGAATGCCTTGAGCAGCGTCTTGAACTCGTCGAAGGCGACCGCACCGTCGTCGTCGGTGTCCGCAAGGCCCATGATCGCCTCGGCGGCGGGCTGGAAGCCCTGGTCGAATCCCGCCTCGGGCTCCACGAAGGCGGTGATCATCCCGGCCTGCCACTCCTTCGGCGTGATCGACCCGTCGCCGTCGTGATCGACGGCGGCGACGAGCGACGTCCAGAACTCCTCCAACCCGTCGACGAGGGCCTGCCCCTTGGGGCTCGCCGTCGACTCGCCGAAACCGTCCGCGAGGCGGGTCGCGAGGCGGGTGATGTCGTCGTGGTCGATGTGGCCGTTGCGGTTGACGTCGAGGTGACCGAAGGCGCGATCGAGCTTGAGCTCCAGCAGCATTGAGGCCATGACCTGGAGTTTATGACGATTCGCCCCGGCGGTCAGGCGGTCGGCCGACCCGGCGGGAGAGCCCGCGATCTGGCACGATATCGCCATGGGCCGGACTCAGTACTACACCGCCACCAGCATCGACGGTTTCATCGCGGACGAGCACAATTCGCTCGACTGGCTCTTCGGGGTCGGTGCCGGTGCCGACCCCGACGCCGGCGACTCGCAGAAGCGCTTCCAGGACTTCTTCGGCGGCGTCGGCGCGATGGCGATGGGTGCGACGACCTACGAGTGGGTGCTGGAGCACGACAACCTGCTCACCGAACCGGCGAAATGGCACGGCTACTACGGCGACACCCCGTGCTGGATCTTCACACATCGCGATCTGCCGCCGATTCCCGGCGTGGACCTGCGCTTCGTGCAGGGTGACGTGGCCGGGGTGCACGCGGAGATGGTCGCGGCGGCCGGTGACCGCAACCGCTGGATCGTCGGCGGCGGCGAGCTGGTGGGCCAGTTCGCCGATCACGGGCTGCTCGACGAGGTCCAGCTCGGCGTCGCGCCGGTCTTCCTCGGCGCCGGGGCACCGCTGCTGCCCCGTAAGCTGCTCAGCGCCGAGCTGACCCTCGCCAAGGTCGAGCACGACGCCTACTTCGTCCACCTGACCTATACGGTTAACAAGCCTTAGCGGATTCTTGCTCAAGATTCCCACGGCACACGACAGCGCCTATGCTGGCAAAGATCAGTTTGCCTGCCTCGAAGGGTCAGCGCCGTGGAACGTCCCACCTGGGCATCTGCCGATGTCGATCTCGACCGGCCCAGTGTCGCTCGTGTCTACGACTACTACCTGGGCGGATCCCACAACTTCGCGGTGGACCGGGAGTTCGCCGAGAAGGTCCTGCAGGCGATGCCCAACGTGCCCCGGCTGGCCCGGGAGAACCGCGCCTTCCTGCGCCGCGCGGTCCGTGATCTCTGCACCGACGGCATCGACCAGTTCGTCGACCTGGGCTCGGGCATCCCCACCGAGGGCAACGTGCACGAGGTGGCCCAGGAGATCAACCCGGAGGCCCGGGTCGTCTACGTCGACTGGGATCCGGTCGCCGCCGCGCACGGCCAGTCGATCCTCGCGGGCAACGACCGCACCGCGGTCGTCCGGGCCGATCTGCGCGAGCCAGAGTCGGTCTTCACCGACTCCCAGCTGACCAGACTCATCGATCCGTCCAAGCCCACGGTCGTGCTGCTCATCGCGGTGCTGCACTTCGTCCCCGACGACCAGCACCCGATCGAGCTGATCGGCCGGATCGCGAGCCTCCTCGCCCCGGGCAGCTACCTGGCGATCTCGCACGCGAGCCCCGAGGGGCAGCCGTCGGAGCTCGGCAAGGCCGCCGCGCTCTACACGCAGACGGCGAGCCCGGTGACGACGAGGTCGCAGACCGAGATCGCCGCGCTCTTCGGCGGCCTCGACATCATCGAGCCCGGCGTGGTGCAGACGCCCCTGTGGCGGCCGGACTTCCCCGACGAGGTGGACCCCGAAGCACAGACCTATCCCGGCTTCGCCGGGGTCGCCCGCATCGGTTAGGACCGAGGCGGCACCGATGGTTGTTTGCAACGCCCAGCAGGTGGCCCGGGTCTGGGCTGAGGCCATCGCCGAGACGAGCTACATCACGATCAGCAGGCGGAGCCTCGTCATCCGGCTGCTGCGGCGGGTCAACCAGATCCTCCATGCGCTCAGCGCCGGGACCCATGACGCCGACGCCCTGGGCCGGGAGATCGGCGCCGCCCTCGTCGAGTCGCACTTCACCGACACCGCCGCGCTCTCCGGCACGCTCACCGCGCTGGGTTCGCAGCTCACGCCGTACGCCATCGAGATCGGCCGCGCGGACCGGCTGCACCTGCTGCTGGGCACGATCGCGGCCGGGTACGCCCAGGCGCTGCGCGAGCGCACCCTCGACGAGCAGCAGCAGATCCACAGTGCGGTGCTCACGGCGCGGGCGGAGTCCGAGCGGGCCCGCTGGGAGAGCCAGGCCCGGTTCCAGGCGGTCTTCGCCGAGGCCGCGATCGGCATCGGCATCGGCGGCCTCGACGGGCAGATCATGGAGGTCAACCAGGCGCTCTGCGAGATGCTCGGCTATGACCGCGACCAGCTCAACCGGCTCTCCGCCGCCGACTTCGCCCATCCCTCCGACGATCCGGCGGTCTGGGACAACCTCGCCGGCCTGGTCAACGGCGACTTCGATCATTTCCGGATGCAGAAGGCCTATTACCGCAGCGACGGTGCGGAGATCTGGACCGATCTGGTGGTGTCGCTCATCCGCGACCAGGACGGCAGTCCCCGCTTCGCCGTCGGCATGGTCGAGGACATCACCGAACGGCACCGGCTCGTGACCCAGCTCCGCTACCAGGCGACCCACGATCCGCTGACGGATCTGCCCAACCGCACGGTCTTCTTCGACCGGCTCGCCACGGTGCTGAGCGATCCGGATCCGGCGACCCGGGTCGGGGTCTGCTACCTCGACATCGACGGCTTCAAGAACGTCAACGACACCCTCGGCCACGACGCGGGCGACGAGTTGCTGCGGCAGATCGCCGGCCGCCTCTCGGCCGGTGTCGCCGGCGCCGGGCACCTGGTGGCCCGGATGGGCGGCGACGAGTTCGTCGTGCTCGTCGAGGGCAGCTCGGGTGAGGCGGACGCGGCGGCCGTCGCCGAACTCGCCCTCGCGGCGGTACGCGAACCGGTGCACCTCGACGGCCACCGGCTGACCGTCTCCGCGAGCATCGGCGTCGTCGAGCGGCCGATCGGCGGCACCTCGGCGGCGGAGCTGATGAAGGCGGCCGACACCACGCTCTACTGGGCCAAGAACGACGGCCGGGACCGCTTCGCGCTCTTCGATTCCGACCGGCACGCGGTCGCGGTCAGCCGTTACCGCCTCTCGGCGGAGATGCCGCAGGCGCTCGACGACGAGCAGTTCTTCCTGGAGTACCAGCCGCTGATCCGCCTCGACGACCAGGCGCTCGCCGGGGTCGAGGCGCTGGTCCGCTGGCGCCACCCGGAGCTCGGCCTGCTCGGCCCGGACAAGTTCATCGAGCTCGCCGAGCACAGTGGACTCATCGTCCGGCTGGGCCGCTGGGTGCTCCAGGAGGCGTGCCGCCAGGCGCAGCAGTGGCGGCGGACCCATCCCGACTGGCACCCGCTGATCAGCGTCAACCTCTCCCCGCGCCAGGTGGCGGAGCCGTCCATCGTGGACGATGTCGTGGCGATCCTCGCCGAGACGCAGCTCCCGCCCGGCTCGCTGCAGCTCGAGTTGACCGAGAGCGCCCTGATGAGCGCCAAGGGCGAGCCGCTCTCGACGCTGCACCGCATCGCCGAGCTGGGGGTCCGGATCGCCCTCGACGACTTCGGCACGGGCTACTCCAACCTCGCCTACCTGAGCAACCTGCCGATCCACGCGTTGAAGCTGGCCGGGCCGTTCGTCGCCGCCCTGCACCGGCCGGCCGGTCCGGACGCGATCGACATCGACATCCTCACGATGCTGGTGCAGCTCGCCCATACGCTGAAGCTGACCGTCACCGCCGAGGAGGTCGAGACCTCCGATCAGGCCGAGCTGCTCGCGGGGCTGCACTGCGATCTGGCACAGGGCTGGCACTTCAGCGCGGCCTGCTCGGCGTCGGCCGTCACCGACCTGCTGCGCTCGGCCCACCCGCTGGTGCGCCGCCCGTCTCGCTGAGCGCTGCCGACTCCCGGGATCTGGCATAGCGTGGGGCACCGTACAGCCCGCAACGAAGGAGCCACCCATGTCCACGCCCGATCCCGCCATGTTCCTGCAGCTCCGGGGCCACCTGCTGAGCACGGACCCGGAGACCGTGGGGCTGGCCCGCAGCGAGCGTTTCCCCGAGGCGTGGGGTTTGATGATGGAGACGGCCTACCCGCAGGGCGCGGTCAGCCTGGTGGCGCTCGCCGACGGCACGACCAGCCTCTATTTCAGCAACGGCGGCGGCATCATCGGCGGCGGCGAGCACCAGCACATCGCCCGGGCCAGCATCACGGCCGTCGGCCTGCTGCAGACCTTCGCGGCCGACATGCCGGTCGAGGCCGAGGCGGCGCTGCCGGGTCCGGGCCACACGATCATCCGAGCCCTGGGGTACGCGGGACACCGCTCGATCGAAGCCGCCGAGGATGATCTGGGCTACGGACGGCATCAGCTGTCACCGGTCTTCCACGCCGTCCACCGGGTGATCGCGATGGTCAGCGAGACCACCAAGGACGAATAGAGCAGCGGCCAAGTCAAGAAAATTTGACTCCATGTAAGTTTTACTTTACATTCGGTCCATGCCATTCGAAGAGAAACGCGCGTGGATCATGGTGGTGGTCTCGATCGCCACCTACGCGGTCTACGTTGCCATCATTCTCGGGCGAGCGGGGGCGGACACTCCGCCGACCGAGGTGCCTTACGCCGCGACGCTGCTCTGGACCGTCGGCGCCTCGATCCTGGCAACGATCGTGCTGCACATCATCGCCGCGATCCTCGCCCCGCAGGACGCGGACAGGAAGGATCAGCGCGACCGCGAGATCCACCGCTTCGGCGAATACATCGGCCAGTGGTTTCTCGTCGCGGGCGGGGTCGGCGCGCTCGTCCTGGCGCTGCTGGAGTCCGACTACTTCTGGATCGCCAACACGATCTACCTCGGCTTCGTGCTCTCGTCCGTCCTGGGCTCCAGCGCCAAGATCTTCGCCTACCGCAGGGGTTTTCAGCCGTGGTGAAGCCGACCCGAGTCACCAACTCCATCCGCGCCCTGCGCTTCGCACACGGGGAGATGACCCAGGCGGAGCTCGCGGACCGCATCGGCGTGACCCGCCAGACCGTCATCGCCATCGAGCAAGGGCGATATTCCCCGTCGCTGGAGATGGCGTTTCAGATCGCCCGCGTGTTTCGCGTACCCCTCGACGACGTCTTCCAATACCCGGACGGCGACGCTTAAAATCGATTGTCGTTTATGCGTTAGATGCGAGAGAGCGGGAACCGGATGACCGAGCAGAACGTCTCAGCGGGCATGACCAGACTACGAGGCGGGCTGATCGCCGTCGCCTGTTCCCTGATCCTGCTCTCCGCCGGATGCGCGCAAGGCAAGGCGGCCGACGACGCCGGTGACGGCGGGCCATCCCTGCTGGCCGACGCGGTCGCGCTCCGGGTCTCCTACACCGGCGGGTTCGTCGGAGCCGACGCCCTCGTCAGCCGCCTGCCGATGCTGACGATCTACGGTGACGGCCGCGTCATCACCGAGGGACCGCAGATCGCGATCTACCCCGGCCCCGCCCTGCCCAACATCCAGGTGCAGCGGATCTCGACCGTCGACGTGGAGACCCTCATCAACCGGGCGCTCGCCGCGGGCGTCGGCACGACCCTCGACTACGGCCAGCCGCCGATCGCCGACGCGCCGTCGACCCGGTTCACGGTGCACACCTCGGCCGGGGTCAAGACCGCCGAGGCCAACGCGCTGGGCGAGGCGACCACCGGCGCCGGTCTGACCGAGGCGCAGGTGGCGGCACGCAAGAAGCTCCAGGACCTGCTCGCGGCCCTGACCGACCTGCCGAAGACGCTCGGCGCCGACAAGGTGTCGAAGAGCGACCCCTACCAGCCCGTCACCCTCGCCGTGATCACCCGTGAGTGGGTCGCCGACAACGGCGTGCCCGGCGAGCAGAAGCCGATCGCGTGGCCGGGTGCCGCCCTGCCCGGCGAGTCGATGGGCCTGAACCTGGGCTGCGTCACCGCCACCGGCAAGGAGCTCGGCCGCGCCCTGGACGCCGCGAAGGGCGCCAACACGGTGACCCCGTGGACCTCCGGCGGCAAGAGCTGGACGCTCACCTTCCGGCCGCTGCTCCCCGACGAGACCGGCTGCGCCGACCTCCGGCGTACCAGCTAGAAAGCCCCAAGATCGGCGCAACTCTTCAAGAGTTGCGCCGATCTTCGTTTCGTTTCGCTATGGTGCGACGGGCAGGCGGAGCAGGCTGCGGGCCAGGTCTACGGTGATCACCGCACCCGTCGCCGATGTCGTGGTCCAGGAGCCGTCGGCGCCGCCGATCACCAGCGCGAGCCGGTGACCGGCCGGGATGACCTGGTCGGTGTCGTGCAGCCGCCACGTGATCGTCTGCCACACGTTCGCGGGCACCGGCGTCGGCGCGCTGAGCGAGTCACGGTGCGCCGCGTCCAGCCAGCCCCGGGTCAGCCCCGACGTACCCGTGCTCACCGTGACCTTCTGCGTCTCCTTGTAGCAGGCGTCGTCGGCGGCGGTCGAGTCACCCCAGCAGGTCTGATTGGCGAGCGTGGCGATGCCGCTGCCCGAGCTCTCCCAGTTGACCCTGGTCAGCGTGCCATAATCGACGAGCCGTGCCGTCAGCGCGGTCGTCGGCTTGGTGACCTTCACCATCAGCGTGATCGTCGAGCCGCCCGCGATGTGCAGCGGCGCGGTGAGCGGGCCGGTCTGGAAGACCTTGCGGCCGTTGACGGCGTTGGCCGGGTTGGCGACCGCGCTCGCCTCGCTGAGCTTCACGTCCGTGATGTTGACCGTGCCCGCGACCGGCGCGGAGAGCGTCAGCTCCCCCGTCGTCCCGTTGCCGGGGCGCAGGTTGAAGACCGACTCGGTGGTCCCGGCGGGCGGCCAGACCGAGCTCTCGGCCCAGACGTCGGCACCACGCTCCACAGTGGCCTGCGGCTCGTTCATGATCCCGGTGTCGAGGCCGTAGAGCCACTGGTCGAACCAGCGGTGCAGGGTGTCGACCCAGACGCTGCGGCGGAAGTCGAAGGGGTCGACGTGCCCCTCCTGCGACAACCACAGCTTGCGGGGCACGTCGTGCGCAACGAGCTGCTGCCACCACAGGCCGAAGTTCGACGGCTTGACGTTCAGATCATTCATCCCGTGTACGGCGAGGACGCTCGCCTGCACACTCGCGGCACTCGCCACATAGTCCCGTTCGGCCCAGAACGGTGTGTAGGAGATGGCACTGCTCGCCCCGCCGGCGGCGAGCTTGTTGATCGTGGCGGTGCAGGTACCGGCGGGGCGGGCCGTGACGAGGCTGTGCAGGGACGACATCGAGCTCACCCCGGAGACCTCCGCGCCGTTGAGCCGCTCGTAGTCGTACCAGCTGGTGACGGCCGAGATGGGCACGATCGTGGCGAGCCCGGTGACACCGGTCGCCGCGACACCGGTGGCGATCGCACCGTCCCACGACTTGCCGATCATCCCGGCCCGGCCGGCGAACCAGGTCGCGAAGACCTGGGTGCCGTCGGCACGGAAGGCGCTGGCGGTGCCGTTGAGCCACTGCACGACCGCCTTGGCGCCGAGGACCTCGGCTACGCCGCCCGCGTCGGCACAGCCGGTGGAGCGGGCCGTTCCGGCGAGATCGACCGCGAGGAAGGCGTACCCCCGGGGCACGAAGTAGTTGTCGTAGTAGAGCGGGACCTTCGCGACCGGGCTGGCGGGGTCGTTGGGGTTGGCGTAGGTCTTCTTCTCGTTCTCGTTGCCCCGCCCGCAACACCTGTAGTACGGCGACGCGTCGATGATCGCGGGTACGCGCAGCGTCGGCTGGGTGGGATCGTTCGGCCGGACGATGTCGACGGCGATGCGGTCGAAGCCCCCGACGTTGTCGCTGTCGACCGGGCTCTGCACCCAGACGACCTCGCGGATCGCGGTGGCGTAGGAGTAGACGGGCACCGTCTCGGTGGCGAGCAGGTGCGGCGGGCGGGCGGCATCGGTCACGGCACCGGCGTCGGCGGGGGCGGCGATGGCCGACCCGCCCAGCGCCATGGCTACCACGGTGAGGCAGCGGATTACGCGCTTCATGGGGGTTCTCCCAGCTAGGTCGATAAAGTCCATCGACACATCGGCATTGATTGCGCATCATATGCCCGCTCGGACCCGTCGGATCCACGACGATCTGTATCCGGTCCCCGACGTATCAGCCGGGGGTGCTCGCGCTTCCTATCCCTGTCACGGCATTCGCCGACCACGACGCCCAGGGAGGGGACGCACCATGAGGTTCTGGCTCAGCACGGTTCGCGACGGCGGCCAAAAGCTGTTCAACGCGACGAGGTACCAGGTCCCGACGACGAACGTCGGCATCAACCTCCACTCGCTCTACCGCCTCGCGAACCACGACTTCACGCTGCTGACCGACAAGGAGTTCCTCGAGACGCGGTGCACATCGCCGATCTGGGCGCTGGAGACGGCCGGCAGCGAGGTGGTCGAGATCGAGTCGGTCGACCTCGTCAAGGATCTGCGCCAGCGCGTCAAGGAGCTCAAGGCGGCCAAGACGTCGGTCCGGACCAGGGCCTCATGGACCAAGAAGAAGCACCAGTACGAGACGGCGGTCTTCCTCGGCCTGCTCGACGAGGAGATGCTCTCCCACTTCACCGACCCCGACGACTTCACCCACGCCATCGAGCTGGGCAGCTGCTTCGCCGGCCGGGCCAGCGGCAAGATCAGCGACGAGTACGCCGACGCGCCGCTGCTCCACTACACGGGCCTCGACCTGCAGGATGTCATGCTGCACCCCTCGCTCATGGGTGTGCCCTTCGACGATGTGGACACCTATCGGTCGAAGCTCGTGCTGAAGGAGAAGAACCCGGGCCGGCTCGCCCTCGGCACCTCGATCATCTCCCGGTCCCTCTTCCGCTCCGGCATCCAGGACGGCGTCTTCTTCCAGCAGTACCTCGCCAGCACCGTCGGCCCCGAGCACAACCTCGACGGCTACGCCCTGCACACGCTCTACGTCGACCTCGCCACCGGCGAGCTCTTCTTCTTCGCCGAGGGCATCGGCAAGCACGTCATCGGCATGGTCGACGGCATCAACAACCCGCTGGCGCCCTTCGTCTTCTCCGTCATGGGCCGCACCTACTACGCCTACCTCAAGCTCAACTCCGAGCGCCGCAAGGGCAAGCAGGTGCCGATCGACATCGTCCGGGGCGGTCCGGACCAGCGCCGCGTGCTCGAGGACTACATCCGCGAGAGCTTCCCCACCATCGCGCAGCACCGGCAGCTCACCAGCACCCTGGACTCGCTCGGCCGTCCGCTGCAGGCCATCAAGCACCTGCTCGGCACCAACGTCTGGCAGTCGCCGCCGGAGGAGCCCGCCAGCAGCGGCACCACCGGTCCGAAGCTGCTCACCGACGAGGCCACCGACATCAGCGGCAAGGTCGCGGTCAAGGGCAAGAAGACCGGCGGCGGCAGCGGCGGCTCCGGCCGCGGCTCGGGCGGCAGCTTCGGCGCCTGGCCGTTCCTGCTCCCGGTCCTGCTGCTCGCCTACTGGTACGCCGGTAGCGACACCGAGAACGAGGAGCTGGACGAGAACGGCGACTTCAACCAGATCTTCACCACCCTCGACGCCGACCTCAAGCCGATGCCCCGCACCACACTGACCATCACCGAGGAGGAGTAATTCCTCCCGGGCTGCGCCGGTCGCCCCCCGTCGGCCGGCGCAGCCCTCATGTGTGGGAGCGCATCCACTCGGGTAGACATGGGGGCATGAAGGCATGCGTACCCGCGATAGGTTTGGCATTTGTCCTGCTCGCAGCGGGATGCAGCGACCACCGCGACACCACCGACCCGCGTGACCCCGACCGGGTCCACGTCGCCGCCGCGCAGCGCGGCGACCGCGACGCGGCGAAGCTGACGCTCGTGAGCGGCGCGACGACCGTCACGGCCCGCGCGGAGGATCTGGGCGACGATCTCTACCGGATCAGTACGCCGGACAACTCCCAGCTCACCCCGGATGTCGTCGAGTCCGGCGACCGTTACGAGGTGCACCTCACCAGCACCGGCAACAGTGGACCGGCCGCCGTGGAGATCCTGCTCAACCGCGATGTCCGCTGGGATCTGCGCTTCGCCGGTGGCGCCACCGAGACGCTCGTCGACATGGGCGCCGGGCATCTGTCCGCAGTGGACTTCTCGGCCGGCTCCAGCCGGATCGAGACGATCCTGCCCAAGCCCGACGGCGCCGTGACGGTGCGGATGGCCGGTGGCGCGTCGGAGTTCCTGGTCAAGGCACCGCAGGGCATTCCGGTGCGGGTGACCGCCGGCGGCGGTGCCGGGAGCGTGACGGTCGACGGGGTCCGGCGATCGGGCGTCGCCGGCGGAACGGTCATCGCACCGGCCGGATGGCCCGAGTCCGACCCGCGCTACGACGTGGACGCGGTGGCCGGTGTCTCCTCCCTCACGGTGAGCCGCACCTGAGATCTTGAGCGGCTTCCGTCGTCAACCCGCTCAAGGTCCCGGCGTGGTCAGTAGCCGACGAGGCGGTGCAGGCGGGTGAACGACTCGGCGAACCCCAGCGCGGGCCACGCCCTCGACGAGAGCAGGTTGGTCACCCGCCAGTCGGTGACATAGCTGCTGAACCCGGACTCCGCCGACCACAGGCCCACCGCCTCCCCCAGCGCCCGTCCCACGCCCAAGCCGCGTGCCTGCGGAAAGACCGCCGCAAACCCGAGGAAGCCGGCGTTGTCGGGCCGGGCGAGCGTGGTGTGCGCGCCCGACTTCGCCAGCGAGCAGCCGATCGCCGACCCGACCACCCGGCCCTCGTGCTCGGCGACGAAGGTCGCGAAGTCGGTGTCGTCGAAATCGTCCTCCCAGCTCTTCAGCGTCTCGGCCAGCTCCGGCACCCGGGCCGCCGAGAAGGTCGGCACGAGCGACTGGTGCTGCGCCAGGACGAGGTCGAGCTCGGCGAGGAGCGGGATGTCCGCGCGCTCCGCCCTGCGGATCACGACGCGGGGTGCCCTGACCTCGTCGGGAGTCGGCAGGGCGCGCAGGCCGTGGCAGTGCTGGTGGCCGAAGCCGAGCCGGAACCAGGACCGGACCAGCTCGGTGTCGCTCGCCGGGGCCAGCACGTAATGCGCGGTGCGCCCCTCGGCCACCCAGCGCTCGGCGGCGAACGCGTAGAGGTCGCGGATGTCCTCGGCGTAGGTGACCGCCTGACCGGCCGCCTCGACCCACACGTTGGGGCCCCAGGACGGGGCGGCTTTGGGGGCACCGAGGAGGAACCCGACGACGTCGGTCCCCCGGACGGCGAGCGCGCCGGAGGCGTCCGGCTGGGCCAGCGCCTCGGCGAGCACGGTGGCGGTGGCGTCGGGTTCGGCGTACACCGGGGATAGTAAGGGCTGGTCACGGCGGTGCGCGCGGTGGCGGCGGGCCAGCAGGATCGCGGCGTCGGGGATGTCGGCGGCGGTGAGCGACCGCACCTGCAGGCGAGACATACCGCCACCCTAGGCAGCGCGCGCACTGTCAGGCATCTCGATTTCCGCGACGGTCAGGCCCGGGCGCTCGTCGTCCCAGGCCATCGAACTGATGCGCCAGCCGAGCGGGGTCAGTACGCACTGAGTGGAGATCATCCCGGCGCCCGCGAACGGCACACCGTCGAGGACCCCGCGCTTGGCGTAGGCGCTGAACCGGTGCGCGACCTGCCCGAAGACCTCGGTCCTGGCGGCCGTCTCGACCTCCTCGAACTCGGTCAGCGCGCCCGAGTCGACCGTCGCCTGTCGGGGTTCGATGAACTGCGCGACCGTGGTGACCTCTGGTGCGGGGCCGCTGTTGCGGATCAGCAGTCCTTCGGGGAGGAAGAGGTCGTGGATCCGGCCATAGCCGGGTCGCTCGCCACGGCGGAAGGAGACGGCGGCGAGAAACGCACCGAGCAGTTCTGCGAGTTCGTCATGCACCACGGCCCATGTGTACCGGAGATCCCCGGCCTGGCGCCACGCAATTCGCGCCGATGCGATCAGCCCGAGCCGTTTCCGGTTCGGGCTGATGCGCATGGAGATCACCTGGTGGAGACGCGAGGACTTGAACCCCCATCTTCCGCTCAGCACGAGTGCTGCGCGGCTGCTCTACCAATTGAGCTACGTCCCCCTTGGCTTGCTAACACCATCCTGGGGGAACGCTGCCCATCACCGCAGCCGAACGGCGAAATCAGCTAGAGCATCGACAGGTGCACGTGATTCGTGTGCGTCCCCGCGGGCCCGCCCTTGCCGCTGTAGGCGCGCCACCCGAGCCCGGGCATCCAGATCCGCCTGTACCAGATCACATACATCACGCCCAGCCGACTGGCGTTCTTGATGTAGAACGACGCCAGCTTGTCCCCGTAGAGCCGATCGGCCCCGGTGGCGTCCTTGTTCTCGAAGCCGTTCGTCGCCGCCGCCCAGTCGCAGGCGCGGCCCTTCGGGTGCTCCCCGGATCCGCTCGGTCGGTAGCAGGAGACGTAGTGCGTGAACATCTTCTTGCCCGACGAGTCGACCGCGGCCTTGGTCTGGTTGTATGCCCACGCGGTCCGCGGCGTGATGCAGTGCGACGTCGTCGGGTCGTTGACCGTGCAGCTCTCCTTGGGCCAGCTGCCGTCGGAGTTGCGCGGGGCCGGCTTCGCGGCGGGCGACTTGGGGTCGATCAGGCCGTAGACCCTGGTCCCGCCGGTCTTGCCCAGCGCCAGCTCGGCCGCCTTCTTCCGCTTGGACATCTCGGCGACCTGCGCGGCCTGGGTCTTCACCTCGGCGTCGATCGCCGACTTGGAGCCGGCGATGTCGGCCTGGACCCGCATGAGGCTGGCGAGGGTGCCGTTCTCCCGCTGGGCCATCGTCTCGATCAGCATGGCGCGGTTGAGGAAGTCGTCGGGCGAGCCTGCGGCGAGCATCGCCCCGAGGGTGCCGAGTCGACCGTTCTGGTAGGCGATGGTGGCGACTTCGGCGATCTCGGCGCGCAACGGCCCGAGTTCCTTCTCCACCTCGGCGAGCCTGGCCGTGATCTCCTTCTGCTTCTTCTGCGAGCTCTCCAGCGCCGCTTCGGCCTCGAGGTATCCGCGAGCGGCGGACTCGAGGTTCTTCGTGAGCACCGGCGAGTGACCCTCGTCGTCGGGTTCGGCGCTCGCCGGATCGGGGAGCGCGACCGCCAGGTAGAGGGCAGCGAGAATAGCGGTGGCTAAGGTCAACCAGCGCCGCGAGAGTGGCGACAGCGTCACGGGTGGGGGTCCTTCCGTAGGCCGCCGCACAGATTACCCCACGATGCTGTGGTACGCGTCCCACCCAAATAGTTGACACTGACTAATCAGGCCCGGATAGTTAATCCTGACTAAGAGATGAGGATGTCGTGGCGAAGAGGCGCACCGTGGCCAATCCGCTCGCGCTGGCGGTCCTGGCGGAGATGCTCGTCGAGCCGTTGCACCCCTATGAGATGGGGCGGCGGCTCAAGGAGCACGGCAAGGATCGCAACATCAAATACAACCGCAGCTCGCTCTACATGGTGGTGGAGCAGCTGGTCAAAGCCGGTTTCATCAGCCAGCAGGAGACCGTGCGGGACACCCAGCGGCCGGAGCGCACCGTCTATGCGATCACGGATGACGGGCGTCGCGAGTTCTTCGACTGGATGCGGGAGCTGGTGGCGACGCCTCAGCAGGCGTACCCCCCGTTTGGGGTCGCTCTGTCGCTGCTGAGCGTGCTGCCGCCGGCGGAGGCGGGCGAATTGCTCACCGCGCGCCTCGCGGCGCTCGGCGCCGAGATCGACGCGATCCGCGCGGGGATCACGGCCGCGACCGGCGACGGCCTCGCCTGGGTCTTCCTCGTCGAGGAGGAGTACGCCCTGGCGCTGCTCGAAGCCGAGCACCGCTTCGTCACCGGCCTCATCTCGTCACTCCAGGAGCCGGACTATGTCCGCGCGTGGCACGAGATATTCGGGAGCATGACATGACTGCAGCCAGGACAGCGCTGATCATCGGTGGTGGCATCGCCGGACCGGTGACGGCGCTCGCGCTCCGCAGGGCCGGCATCGAGGCGACGGTCTACGAGGCATACGGCAGCTCGTCCGAGGGGATCGGCGGCATTCTCATGATCGCGCCGAACGGGCTCGATGCCCTCCGGCTGCTCGGGCTGGCGGAGGCGGTGGCGGAGATCGGCCAGCCGATGGCCGGAATGGCGATCGTGGACGCGACCAACGGCAAGACGATCATGAGCTTCGACGGGCTGCCGGGCCAGCCGCCGAGCCGGACGGTGTGGCGGTCCGACCTCTTCCGGGTGCTGCACGACCGCGCGGCGGCCGAGGGCATCCCGATCGAGTACGGCAAGCGGCTGGTCGGGATCGACGAGTCGCCGACGGGGGTGACCGCCCGGTTCGCCGACGGCACCACCGCGAGCGCCGACATCCTGATCGGTGCCGACGGGATCCGCTCCACGGTCCGCTCGGTGATCGACCCCGCCGCCCCGAGCCCGAGATATGTCGGCCTGCAGTCCTTCGCCGGGCACGGACCGGCGGGCGGCGAACCGGGCCCGATGCACTTCGCCCAGGGCAAACGCGCGTTCCTCGGGTACTGGACCTTCCCCGACGGGCGGATCGGGTGGTTCAGCAACGTGCCCTATGCCGAGCCGCTGACGATGGCGCAGGCCCGCCAGATTCCCGCTGCCGAGTGGCTGAAGCTGCTGCGTGAGATGCACGCCGACGACATCCCGGCCCGCGACCTGATCGCGCCGACCACCGCCGAGGAGCTCTACGTCTTCGGCCCGACCGAGATCATGCCGAGCGTGCCGCGCTGGTACCGCGACCGGCTGGTGCTCGTCGGGGACTCCGCGCACGCGCCGTCGTCGAGCTCGGGGCAGGGTGCCTCGCTCGCCGTGGAGAGCGCCGTCCAGCTCGCCCGGTGCCTGCGGGACCTGCCTGACCTGCCGAGCGCCTTCGCGGCGTACGAGCGGCTGCGCCGACCCCGGGTGCAGAAGGTCGCCGCCTTCGCCGCCCGGCAGAACGACCGCAAGGCGTCCGGGCCGGTGGCGCGGGCGGTCATGGGCGTGGTGATGCCGCTCATGATGAAGACAATCTTCACGCCGGAGCGGATGTTCGGCTGGATGCACGGTTACCGCATCGACTGGGACGAGACCGTCACCGCGTAACGGCCATTTTGGGCAATTCATCCCTTTAGGTGACTCGGCCTGCCTAGGCTGACCTCCGTAGCGAAGCACCAGCATGGACCAGCTGATGGTCCACACGGGACAGCGAGGAGTCAGAACATGAAGGCAAGGTTGCTCCGCAGGATCGGGCAGGGTGTGGCCGTCACGGCCGTCTCGCTCGCCGCCATGGCCATGCTGGCCCCGGCCGCACAGGCGGCACCGTCACCCGACCGCCACGGCACCGCTCAGACCGAGTCGCTTCTCGGCGGCAACGGCGGCCTGCTCGGGGGCGGCAACGGCGGCCTGTTCGGGGGCGGCAACGGCTGGCACGACAACGACGGCATCCTCGGCGACCTGCTCGACAGCCTGCTCGGCGGCCGGGACGACTGCGGCCTGCTCGACGGGCTGCTCGGCGGCTGCCACCGCTGGCACTGATCGACCGGCACGGGCGCACCGTCTCCTGTCCATCCAGGACGGTGCGCCCAGCCGTGGCCTGTCACGTTTTGCAGCAACGCGTGGCCATTTTCGCGTGTGAGGCCACGCTTTGCTGCAAAGCGTGACACGCGCGCAGGCCGGCCGCGACGAAGCGCGCAGGCGGACCCGCGCCGAAACGCGCGAAAGCCTGCGCCGCGCCGCGCTGGAAATGCCGGCGGGTGGTGCTCATGCCGCCTCCGCCCGGCGCAGCAGGAGTGCGGTGTTGTGCCCGCCCAGCCTGAAGGAGATCGAGGCACCGGCCTAGGCCGTGCCGCCCGGCACCGGTCCGAAGGCCAGGTCGGGCGGGGCGAGCGCACGGTCCACGTTGAGCGTGTCGAAGACCTCGCCGCGCTGCACCGCGAGCGCGGTCGCCGCGACGTCGAGCGCGCTCGCTGCACCGAGGGTGTGGCCGTAGACGGGCTTCGTCGACAGGAGCGGCACGTTTCGTGCCCCTCTCCGGGAACCCCCCGAGATATTTGCGGGCGTCGAATTCGCCGATCCGGCCCATCGGGAGCGGCTCGCCGGGCTGCGCCGGGTTCGGCTGCAGAGTGAGCTGCGACGACCCCGAACACAACTGTCCCCAGAGGACAGCAGCGGTGTCGCAGCCCGCCAGCAGGACACCGATTCCAGTGATCACAACGTTGTGCACCGGCCACCTCCCGACTCGCATTACGCGAGGTGAGTTCACCGTAGGTAATGCTGATCACTGCGCGCCTACTCGCGTGGTGGCCCATGAACGTGGTTTCCGTACCCCAACATTCAAGGTCCCCGAGCACAACCCCCGGAAGAGTGACGCAGGGGTACCGTTGTGATGCCTACGATAGATCGAGATGCGCTTACGGACAGTGACCATGTTCCGGGCCGGAGGTATGCGTGTCAGCTGACACACCACACCTGACTCCCGGCCGCCGCCTTGCCCTTCGAAGAATCCAACGTGGAATGTCCCGCCGCACCCTCGCCGAGCTCATCGGCCGCAGCGAGGAGTGGCTGCGCCTGATCGAGACCGGCGCGCGGCCGCTCGACAGCGTGCAGGCTGTCGTCCGGCTGGCGGAGGTGCTGCGGCTGCGCGACCCGGCCGAGCTGCTCGACGGTTTTCCGCCACGGCAGCGGACCCCGATCCAGCTCGGCACCGAGGACCCGTGGGACGAGCTGCGGACGGCGGCCGTGGAGCCGCCGCAGGCGGGATCCGTGGCGACGATCGGGGTCGACGATCTCTGGCACCAGTGGCGGTTCTGCAGCCGCCGCAGCACCACCCTTCGGCAGGAGCTGCCGATCCGGCTGGCGGAGCTGCGTTCGGCGTGGCAGGACCGGACCGGTGACGAGGCGCTCGCGGCCTCCCTCATCGACGCATACCACCTGGCCCGGTCGATGGTCGGCGGCAGCGAGCCCGGCCTCGCGCTGCTCGTCGCCGACCGAGCCGTGGCCCTCGCCGAACGCGACGCGCCGCTGCGCCGGGCCGCCGCGGCCCGCAACCTCGCCATGGCCCTGCTGCAGACCGGTGATTACGCCCGAGCGCTGCGGCTCGCCCAGACGGTCGCCGCGTCGATCGGCGACCGGCCGCCCGCCGACCGGCCGGAGCTGCTGCTCTGGGGTTCGCTGCAGAGCATCGCCGCGAAGGCCGCGGCCCGCCGCAACGACATCGAGAACACCCGGCGGCTGCTCGCGGCGGCGGCCGACGCCGCAGCGCGGGCCGCCTTTGACGACGCGCACCACAACGTCTGGTTCGGACCGTCCGACCTGCACCTCACCCGGATGAGCACGGCGATCAACCTGGGTCAGCTCCAGGAGATCCCGGTGCTCGCGGCGGAGGCCGAGTTCAGCGACGGCTACCCGCCGACGCTTCAGGCCGCCTACTACGTGATGCTCGCCTACGTCTATGCGCGGCGGCACGATGCGGCGGCTGCGGCGATGGCGCTCGACCGCGTGGAGCAGCTCTGCGCCGACGAGATCACCGACAACGCGACCGTCACGCGTACGCTCCACCTGCTGCTGCAGCACCAGCCCGTACCGGCCGAGATCCGCCGGCTCGCCCGCCTGGCCGGCATCCTGTAGGACTCCTGTCACCAATATGAGACATCTACGGCAAATAGGCACAGAAGTCGGTAAGGTCGGGGCATCTGGCAAACCCGGGGCCGAGCCGAGAGGTGCTGCCGATGAGCATCGTGATCACGGCGTGCGAGCAGTCCACCTGGGCCGGCGACGGCCAGGCGACGATAGCCGCGATCTTCGAGGGCCGACCCTCCCGCAGCTCCGCGCCGCCCGCGCTGCCGGGACTCTGGCTCACCAGGTGCGTCCGGGTCGCCGCCGACCGGGCCGGCCTCGACCTCTCCTCCGACCGCGTCATGGTGATCGCGAGCTGCGGCCTGCGGGACCTCATCGAGGACGAGGCGGGCGAGGAGGTCCACGCGGCCGAGGCCCGCTTCGCCACCGCCGTCCACGACGCACTCCCCCAGATCCGCACGGCGGTCACCATCACCGCCGAGAGGGCCGCCACCGGCGGGAGCATCGCCCTCGCCTGCGAGCTGCTCCAGCTCGGCCAGGCGGACGCGGTCGTCGTCATCGGCTGCGACACTCCGGCCGGCGCGGCCCGGTCCACGACCGGCGGCCACCTTCCGCCGATCCTCGGTCCCGGCGGCGCGGTCGTGGTGCTGACGACCCGCGCAGCCGCCCGGTCACTGGGGCGGCACGTGCTCGGCCACGTGCTCGGGGTCGGCCTCTCGGCCGACGTGCCGACGGCGTTCGATCCGGCCGCGATCGCGAGCACGATCTCCGTCGCCCACCTGCGCGCCGGGGTCGATCCGGCCGAGGTCGACCTGGTCGTCGCGGACAGCCCCACCACCTCGCTCGACTTCCGCCACGAGGCCTCCGGCCTGGCCAGGGTCTTCGCGGAGAACCAGCCGGGCCCGCTCGTCACCACGATCGCGGGCGCGCTCGACCAGACGCCGGGCGGCGCGCCGCTGCACAGTGTCGCGGTCGCACTGCACTCGCTGCAGTCGGGTTGGGTCCCGCCCGCCGCCGGGCCGCCGCCGGTCACCGCCACGAAGATCAACCTCGTTCTGGGTACGCCATCCGAGCGCACCGTCAGAATCGCCCAGGTCAACGCGCTGGGAGCCGCGGGCACGAGCGCATTCGTGGTGCTCGGCTCCCGAGCCCGATAATCATTCATCGCCCTATGAATTCAGCAAATGATGTACCGTTGCCCCCATGGAGACCATGACCGGCACCGCCGCCGCCACGCACGGGCAGGTGCTCGCCCGCTTCGGGCACGCCCTCTCCGACCCGACCCGGGCTCGGCTGCTGCTGGCGCTGCGTGAGGGGCCCGCCTACCCGGCCGACCTCGCCGACCTGCTCGGGGTGACCCGGCAGAACCTCTCCAACCACCTCGCCTGCCTGCGCGGATGCGGCCTCGTCGTCGCCGTCCCCGAGGGCCGCCGCTCCCGCTACGAGCTCGCCGACGCCCGGCTCTCCCACGCCATCGGCGACCTGCTCGGCGTGGTGCTCGCCGTCGATCCGGCAGTCTGCCCTGCCGACGAGGTGGACTGTTGATGGACGCATTCGGCTGCGACGATGGAATCCGCACCGGCGGAGGGATCCCGGCATGAGCGAGAAGCACAGCGAGCACGACCACGACCACGGCGGTGGGGCGCACGCGCACGGCGTCAACCCCGACGCCGACCGGCGCTGGCTGACGATCGCGCTGGCCCTGATCCTCGGCTTCATGGCCGTCGAGGTCACCGTCGGCGTCATCGCGCAGTCGCTGGCCCTCATCTCCGACGCCGCGCACATGCTCACCGACGCCGTCTCGATCATCCTGGCCCTGATCGCGATCCGGCTCGCCGCGCGGCCCGCCCGCGGCACCTACACCTATGGGCTCAAGCGGGCCGAGATCCTCTCCGCCCAGGCCAACGGGCTGAGCCTGCTGCTGCTCGGCGGCTGGCTCGCCTACGAGGCGATCACCCGGCTCTTCGCTCCGCCCGAGGTCGCCGGCGGCCTGGTGCTCGCCACCGCGCTCGCCGGGATCGTCGTCAACATCGGCGCCGCCTGGGCGCTGAGCCGGGCCAACCGGAGCAGCCTCAACGTCGAGGGCGCCTTCCAGCACATCCTCAACGACCTCTACGCCTTCATCGCCACCGCGGTCGCCGGTGCGGTCATGCTCTTCACCGGCTTCGCCCGGGCCGACGCGATCGCCTCGCTCATCGTCGTCGCGCTCATGGTCACGGCCGGCATCGGACTGCTGCGCGACTCCGGCCGGATCCTGCTGGAGGCCGCACCCGCCGGGATCGACCCCGACGCGATCGCCGACGAGCTGCTCTCCCAGCCGCACGTCGTGGAGGTCCACGACCTGCACATCTGGGTCATCACCTCCAACCAGCCCGCGCTCTCCGCACACGTGCTCGTCGAACCCGGCGCCGACTGCCACGCCGTGCGGGTCGACCTGCAGACCCTGCTCAGCACCGGCCACCACCTCAACCACGCCACCCTGCAGGTCGATCACGCCGACGACGACCTGCACCAGATCTCGTCCCGCGACGCCCTGAGCGGCCACTGCGCCGACCCGCACGGACCCGTCCACCGGAGCAGCCCGCACCGGCACTGACTGCGTGCAACCTCGACGTCAGAACCCTGCGTCGTGCGGTGGAATGGACAACCACACTGCATGGGGAGGCGAGCGTGACGAGGTCCGATGAGGACGAGTTCCATGCCTACGTCGCGGTTCGGATGGACCGGTGGCGCCGGACCGCCTATCTGCTCAGCCGCGACTGGCATACCGCCGACGACCTGGTCGCGGTCACCATCGGAAAGATCTATCGGCACTGGAAGCGGGTCTCCCAGGCCGACAACCCCGACGCCTACGCCCAGCGCATCCTCACCCGGTCCTGGCTCGACGAGCAGCGCCGACCGTGGCGGCGGCGGGAGAACAGCCAGGCCCGACTACCGGAGACGGAGCTGCCGCCCACCGATGACATCAGCGATCGCGACAGCCTCGATCAGCTGCTCGCCTCGCTCGGGCCACGGCAGCGGGCCGTGGTCGTGCTGCGCTACTACCTCGATCACTCGGTCGAGGAGACCGCCGAGATCCTCGGCATCTCGACCGGCACCGTGAAGAGCCAATCCGCGCGCGGTCTGCAGACCCTCCGCATCGCCGCGACCGAGCAGGGGGCATGAGATGACGCAGCGACTCTTCGACGAGGTCATCGGTACCGTGCCGGCACCCGCCCTCGATGTCCACGCGATCGTCCGACGGCAGCGCCGGGCACGCCGCGTCCGCCGGATCCTCGGCGGCGGTGCCGGTGCGCTGGCCCTCGCCGGGGCGCTGGCGCTGGGGAGCGCGCTGGTGGGCGTACACCCGGATGGGGTTGATCCGCAGCCGGCCGCGACGCCGTCGCGGGTCGTGCCCACCGACGGGTTCGCGCTGCAGCTCGGCACCCGGGACCAGCGGCAGGCGACCGCCGACCGGCTCGGCGCCGAGCTGGACCGGGCCATGCGGGCGCAGGCATCCGGTGTCGGCTGGATCTTCGAGCCGGACTATCTCGGCGAGCCGATGGGGCCCGATGGGCGACAGCCGGTCTTCACCGTCGAGGAGA
The DNA here is from genome assembly GCF_014204945.1 of Allocatelliglobosispora scoriae. Classification (NCBI taxonomy): domain Bacteria; kingdom Bacillati; phylum Actinomycetota; class Actinomycetes; order Micromonosporales; family Micromonosporaceae; genus Allocatelliglobosispora; species Allocatelliglobosispora scoriae. The sequence goes on from NZ_JACHMN010000002.1 coordinate 1,252,448, forward strand.
GCGGCGGCGAAAACTGGATCCAGGCCTCGTCCGGGGTGGCCCGTGGCAGCGGCAAGGGCAGCCTGCAGGTCAACATCTCCTCCGCGTTGTGCCGCAGCCCCGGCTCGACCCAGCCGCCGCAGTCCAGCTTCGCCGAGGTGGTGCCCTGCGATCCGCCGATGATCTGCGAGGGCCGCCTTCCCTGCACGGCGGGCACCACACCGGGCGGGCTGCCGTTCACGCTCGTCGAGCAGCGGGAGACCTTCGAGAACCACCCCATGGTGATGTTCAGCGCCGCCGTCCGCCTGGATTCCGGGCTGCGCCTGACGCTGGTCGTCAGCGCCGACTGGGGCGTCGACACGTCGTCGGTCTACGCGGCCGAACCGCCGCTCACCTCGGCGCAGGCCCTCGCCGTCGCCGCGACGATCGCCGACAAGATCATCTCGTAGTTTGCCGCCGGCGGTTCATGGGTATCCATGCCACACAGGACCCATGAACCGCCCGCCCCCGGCGGGCCCCGGAGGCATAAAATGATCATTCTCGGTCTACTTCTACTGCTCGGCGCCGCCGGCCTGTCCATCGCGGCGATCGTGGCCAACCAGGATGCATTCGCCGCGTCCGCCGGAACCCTGGAACTCTTCGGATACTCCGCCCAGCTCACGATCGGGGAGGTCTTCCTCATCGGCACCGGCGCCGGTGTGGTCGGACTCATCGGGCTGCTGATGCTCTTCAGCGGGATGGGACGCAGCGCTCGGCGCCGGTCGGCCACCCGCCGGGAGCTCGCCGCGCAGCGGGCCGAGATGCGGGAGCTGCAGCGAAAGAACGAGCTGGCCGAGTCCAGCCTGGAGAGCCAGCGGACCGCTGATGTCCGCGACCCGGACCTCGATCGGGACGAGGTTCGGTCCGCTCGGTAACATCCCCATCGACCACGTCAGGGGTCGGCCCGTCCAGGGGCCGACCCCTGACGTCTTTGCGAGGGGACCGCTGGCGGGCCCCTCGGTATCGCGCAAGATCGCGTTTTTTCCCGGAAACAAGCCCTACGGGCCCGCTTCGAGGGGCTTGTTTCCGGGAAGCACGATCTTGCGTGTCGGTAGGGGCAGTTTCCCGGAACGAGCGCGATCACCGCGCCGACGCGACCCCGAGCAGCGCGGGACGCGGTGCCACCTCTGCCCCCGACCAGGCCCGGGCGCCTACTCGCCGAGCTCTTGATCGTGCCGCGACCACGCGGCGGGAGAAAACTTGCCGGAATGGCAAGAAGGTTTGCGGGTAACGCCGCTGCCGGTGCATGGTGGTCGTGGAGGTGGTCACCATGACCCATCAGCACGGACACCACGGACAGCACGCTCACGACGAGCAGATCGTCTACACACAGGAGTTCTGGGACGAGCGTTACCGCAGCGCCGACCGGATCTGGAGCGGCAACCCCAACCCGCACCTCGTCACCACCGTCACCGGCCTCACGCCGGGCACCGCGCTCGATGTCGGCTGCGGCGAGGGCGCCGACGCCATCTGGCTCGCCGCCGCCGGGTGGCAGGTCACGGCGTTCGACGTGTCGGCGGTCGCGCTGGAGCGAGCCGCTCGGCAGGCCGTCGAGGCGGGCACCGAGACCGCGGACCGGATCACCTGGCAGCGCACCGACCTCCTCACCTGGGAGCCGGGCGAGGAACAGTACGACCTGGTCTCGGCCCAGTTCATCCACCTGCCCCAGGCGGAGCTCGCGAAGCTGCACCGGCAGCTCGCCGCAGCCGTACGCCCCGGCGGGACGCTGCTCATCGTCGGCCACCACCCGTCGGACCTGGAGACGTCGATGGGTCGGCCGCGGCTGCCGGAGCTGATGTTCACCGCCGAGGATGCAGCGGTGCGGCTCGACCAGGACGAGTGGAAGGTCGTCGCCGCCGACTCCCGCTCCCGCGAGACCGTGGACCCCGACGGGCAGCCGGTCACGATCAGCGACGCCGTGCTGCACGCCGTGCGCCGCTAGTCGGTCTCCCAGGCGTGCAGGGCCACCGGGGCGGTGCCCGTGGTGAGCAGGCCCAGCACGGCGGTGTTGTAAGTCTCCAGCGGCTGCGGCGGCGCGACCGGGTCTGCCCAGGTCACGCCGTCGCACTTGGTCGGCTCGGCATTGTGGGCCACCCCGTGGCGGGCCGGGTCGTAGTCGGCGGCGAACGCGAAGCCGACCCTCGGCACGTCGCTGCCCCGGGTGTGCACAACACCGACCGCGCGCAGGTCGGCCGGGGTGAGCGTCACGCCGACCTCCTCCAGCGCCTCCCGGCACACGGCGGAGACGACATCCTCGTCACGCTCGACCTTGCCGGCCGGCAGGTTCCACTGGCCGCCCGCGTAGAGGTGGGCGGCGCGGCGGCCGAAGAGCACCCGGCCGTCGGCGGCGCGCAGGATCAGGAAGACATCGACCGCCGCGAGCTGGGTCATCGTCCCTCGCGCAGGGCGGCCCGGGCGTCCATCAGGGCGAACCCGAGCAGGTTGAGACCGCGCCACCGCGCCGGATCGCCGACCGCCGGGTGGGTGGCACCGATCCCGATGCCCCAGATCCGGTCCAGCGGGCTCGCCTCGACCAGGATCCGCTCCCCCGTCCCGAGCAGGTATGCCCGCAGCGCCTCGTCGGCGGCGAACTTCCTGATGCTGCCCTCGACGACGATCGCCGAGCGCTGTGCCTCCCAGGTGGCCTGGACGAAGCCGCGCACCTCACGGCCGAGCTGCTTCGCCTCCTGGGGATGGTCCACGGTGAAGACCCGGTCGGCGACCTCGTGATCGCCGAAGAGCTCCGCCTTGCGCCACATCATGTAGTGCTCGGCGGTGGCGAAGGTGCGGCCGTCGACGGTGAACGGCGACGGCCACCACTGGCTCAGGCAACCGGCGCCCACGCTGCCGTCGGCCTGCGGCTGGTGGCCCCAGAACGGCAGGTATTTCAGCCGAGCGCCGGTCGCGGCGAGCTTGACGAGTTCGGAGACGTCCCGGGGATGCATTGCTGCATTCTGCCCGGGACGTCCGACATTCGCCTGTGCATATACCGCCGCGGGTCAGATGCCGCCGCTGAAGGTGTCGCAGGCCTTACCGTCACCGGTGGTGTAACCCTTGGTCAGCCAGCTCTTGCGCTGCTCGGCCGTACCGTGGGTGAACTTCGACTCGTCGACCCGGCCGCCGCTCTGCTCCTGGATCTTGTCGTCGCCGATCGCACCGGCCGCCTCGATCGCCTGGTCCATGTCGGCCTGGGTCAGCGACTTGAAGATCGCGTTGCCCTTGGCGTCCTTCGTCTCGGTGGCGTGCTTGGCCCACACCCCGGCGAAGCAGTCCGCCTGCAGCTCCATGCGGACCGAGAGGGCGTTCGCCGAGCTCGGATCGCGCTCGGACTGCCGCTGCACGTCGGCGGCGGTGCCGAGCAGGTTCTGCATGTGGTGGCCGTACTCGTGGGCCAGGACGTAGGGCTGGGCGAACTGGCCCTTCGCGCCGAACCTCGTCGCCAGCTCGTCGTAGAAGGTCAGGTCGATGTAGACCTGCTCGTCCGGCGGGCAGTAGAACGGACCGACACCGCTGTCGGCCTGGCCGCAGCCGGTGTTCACGGCGTTGCTGAAGAAGACCGTGTCGACGGTCTTGTACTGCTTGCCGAAGGTCTCCGGCGCCGCCTTGCGCCAGTACGCCTGGATCGAGTTGATGTAGAGCGCGTTACGGCACTCCGCGTTGTCCAATCGGTTGGGATTGGATGTCGCACAGGTCTGGTCGACATCACCCGCACCGCTGTCGCCGTCCATCAGCTTCGGGCCGAGGAACGTGCCCGCCAGGGTGAGCCCGATGACGATCAACGTCCCGATCAGGCCTCCGCCCACCGGGATCGGGAATTTGCCGCCACCGAGGCCGCCGAGGCCGCCACCGGAGCCACGCTGGTCCGTGACCTGACTGGTATCGATCTCCGCGTTCTCGTTCAGTGTCATGCCAACCGAATTACCCATTGAGCGCGTCCCGCAATCAGGGGGCTCGACCGGGAGGAGGGATCGATGGCGTGGGACGTGATCGTCGTGGGTACCAGGGTCGCCGGGGCGGCCACCGCGATGCTGCTGGCCCGGCGGGGGCTGCGGGTGCTCGCGGTCGACCGGGTCGCCTTCCCCAGCGACACGGTCTCGTCGCACCAGATCCAGGTCCCTGGGGTCGCGCTCCTGCATCGGTGGGGGCTGCTTGATCGGGTACGCCAGACCGGCGCGCCGCCCACCCGGCACGTGCGCTTCGACTCCGGTGACGTCGTGCTGGCGGGATCGTTCCCGGCCTACCAGGGCGTGGACGCGTTGTACAGCCCTCGGCGTACCCACCTGGATGCCCTGCTGATCGACGCGGCCCGCAGCGCGGGAGCGGAGGTCCGGGACCGCTTCCGCGTCGCCGACCTGGTCTGGTCGGGCGGGCGGGTGACCGGCGTGCGCGGGTGGGACCGGGGCGGCGCGGCGATGACCGAGACCGCGACGCTGGTGATCGGGGCCGACGGGAAGCGGTCGTTCGTCGCCGAGGCGGTCGGCGCGCGGCGCTACCGGGAACGGCCGGTGCGGGCGTTCGCCAGCTACGGCTACTGGTCCGGGCTGCCGATGGAGACCGGGGAGGTCTACCAGCGGCCCGGGCGGGCGGTCGCCGCCTTCCCGACCAGCGACGAGCTGACGATGGTCTACGTCTCGGCGCCGATCGCGGAGTTCGAGGCGGCGCGGGGCGACCTCGACCGGCACTACCTCGCGACCCTGGACGGCTGCGGTGACCTCGGCGAACGAGTTCGCGGAGCCGTGCGTGCCGAGCGGCTGCGCACCACGCCCGACCAGCCGAACACCTTCCGGCGCTCGCACGGGCCGGGGTGGGCGCTCGTCGGGGACGCCGGTGTCGTGATGGACTCGATCTCCGCGCAGGGGATCACCAACGCGTTCCGCGACGCCGAACTGCTCAGCGACGCCGTCGCGGCCGGGCTGGACGGCGGGTCGCTCGATCGGGCGCTCGCCGGGCACCAGCGGCGGCGGGACCGGGCGATCCGGCCGATGTTCGACTTCACGATGGGGCTGGCCGGGTTCGCACCGCGCGGGATCGAACGGGCGCTGCTGCGGTCGCTCGGCGGGCGGCAGGGCGAGATCGACCGGTTCCTGGGGGCGTTCGCGGGCAGCGTGACCGGCTACTTCACCCCGGTCAACGTGGCCCGGGTGATCGGCGTGCGCGGGCTGCTCCGCCTCGCTGCTCTTGAGGTTCGCCGCGAGCATCGCCCGGTCGAGGCCGGGCAAAGGACCAACTCTTGAAGAGTCGGTCCTAGGAGTGTCCGCCCGACGAACGGCAGGCCGTCGTTCCGGTGGCTCGGATGACCCTGCCGAAGGCGACCGTGGCGATCGCCTCGACGCAGCCGGGGCCGGTGAGCAGCAGGTCGCCGTAGGTCTGCTCCAGTCTCGGGAACTCGAAGACCGAGCGCATGCCGTCGGCCGGGCGGTGTGAGGTCACCGTCACCGCGATCGGCTGATCCGTGATGGGGGCGAGCAGCGGTTCGAACCTCGGCCACGCGGCCCGGCAGCTCGGGGAGTAGCGCAGGCTGACCAGGCCTACCTGCGTACCGGCCGGGACGTGGGCCGCGCCCAGGACGGCCGCCGCGGCCGTGACCACCGGCGCGCTGGCGATCGTGACCGCGTCGCCGACACAGCCGGCCGCCTTCGGGTCGTTGCCGTCCCAGGTGGACGGTGCCGGTGCTCCGGCGCGGCCCGGATCGGCGATGCCGCGCTCGACGGATCCGCCGGTGAGCGCGATGAGCAGCCCGGTCGCGACGACGAGCAGCACCCCGCGGGTCCGGCCGTGGCCGCGAATCCCGGTCTCCGGCGGCTCCGTCGAGGTCGGCGGAGCCGGTGCCGCGCGTTCGACGAGCGCACGACTGTGCAGATCGCCGAGGCGCCCGTCGCTGTCGGCGAGCAGCGTCTCGCACTCGCGCAGGATGTCGCGGGGCGGGATGCGCCGCCCCGCCTCGTAATCGGCGATGTTGCTGTGCGCGCTGAGCCCGAGCAGCCGGGTGAAGGCACGCTGGGAGAGCCCGCGCTCGCGGCGCAGCCGCCGCAGCTCGGCACCGAGTGCCACCGCGGCCTCTCGCCCCTCGCTCATACATTCAACACTATCAATGATATGTCGGTCGGCAAGTGTTCGGCGTTTGTTCGGCGGCCCCGGCCGGGCGGTCGGGGATCGGGAAGCCTGCTGGAAGGCGGATTCCCCCGCACACACCCCACCGGAGGAAACATGCTTCGAACCAGACAGGCCATGCTGGGCATCGCCCTGCTGGCGGTGACGATCTCGATGCTGCCCGCGTCGGCGGTCGCCGAGCCCGCACCCACCGCACGCTCGCTGGAGCAGATCGTCGCCGACGCCGTCGTGGCACGCGTCGGCAGGTCCACCACCGAGATCGCCGCCGCCGGGCGGACCCTGCGTACCGACGTCCAGCGCACCGACGCCACCGGCGCGTGGGCGTTCGGGGTCGGCATGCTCCAGGCGCCCGCCAAGCCGGGCGAATACCCCGCCGCCTGGCTCTTCCTGGCGCAACGGCAGCAGACAGGCTGGTCGGTGGCGCTGGAGAGCACCCAGGAGTTCCTGGACCTCGCCGCGAAGGCACCCGCCACCGTCTTCAGCGCGCAGGAGCGGAGCACCTTCGAGTCCGCCTGGCGGGCCGGCCGGTCGGGCCTGCTGGCGCTCTCCAACAACACCGGGCTGCGGCTGCCCTACGCCGTCGGCGCGACCTGGACCATGGGCGGCGGCCCGCACGGCTGGGGCGGCTCGGAGAGCCCCTTCAGCTCGGTCGACCTCAGCGGCGGTGACGGCATCGTCCGGGCGGCCGGAGCGGGCAGCGTCTACACGATGTGCGCGGACAGCTCCAACGGCGGCACCGCCGGCGGCTGGCGCCGCGTCTACCACGCCAGCGGCTACACCACCGACTACTACCACCTGTGGAACCTCACCGGGCTCGGTGCCAGCGTCAACGAGGGCGACGCCCTCGGCAACATCGGCGTGAACCTCTGCGCCGGCGGCTCGGCCTCCGGCCCGCACGTGCACTGGGGCATCCTGTCCGGCACCACCCGGGTCGCGTGGCACTGGCGCTCCGCGGGCAAGTGGGTCTTCTGGGCGGGTGCGGCATACGGCGGGTACGCCCTGCACGGCAGCACGCAGGCGAATGTCGGCACCGGCCTCTACAACTACGGCGCGCTCGGCCTCAACCAGGGCATCATCGACGCCTGGGGCAGCGGCACGATCAACAAGCGGTCCGGCCCCGGCACGGGCTACGGAATCGTCGGCTCCGTCGCCGACGGCACCACGGTGACGATCTCCTGCTGGCGCGCGGGCACCTCGGTCGGCGGCCGCTGGGGTACGACCACCACCTGGGACAAGCTCTCCGACGGCACGTGGATCAGCGATGCCCTGATCTACACCGGCGTGGGCACGATCGGTCCGAACTGCTAGCGACCGTTCCGCATCGCGCGCCCGACCGCGTTCATGGGACCAACTCTTCAAGAGTTGGTCCCATGACAGCTGCGCACGTGCGGAGGCGCGGACCCGTGGCCGGTCCGGATCGGGCTGTGCTTGGATACGTGCGTGGGACCGGACGTGACGAACATCGATGAAATTGGCACGCGCGGCTTCGGCGTGACGAGCAACCGCTCCGTCTGCCTGGAGTGCTTGAGAGACAGGGGCCTGATCCGGGAGACGAGCCGGCTGATCACCGAGCGGAGCTGCTCCTTCTGCGGCCGGACCGCCGCCGCGCACGAGCCGCCGATCGCCGCCGACTTCAACGCCTTCATGCGAGTCGTCATGGCCGGTGTCTACTTCGTCTACAACCACGCCGGCAACGAGGGTGTGCCCCGCAACCACGGCGACTGGGTCGGCGCGCCGATCTTCGACTCCGAGGACGTGATCGAGGACGTCTGCGGCAACGCCGTCAACGACGACGTGCTCGAAGCGATCATGGAGGCCGTGGGCTGGGAGGACTGGACCCACCGCCGCTTCCAGCAGCTCCGCCCGGACCAGGCGATGCGCCTGGGCTGGACCGAGTTCTGCCGCAAGGTCAAGCACGAGGCCCGCTTCGTCTTCATGTCGATCCCGCAGGAGCCGTCCTACAAGCCGGACAGCTTCACCGCCACGGAGTTCCTGACGAAGTTCGTCGACATCATCGCCACGACCGGGGTGCTGCTCCCGGTGCCCGCCGGGCGGGTCTTCTGGCGCGGCCGGCTCATCGACAGCACGCGGCCGCCCGCCTACTCCGCGGCGGCGCTCGGGTCGCCGCCGGCCGAGACAGCGTCGGCCAACCGGATGAGCCCCGCCGGGATCTCCATGTTCTACGGCAGCGACGACGTGGAGACCGCCGTCGCCGAGATCGGCGCGCACAGCACCAAGAGGTACGCCGCCGTCGGCGCCTTCGAGACCGTCCGGCCCCTCACGCTGCTCAACCTCGCCGCCCTGCCCGAGGTACCGAGCCTGTTCGACAGCGTGCCCCGCGCCAACTACTACGACCTGCGCTTCCTGCACGCCTTCGCCGAGGACCTGCGCAAACCCGTGGTCCTCGACGGCCGCGAGCACATCGAGTACGTTCCCACCCAGGTCGTCACCGAATACCTCCGCTGGATCTCGACCGAGCAGATCGACGGCATCCTCTTCCGCAGCGCGCAGACCGACGGCATGTCCTGCGTCATCTTCTGCGACGCCACCGGCTGTGCCGATCCGGGCCGGGAGAACGAGTCGACCTACCTCAGCTACATGCCCGGCACCGGGCGCGTCGTCAAGGTCGTCCCGCACGCGATCGAGCTGTAGGGTCGCTCCTCATGACTGACACCACCGGCCTCGACCCGCTGAAGCTGTTCGAGTATGACCACAAGCCCGGCCACTTCTCCCTGCTCCTGACCGATTCCTCGATGATCGCGTCGACGGAGGCCTTCGAGGCCGCGGGCTTCGAGGGCGGCGGCTACAGCTGGGCCGGCGTGGCCAAGACCGCGATCGAGGTGCACGCGCCGCACCTCGACGGCCGGATGGGCTTCGACCCGGAGGCGGGGATGTTCGTCGCCTACGGCACGGATCCCGAGGCGCTGCGCGAGCTGGGCCTGCTGCTGCGCAGGGCGCTGGGCGAGCCGGAGTTCCTGGCCGAGCTGATCGCCGCCGGCGACCCGGCGGCGTTCGACTGACCCTGAATTTTAATGCTGGACACGCCGTAGCAAGCGCAACAAAAGTCAGGATCAACTCGGGCGCCCGAGTTGATCCTGATTTTTGTTGCAGGATTCGCGGCGTGTCCAGCATTAAAATTCAGGGGGGAGCAGCGCGATCAGGCCGTCCGCCAGACCACCGCGCCAGCAGGCGTAATCGTGGCCGCCGTTGTACTCCGCATAGGTCACGTCATAACCCTTCGCCACCAGGACGTCGCGGAAGTGGCGGTTCAGGTCGCGCAGGAGCCACTCGATGTAGCCGGTCTCCAGATAGAAGCGCGCCGTCGTCCGCTCCGACCGTGCGTAGTCGCGGATCAGCGCACCCGCCTCGACGTCGAACTCGGATCCGCCGGGCCACCAGAAGGAGCCGCTCTGGCTGAGGATGAGCCCGAACCGGTCCGACGCGTGCAGTCCGGCGTAGGCGGCCATCAGCCCGCCGAAGCTCTGACCGGCGAGAACGGTCCTGGCCGGATCGCGGGTGAGGTTCAGCTCGGCGTGACCCCACGGCAGCAGCTCCTCGACGAGGAAGCGCAGGAACGTGGCGTGATCGGTGAGCTCGACCTGCCGGGTGGCGCTGTCGATCGCGTCGACCATCAGGATCACCGACGGCGGGATGCGCCCCTCGGCGATCAGATTGTCCACTGTGGGCGCGGCACCGACGGTGATCCAGTCGTCGCCGTCGAGCAGGACGATCAGCGGCAGCGGCACGCCCGCCGGGTCGTAGCCGGGCGGGGTGTATACCCAGATCTTGCGGGTGGAGCCGAAGATCTGCCCGGTGTGCAGGTGCTCGGTGACGACGCCGTGGGCCGAGCCGGGACGCGGCTGCCACCAGGACTGCGGCGGTGCGTCGGGCAGCTCCAGGACGGAGCTCGGGCCGGGGTTGCCGAAGACCGCGCCGAAGGAGGCCGGGTTGGTGGCGTCGGCGACCCCGGCGGCGATCAGCCCATGCCATCCGTCGTCGTCGAACCGGTGGCCGCGCAGCAGACCGTCGCGGGAGGGGCAGAACTGGTAGGCCGACCGGAAGTCGGCCCGCAGCCGCAGGGTGAGCCGCCACTGCCCGTCGCCGCAGTCGGTCATCAGGTAGGGACCGAGGTCACCGTCGTAGTGTGCCTTGTCCCCCAGGGTGATCAGCCGTACGAAGACGTCCCGTGCCGGCCGGTCCGGTTCGGTGTCGAGCCACTCGAGGGTGACCTGTCGATAGCGGGGGTCGTCGTCCGGATCGATCAGCATGGGGGGTTCCTCCCAGGCGCACTCACGGTTGCGAGCCTCAGACAGTAGCCATTGCACTACTTAATGTCATCCCGCGTGAGAGAAGCACCAAAAGGGGAAAATCCCCTAGATCCTCCACCTCGTCATCGCCACCGGCACCGGCGCGGTCGGCGCGAGGACCTCGGCCCGGGGCGGACGGCGGCGCAGGCGCACGGCGTACCCGGAATCGTTGGGCCACAGGTCCGCGAGCCGCCAGCCGGTGCCGTCGAGGACTCCCAGCAGCTCATCGGGGGTGAGCAGCCAGCGGTCGTGCCACTCGGAGACGACGGCGCCGTCGCGCAGCCGGACCCGCACCCGGCCGGGCGCCCGATCCGCCGATCCTGACGGGACCGGCTCGGCGCAGTCGCCGAGGATCTGGGCGCCGGGCCGGGCGTGCCAGGCGAGGGCCGCCAGCATCCGACGCGCCTGCTCGGGATTGCCCAGCCGGGACAGCCCTCCACCGAGCAGCAGAAACGTGTCGAAGCGGCCGAGCCCGGCCGGCGGGTCCTGCAGGCTGCCCTCGACCACCGCGACGCCCCGGTTGCGGGCGACCGCGGCCGCGCCGGGCGACTCCTCCAGGCCGACCACGTCCATCCCGCGCCGCTGCAGCCAGCGCGCCCGGCTGCCCGCCGCGCAACCGACGTCGAGTACGCGGCCGTCGGCGTGGGCGAGCACCGTCCGCAGCGCCGGCGTGGTCGCCGCCAGATCGGCGAAGTAGACAGCGGCGTCGATGGAGCTCTGGTGGCCGTCGTCCCGTTCGCTCACCTCGAAGGCGTGTCCCGGCAGGCCCCCTCGGGCATGGCAGACCGCGACGACCTGCCCGAAGACATCCCCGATCACGGTGGCCCGACCGGTGCTCGGGCCCGCGCGAAGGGCGCCGGTGTTGGCGCTCATGCGAAGACCACCCGGCTGACGCGCCACTGCAGCCGCAGCTCGGCCTGGCGGATCGCGGCGCCCACGGAGACCCGCGCCAGCAGTGCGGCGGGGTGCGGCTCGCCGTGATCGCGGCGGCGGAACAGGTGCGGCGCGTGCCCGTTGAGCACGTCACGGACGATCGACTCGAAGACCTCGGCGTCGACCGGGCTGCGGCGCTCGCAGGGCAGCGGGCAGCGGTAGACCCGCATTCCGGCCTCGAAGTCCGGCACGAGCTGCGTGTCGCAGAGCCGGCACCAGGCGATGTCCATCAGGGAAAACAGGGGCGACATCACAGTCATGATCAGATCCCGTTCGTCGGCGAAATCGTTGCGGGACAACGGGGTGCGCCGACCGAGGGGCGGTTCACCCTGCCAATGGGAGAACGGGCCGACCAGCGGTCAAGGTCTTACTTATCCGTGCTCAACGCCGAAAGGTGTCAGGTCCGAGCCGTGTTGAGATAGGCGAGAACCGCCAGGACCCGGCGATTGTCGTCGTCCGACGGCGCGAGCCCGAGCTTGCCGAAGATCCCGGCCGTGTGCTTGCCCACGGCGCCCTCGCTCATGAAGAGCCGCTGGGCGATCGCGGCATTGGACCGGCCCTCGGCCATCAGCCCCAGCACCTCCCGCTCGCGCGGGGTGAGCTGGTCGACGGGCCCGTCGGCGGGACCGGTCGAGAGCAGCTTCGCGATGACGTCCGGATCCATCGCGGTGCCACCGGCCGCGACCCGGTGCACCGCGTCGAGGAACTGGTCGGCGTTGAGCACCCGGTCCTTGAGCAGATAGCCGACCCCGCCGGAGCCGTCGGCGAGCAGCTCCCGGGCGTAGAGCTGCTCCACGTGCTGCGAGAGCACCAGAACGGGCAGGCCGGGTGCCGCGCGACGGGCGGCGAGGGCCGCGCGCAGCCCCTCGTCGGTGAAGGTCGGCGGCAGCCGCACGTCGACGATCGCCACGTCGGGCCGGTGCTCGGCGAGGGCGGCGGCGAGCTCGGGGCCGGACTCGACGGCGGCGACCACCTCGAACCCGTGCGCGCGCAGGAGCTGCGTCAGGCCCTCCCTCAGGAGGAAGAGGTCCTCGGCGAGGACGACGCGCATGGGATCTCCATCGTCAGCACGGTGGGGCCGCCCGGCGGGCTCGCCACGTCCACTGTTCCGTCGAAGATACCCAGTCGCCGGGCGAGCCCGCGCAGCCCGCTGCCCCGGGTCGGGTCGGCGCCGCCCCGGCCGTCATCGCGGACGGTGATCCGCAGCAGGTCGTCTTCGTGTGCGAGCACCACCGCGGCGGTCCGAGCCTCGGCGTGCCGGGCGGCGTTGCCGAGCGCCTCGGCGACCGCGAAGTAGGCGGCCGCCTCGATCGGTTCCGGCAACCGCTGCGGCAGCCGCACGGTCACGGTGACCGAGAGCGGGCTGTCGAGCGCGAGCGCCCGGACGGCGTCGCCGAGCCCGCGCTCGGCGAGCACCGGCGGATGGATGCCGCGGACCAGTTCTCGCAGCTCGCGTAGGGCGGTGGCGGCGGATTCGCGGGTCCGGGCGAGCAGCTCCCGCGCCGCCTGCGGGTCGGTCTCCATCAGCTTCTCGATCGTGGCGAGGCTCATTCCGACCGCGACGAGCCGGGCCTGCGCGCCGTCGTGCAGATCGCGTTCGATCCGTCGCAGCTCGCTCGCCTGCGCCTGCGAGGCCTCGGCCCGGGTCTGGGTGAGCTGCTCGACCCGCTGGGTCAGCGCCGCCTCGTTCGTCGGCCCGAGCAGCAGCCGGGTCCACCGGCCATGCAGGCGCAGCAGCGGGGGTGCGAGCTTCGCGGTGCCCACGGCGAGGAGGAGCCCGGCCGGGATCGCGGGCCAGGCGTAGCCGGCGACGTGGCCGTACCAGTCGGCTTCGGGAACGCCGAAGAGCGTCTGGGTGACCCGGGGCAGCGCGAGGCCCCAGATGCCGTAGATGATGCCGGCGGCGGGCACGAACGCGATCAGGCCGCCGACGATCGGGTCCACGCCGCGCCACAGCACCTCGCGCCAGGTCGCCGGGTCCTTCAGCAGCCAGCTGGAACGCTGGTTGAACGCCGCCCAGCGCTGCGACTCGTAGAGCCGCCCCTCCACCTGATAGAGCCCGTCATCGATGCGCCGCTGTAGTGGCGGCAGGATCCGGTAGGGGCTGGCGATCCGTCCGCCGGTCCACCGGGCCATCGACCGGCGCATGTCGGCGAGCCAGCGGAAGTCCTCCAGCACCGCCGGCACCAGGAAATAGATCCCCAGCCCGAACCCGCCGAGCAGCCCCAGGATCGTCACGACGAAGACCGGGATCGCGAGCATGCTGGTGAGGAACAGCAGCGTCAGCCGGAAGGCCGGCAGCAGGGTCCGGCCGAACCAGGCCCGGATCGGGTGCCGCCGCTCGCTCGGATCGTCCACATCGGAGCGGAGCAGGGCGCCGCCGAGCATCCGCCGGTTGAACCGCGCGCAGGCCGCGAGCGTCCACGGCGCGACGGCGACGCCCAGCCCCGCCGCACCAAGCCCAAGGGCCACGAGCAACCAGGTGGGTACGCCACCAGGCCCCCACCACGGCAGCGACACACCGCCGACCAGCGCGAACGCCGGAAGCAGCCCGATCAGCCCGCCGGTGAACGGCGCCAGCAGCATCCAGCCGAGGTCCCGCCACGTCGCGTTGTCGCCCAGCACCCACTCCAGCCGGAGCATCAGCCGCGGCATCCACGGTTTGCGATAGAGCTGCCGCTGGTGGCGGTACCACCCGTCGGGCTGCCGCACCGGTTCGGGCGGCTCCGGCAGGTAGGGGTCCCCGATCGCCACCCCGGTCCACCGGTGGGTGAGCAGTCTCGCCAGCCGGGCGAGGCGACGGCTGGCGAGGATCGGCAGCGGCAGCGAGAACACCAGGCCGAACCCGAAGCCGGGGATGAAGGACGCGATCGTGAACACGAAGCCGACCAGCCCGAGCAGCGCCACTCCGTAGAGCTGCACTCCCCTGACCAGCGCCGTCCATCGTCCCGTCATGCGCACAGTCTCGCCGGTGGGCGGCCCGGCCGCACTCCCCCCATCCCCACACCGGGGTGGTGCTAGCTCTACCCCGACCGGGGAGTTGCGGGCATTCCGCCGCCTCGCACCGGATTCCTAGAGTCGTCGGCATGGCAGTCATCGAAGTCAATAACCTCACGAAGCGGTACGCCGACCGCACCGTGGTGGCGGACGTCAGCTTCACCGTCGAGGCGGGCGAGATCTTCGGCATCATCGGGCGCAACGGCGTCGGCAAGACCACCACGGTCGAGTGCATCAGCGGCCTGCGGGTCCCCGACGGCGGCACCGTCGCCGTGCTCGGTCTCGATCCGCAGCGGCACGGCGTCCAGCTGCGCCGGCAGGTCGGGGTGCAGCTACAGGAGTCGGCGCTGCAGGACCGGATCACCGTGCGGGAGGCGCTGGGGCTGTTCGCCTCGTTCTACCCCGACCCGGCCCGGCCGGAGCAGCTCATGGACGAGCTCGGTCTCACCGCGTCGCGGGACACCGCCTATGCCAAGCTCTCCGGCGGGCAGAAGCAGCGGCTCTCGATCGCGCTGGCCCTGGTCGGCAATCCGAAGATCGCGATCCTCGACGAGCTGACCACGGGGCTCGACCCGCAGGCCCGCCGCGAAACCTGGCAGCTCATCTCCGGCGTACGCGACCGGGGTGTGACGATCTTGCTCGTCACCCACTTCATGGACGAGGCCGAACGGCTCTGCGACCGGATCGCCGTCATCCACGACGGGCGGGTCGCGGCGCTGGACACCCCCGACGGGCTGACCGCGCGAATCGCCACCGGCCAGGTGCTGCGCTTCCGCACCAAGAGCCCGGCCGACCTCGACGCGCTCCGCGCGCTGCCGGCGGTCTCCTCCGTCGTCGACACCGACGGCGATCTGGTCGTCGCCGGGACCGCCGAGGCGCTGCCGGAGGCGATCGTGGAGCTCAGCCGCCAGCACCTCATCCCCATCGGACTCAAGGTCGAGCAGGCCACCCTCGACGACGCCTTCATCGCCATCACCGGCACCGCACCGACAGGAGACCCGGCATGAACGTCCAGCTGCTCCGGATGGAGCTCAAGCTCTACTTCCGCGACATCGCCGCGGTGATCTTCGGAATCCTGCTCAGCCCGCTGATCCTCGTCGTCCTCGGCAGCATCCCCGGTTTCCGCGTCGAGGCGCCGGAACTGGGCGGACGCTCGGTGATCCAGCTCTACGTGCCGATCATGCTGGCGATGGCGATCGCCATGATCGCGACGAGCACCCTGCCGGTCCAGCTCGCCGCGTACCGGGAGCGGGGCATCCTGCGCCGCCTCTCCACCACCCCGGCCCGGCCCCGGGACCTGCTCGCCGCGCAGGGCCTCGTGCACCTGAGCATGCTGCTCGTGGGGACCGCGCTGATCCTCGGCATCGGCCGGGTCGCCTTCGGCGTGCCACTGCCCGGCAACCCGGTCGGGTTCGCCCTCGCCTACCTGCTCGCGGTCGCGGCGCTCTTCGGGCTCGGGCTGCTGATGGCGAGCGCGAGCACCAGCAAGGTGGCGCAGGCCCTCGGCACGACGGTCTTCTTCCCGATGCTCTTCTTCGCCGGGCTCTGGGTGCCCCGGGAGGCGATGCCGGAGGCGCTGCGCCGCATCGGCGACTTCACCCCGCTCGGCGCCGGAGTGCAGGCCCTCCAGGACACCACCGCGGGCCACTGGCCGCAGCTGCTGCACCTCGGTGTCCTGATCGGATACACCGTGCTCGCCTGGCTCGCCGCGATCCGCTATTTTCGCTGGTCCTGATCGCCCGGGACAGCCAAGGTCGCCGCAACTTTTCAAGAGTTGGTCCTAAAAACCCATTAGGACCAACTCTTGAAAAGTTGCGGCGACCTTGGGGTCGGCGCGGTTCCGGCGGCACCGGTCCCGGCTGTCCGTCAGATGTCCGGGAATGGATTCCACGTCGATCGAGGGGAACACGTGTGGGCACCGCCGGCGCGGCCGACTCGGCATCGCAGATCACCCGGATAGTCAACGCACGCGCTGAGCTGCTGCCGCGCATCCGATCCCGCCTCGACCAGTGGATCGCGGTGGAGGGACACCTCAACAACCTGGCGAGCCTGGTCGGCCCCGGGATCTCCTATCCGGAGCTCCAGATGGACCTGGCGCAGATGCGGACCGCGGTGGACACGACGCTGGCGGCGCTGCGCCTAGTCGAGCGCCGCTGCTCGCGCGACTCGATCAACGTCGGGGTCGGCGGTGACGCCCGCATGGGCAAGAGCACGCTGCTCCAGGCGATCTCCGGCCTCACCGACCAGCACATCCCGACCGGCAGCGATCTGCCGGTCACCGCCGCGCGCAGCCGCATCACCTACACCTCCGGCGAGCCGAGAGCGGTGCTGACGCTGCGCACCTTCGAGGGGTTCCGCCAGGAGGTGCTCGTCCCCTATCACGAGCGGATCGGCCTGGGCCCGGCGCCGCTGACGCCCTTCGAGTTCGAGAACCACGTCTACCCGGCGACGCTGGTCTCCGGCGGCGCCGAGGACCTCGCCTCGACGACCCGGCAGGCGCTGCTCAACGAGCTCCGCGAGCTGCACAGGGCGTTCCCCGGCTATCGCGACCTGCTCGTCGGCGGTACGAAGGAGGTGTCGCTCGACGAGATCGCCGGGTACGTCGCCTACGAGACGGCGGAATCGATCGCGGCGGGGCAGCAGCGCTCGGCGCGATACATGGCCGTCGACCACGCCGACATCATGTCGCGCTACCGCAACGACGACGCCCGCCAGCTCTGCCTCGTCGACCTCCCCGGCCTCGGCGAGCTCTCGCCCCGGGTCGCGGCGGAGAGCCACGCAGCCGCTCTGCGCGACGACATCGACGTCGCCCTGATGATCAAGCGAGCGGCCCCCACCACGGCGTTCTGGGGTGAGCGGGACGCCAACGCGCTCGGCATCCTCGACATGGCGAAGGGCCCGATCCGGCACGTCGCCGACTTCGCGGTGATCGTCGTCAACCGGCACCCGGACGACGGCGGCCGGATCCCGGCGATGCGGCGCAGCATCGAGGAGAAGCTCCACGAGAGCGGCGAGCAGGTCATCCAGATCTTCGAGGTCGACGTCCACGACACGACCGACGTCAACCAGCGGCTCCTGCCCTTCGTGCTGGAGTTCGTCGCCGAACGCCTGCAGCGCAACGATCGCGCGATCTTCGACGGGCTGGAGGTCAAGCTCCGCGAGCAGCTCGCCTCGGTCGCGGAGGCGCTTCACCGGATGCGGGCCGCGATCGCGCGCAGCGCCGGATCGGTGCACCACCACGACGACGAGCTGATCGGCCGGGCCGAGCGGCTGCGGTCGGACCTCGCCGGCGGGCTGCAGACCCTCATGACCGAGCTGCACGCCCTCACCACCCAGGACGCGGTCGACCGGGCCTACGAGACGCTGATCGAGCAGATTCACGCGGAGGTGCGCGAGTGGATCGTCGGCGGCCTCGGGATGGCCGAGTCGGACTGGTTCCAGGCCGCCGACGACGCGATCAACCGCGACGGCCACGGCCTCAACTTCTCCAGCCGCGAGCTCGACCGGGTCCGTGTCGAGCTCGGCGGCCGCTACGCCGTGCTCGACACCCTCTTCGCCGAGCGGGTCCGCAACCTCCAGGACCAGATCGTCAAGGTGCTGCTCAAGCACCTGCCGCCGCTCACGGCACAGGATCCGTCCTCCCCCGCCGGGGCGCTGCTGGAGCTGGCGCAAGCCGTCGAGCAGGCCGACTATCCGGCGGACGGCTTCGGCCAGGCGGTACGCGCCCTCGCCGCGGTGCGGCTGGACTTCGGCACCCAGATGTACCCGCAGATCCGCAGCGAGCTGCGCCGCATCGCCTACGTCGAGACCAACCCGACGACGGGGCAGCAGATCATCACGATCCGGCCCGACGACTCCGCGTCGCTGCGCGAGCAGATCATCGGCCGGGCCCTCAGCGGGGCCGACGGCACGCGGCGGGCACTGATCCTGAAGAAGCTGCCCACGGCGTCGATCCTGCACGCGGTGGCCGAGCAGTTCGAGGACTCGGTCATCCGGTCCGGCGACGCCGAACAGGAGTTCCGCAACATCCTGCGGTCCTACTACGAGGTGGTGCCGCAGGCCCGCGACTCGGACGTGTCCTACCAGCTCATCCGCTTTCGCAGATTTTCCAAGACGATGCTCGAGCACATCGCAGCCATGGAGGCAGGCTCGTGACACCCACGATGGTCCATCGCATCGGCATCGCGGCTCCGAGCGGGGTCGGCAAGACCACGCTGCTCGCGTCACTGCTGCTCGACGGCCGGGAGATGCTCAACGGCCAGAACGGGCGGTTGACCGCGGAGAACCAGGCACAGAGCGCCGACCTCTCCGACCTGATCAACCGGATCAAGGGCGCCCTGGAGAACCACCACCTCAACCTCGGCGCGATCAACGCCACGATCGGCGTCAAGAACTACCGCCTGCGGCTCGGCGCCGGTGTCTCCGGGCCGTCGGTGATCCTCGACATCATGGACTACCCCGGCGGCATCATCACCGGTGAGGTCCAGGACCAGAACAGCTGGGTACGCGTGCAGGAGCATGTCGAGCAGAGCACGATGCTGCTCGTACCCATCAATGCTCCTGCTCTGATGAGCGCGACCACGATCGCGGAGCGGGCGGCCCTCAGCTCTCACCTCGCCATCGAGGAGGTGAGCGTCATGGTCGAGTCCTGGGCCAAGTTCCGGGGCGGTATCGACAGCGAGCCGGCATGCATCATGTTCTGTCCGATCCGGTGCGAGAGCTACTTCTCCGACCACCACAACGTGGTGGACGAGTCGGCGCGGCTGTTCCAGGCCGTCTCCACGGCGTACCGGGATGTCTGGGACCTGGTCCGCTCCAACGCGCCGCGCGCCCAGATCGGTTACCTGCCGCTGGACACGCTCGGCTCGGTCTCCCTGCAGGAGGCGCGCTGGCTTCCCAACTCGACCACCGGCAAGCTGGAGTGCCAGCCCACCTTCCATGCCCGGGCGCCCTACAAATTCTCCCCCAAGGGCGTGCGCAACCTCATGGTGCTCACGGCGAAGCTGCTGATGGAGGACACCGAACGCCAGGCCGAGGCGCAGGAGAGCCGGGCGGGCCGGCTCTACCGCGAGGCCTCGGAGGAGGTCGACCGCGACCGGTTCGTCCTGTGGCGGTGGTGGTTGGAGGCCTCCGGGCAGATGGACCAGATGCGCGGCCGGGCCGAGCAGCGGCGTAGCGAGCTGGTGGCGGCGCGGTCCCAGCTCGGCACGCTGCGCGAGACGATGGAGTTCCTGCGTACGCATCAGATGGACAGCCGCTACGTCGCGTGGAACGAGAGGCGGTGACCGTGATCATCGTGCAGGCACGCGGGACCGGGACGACCGGCAGCGACTACCGCTTCCTCGGCCCGCCGCCCCAGCGGTGGTGGGACGGCCACACCGCCGCCACCTACATGCGCTGGGAGGAGTTCGCGGTCCTCGTCGAGTCCGACGGTGAGCGCTGGCAGGCGGCGGTCTTCGGCATCGCCGCGAAGCACCGCGACGTGCTCACCCGCCAGACGCAGATCATGCTCGCCATCTCCGGCGACGCCCACGACCCCGACGCCGAACTGCTGCGCGGCCTGCTGCAGTCGGTCCTCGCCGGCGAGGACGGCGCCGCCCTCGTCTCGGACCTGCTCGGCGAGGAGTTCCCGCAGCAGGAGATCGTGAAGCTGCGCGACTGGGCTGCGGCCCTGCCGGACGGCGAGATCCCGCCGACGGCGGAGGCCGCCCGGGCCGAGTCGGAGATCAGGGCCCGCCGAGCGCTCGCGAAGCTGCCCGCCTGCTCGGTCCCGCCGTGGATGGAGGACCCGGACATCGGGATCTCCTGCCACGTGCTGCGCGACGGTGCCGAGGAGTTCCTCGCCGTCGTGGGCAGGCTCTGCGCGGGGCGGGCGGGGCGGGCCGTCCTCACCGCGACCCTGCAGGACAAGGCCAGCGCCGACATCGTGCTCGACGAGCTGATGAAGCAGCCGGGTACGAGCATCGTGCTCGTCACCGTCGGCGGGGATGCGTTCGACCGGGCGTTCTGGGAGATCCCGGTCGAGCCGGAACCGGTGGCGGCCGACCCAAAAGGTGGGCCGGGTGGACCCGGCTCCAGCGACTCCTCCCGTGGAACTGGCGATTCTGGCGTAGGTCGCCCGCCGAATAGCGCTCCTGGCGGGCGGTTCACCCCTGCGCCCCGGGGCGGCGACTGGCTCACGTTGTGGGAGCCACGGCGGGATTTCGAGCTCGTTGCGGTCGGGGCGTCGGGCGGTCAGCTCGTGCTCACCTACACCAAGAGTTCGCGTCAGCACACCGTGAGGGTCACCCTGCGGCACGACCGGCTCGCGGCGATCCTGGAGATAGGCATCGACGGCGGCAGTGGTCCCATCAGAGTCGAGGTAGGAGTGACCCGTCAGGGATCCCGCCTGAAGTGCGCCGGGGATGTCACCGGCCACGGCAGTCGGATCGCGCGAGTCGAGGTGGTCGTCGACTGCGACTTCCACTGGGCGGGCTACTACGACACCGGCGGCGGCCTGCCGACTCTGGTGTCGGAGGGGACGGAGTTCGTCACGGGCATCGTGCGCAACGTCCTCAGCCCGCCGTCGACTCCGCCGGACCGGGACGGTCGCTGACCGGATCGGGAATCAGCACCCGGACCAGCCTCGACACCTCGGCGTAGGCGTCGAAGGCGGGGTCCGGGAACGCGACCTGGTGCAGCATGATCCCGTCGAGCTGGAACATCAGCATCCGGCAGTGGCCGTCGGGATCGGCGGAGCCGACGGCCCGCAGCCAGGCACCCGCCCACACCTGGATCCCGGCGGCCGTCGCGGCGAGGTGGTGCTGGAGCCGGGGTCGCCAGGCGGCCTCCATGAAGATGCCGTAGCGGGCCAGCGTGAGCGCGCGATCGGCTCCGGTGGCCCGGCTCACGAAGGTCGACAGGGCCATCGCGAGCTGGTCGGCGTCGGCCGGCGGCGCGAGCGACACGATCATCTCCCAGACGGCCCGCTCCCGGGCGGCGAAGCGCTCGATCACCCCGCCGATGAGGGCCTCCCGGGTCCGGAAGAGGTTGGACGTCGACCCCTGCGGCAGCCCGGCCTCGGTGTCGACGGCCCGGTGGGTGAGCAAACGCGCGCCCTGCTGGCCCAGGACCGCGATGGCGGCGTCCAGGATCAGCTCTTCTCTGCTGGTCACCGGCGGAATACTACAGGAGTAGTGACGATCCACTACAGCTGTAGTACGCTCGGGGCATGCGCGGAACAGCAGCGATCATCGGCGGCGGCATCGGCGGTCTCGCCACCGCTGCCGCACTGGCACAGCACGGCTGGGCGGTGACGGTCTTCGAGAAGGAGGCGGCACCCGCCGGGTCCGGCACGGCGCTCGGCATGTGGCCCTCCGCCGTCCAGGCCCTCGACCCGCTCGGCATCGGCGACCGGATCCGGCAGGTCGCCGTCCGCCAGACCGTCGGCGCGTTCCGGCGGACCGACGGCTCCCGGATCTGCACGCTCTCCATGGCCAAGCTGGAGAAACGCTCGGGCGACCCGATGTTCGTGATCTCCCGCCCGACCCTGCTCGGCATCCTGCGCGACGCGGTCGATCCCGCGTCGCTGCGGCTCAGCACGGCGATCGAGGACCCCGCCCCGCTGCGCGCGGAGCACGATGTCGTCGTCGCGGCGGACGGCATCTTCAGCCACACCCGCACCGCGCTCTTCGGCGACGCCCACCGCGCGACCTACACCGGCTTCACCGCCTGGCGCGGCTGCGTCGACGACATGCCGACGCAGACCTTCACCGAGACCTGGGGCCCGGGCAGCAAGTTCGGCGTCTCGCCGCAGGAGGGCGGCCGCACCAACTGGTATGGCACGATCGCCGCCCCCGAGCGCTCCTTCACCCCGGGGCGGGAGCTGGCGACCCTGCGCGAGCTCTTCGGCGGCTGGGCCGAGCCGATCCCGTCGGTCCTCGCCGCGACCAGCGAGGACGATGTCCTGCGCCACGACATCTACACCGTGCCGGAGCTGCCGGCCTTCATCAGCGGCAACGTCGCGCTCATCGGCGATGCGGCTCACGCGATGACGCCCGACCTCGGCCGGGGTGCCTGCGAGGCGCTCATCGACGCGGTCGCCCTGGCCCGCTGCCTCCACGAGGCGGCCGATGTCCCGGCCGGGCTCGCCGCCTATGACGGCCTGCGGCGACGGCCGGCCCAGCGGCTCGCGAGGGTCTCCGGCATCGCGTCGCGGCTCGTGCACCGGCGTCCACTGTGGCTGCGCGATCGACTTCTTCAGATGAGCCTTATCTTGCCCACACCGTCGTGACTTAGTCCGTTTTGACTGCTCAAGGACCGATAAGCGGCGCGATCGACTTTCGCCATCGAGCCTTCTCGTCTTCTACTCTGTGGCCGTGAGACACGGCGAGAGCCGCTGGGATGGCGACGATGGCATGCAGGCCTATGACCGATGGCTGGTGTGGCACCACGCCTCCCGGCTGCTGCGGGGAAACCCCACAGGGCACGGCGAGCGGGAGCTCGTGGACTGGGGCGATCAGGCGCTCCTGGAGGCGAGCCTCGCGGTGGTCGCTCCGGTCGCCCGCCCGATGGTGGACCACTTCTACGAACAGCTCTTTCTCCATTTCCCGCACTACCGCCGCTACTTCCCGGCCCAGATGGACGGCCAGTCAGACCGACTGCTGGCCGCGCTGCTCGCCCTGGTCAACGGGTTCGAGGACAAGGAAGCGCTGATCCGCACGCTGAAGCAGCTCGGCCGGGACCACCGCAAGTTCGGCATCCGGGCCGTGCACTTCACCGCCGTCGGCAAGACGCTGCTCACCACCCTCGCCCGCTTCTCCGGGTCGGCCTGGACACCCCAGATCGAGCAGGCGTGGCTCTGCCGCTTCCAGGCCGCCGCGACCACCATGATCGTCGCGGCCGAGGCGGACACGGATCAGCCGCCCTACTGGTATGCCACGGTCGTGCACCACCGGCCCACGGCGCCGGAGAAGGCGGTCCTCAAGCTGCGGCCGCACCACCCCTACGAGTACGCGTTCGGCCAGCACGCCACGATCGAGTCGCCGCTGCTCCCCCGCGTCTGGCGGCCCTTCCCGCTGATCGCCGAGCCGCGGCTCGACGGGCTGCTGGAGTTCGAGATCGTGGCGCTCGGCGACGGCGGGCTCGGCGACATCCTGATGGACAAGACCGTCGTCGGCGACACGCTGCGCCTCGGCGCACCGATCGGCTGACCCTCGACCGGTCCTCAGGCCGGTCATGGTCTCCTGGCCGCAGGAGGCTGTCACGATGACTGAATTGATCAAGGTTTGCGACGTGGACGCGCTGCCCGACGGCGAGGCGCTGCTCGTCCCGGCGGAGACGACCGGCTGGTCCGACGGGATCGCGGTCTTCCGCGACGGCGGCGAGTTCTTCGCCCTCGACGACACCTGCACCCACGAGGAGGCCTCGCTCGCCGACGGCTGGATCGAGAACGGTGCGGTCGAGTGCCCCGACCACGCGGCCCGCTTCTCGCTCGCCACCGGCGCGGTGCTCTGCGACCCGGCCACCAGGGCCGCCCGCACGCACCGGGTCGAGGTCGCCGACGGCTGCGTCTGGCTCGCGGTCGGCGAATGACAGTCGCGGTCGTCGGGGCCGGCGCGGCGGGCGTCGCCACCTGCCAGGCGCTGCGCGGCGGCGGGTACGCCGGAAGCATCACCCTGATCGGCGCCGAACCGGACCTGCCCTACGACCGCCCGCCGCTGAGCAAGAAGGTGCTGGCCGGGACCGCATCCCCGGAGACTGCGACCCTGCACCCCGCCACCTGGTACGCCGACCACCACATCGACCTCCGCCTCGGCACCCCCGCCGAGGAGCTGCGCCCCGATGGAGTGGCCCTCGCCGACGGCACGGTGATCGCGGCGTCCACAGTGGTCCTCGCCACCGGCGGGCGACCACGGCGCCTCACCGTCCCCGGCGCCGACCACCCCGCCATCCGCCACCTGCGGACCAGGGCCGACGCGATCGCGCTGCGGGACGCGCTGGCCCCCGGTCTCCACCTGCTCGTCGTCGGCGGCGGTCTCATCGGCGCCGAGGCGGCGTCCGTCGCCGTGGCCCGGGGTACGCGGGTCACCCTCGTCGAACCGGATCCGTGCCCGCTCGCCCGGGTCGTCGGGGCGCCCGTCGCCGCCTTCCTGCACGGCGAGCACGCGGCGCACGGGGTCAGGGTGGAGACGGCGCAGGTCACCGGCTTTCGCCCCGACGGCAACGGCGTCGTCGCGACACTCGGCGACGGCCGCGAGGTGGCGGCTGACGGCGTACTCATCGGAATCGGCATCGAGCCCGAGACGCGGCTCGCCGCGCGGGCCGGACTGGCGGTGGACGACGGTGTTCTGGTCGGACCGGAACAGCGGGCCGGGACCGGCGCGGTCTTCGCCGTCGGCGACGCCGCGCGGCAGGTCGGACGCCCCCGCGTGGAGCACTGGCACGGCGCGCACCAGTCGGCGGCGCGTGCCGCCGCCGCGATCCTCGGTGTCTCCGCGCCGGTGACCGCGCCGTGGTTCTGGTCGGATCGCTACGGCACACACCTGGAGATGGCCGGTGTCGCGGACCCCGGCGCCACGATGATCGTGCGCGGGATGCTCGGCGACCCGGCCGGATTCTCCGTCTTCTACCACCGGGACCGGTCGGTCCTCGGCGCCGTCACCGTCAACCGGCCGCTGGACTGCCGGGCAGCGCAACGCCTCATCGACCGCGCCGTTGCGGTCGATGAGGGAGCACTGAAGGACGAGACGGTCGCCCTGAAACGGTTGCTGCGCTAGTCGGTCAGGCGTTGCTGCGGCGACGGCGCCTGCGCTTCGGGGCGTCGTCGTCCGCGATCGCCGTGCGGGTCAGCGCGGCTGCGATCGCGATGCCGATCACCGCGAACACGAGCTGCACGCCGAGCTCCACCCAGCTCCAGCCGAAGTGCCAGCCGGCCCAGTCCCAGTCGAACCGCCCGGGAACGTTGTCGTCCCAGCCGAGCGCGCGCGAGGCCCACGTGCCGAGCAGTGCGGCGACCACGCCGACCGCGACCGTGGCGACTGCACCGATGCTCTGCCGTCCAGGCAGGATCAACCGGCCGAGGGTGCCGATCACTATTCCGATCAGGATTGCGCTGAGAATTCCGGTCGCCGTCATGCATCCCGAATACCCGAATCCCCCTCACCCCAATCCTCCCGCGCTCCCCGCAGCGCGAAGTTCGAGATCTTGTGCGTTTTCCGTCGCTCTGACGACGGAAAACGCACAAGATCTATGAATCCAGCAGATGTACGCCGTCGTGAAGGCGGATCGGGGTGCCCGCCGGCTGGAGAGCGTCGAGGGCGCGGATCGCGATCGGCTCGGCGATGGCCGCGGTGATCTGCGCCGGGGTCCACCAGGCGACCTGCTGCGATTCGTCGGTCGTCGTCGGCTCGCCGCCGATCTGACGTGCGCGGAAGACCAGCGCAACGACACCGATCCTGATGTTCTTGTAAACGCCGCTGAGCCGGACCGGCTCCACCTCGACGCCCGTCTCCTCCAAAACCTCACGACGCATGCCATCCTCAATGGACTCGTCGAGCTCGAGGATGCCTCCCGGCAGCTCCCACCGGCCGTTGTCCCGGCGCTGCACGACGAGCACCCGGCCGTCGCCGTCGACGACGACGCCCGTGACGCTGACCGAGTGCCGATAGGGTGCGGTCATAGCTGATCTCCCTGCTCAAATAGGCACAACGCGACAGTGGCGTCGTCGTGGGGCTTCGTGCCTGCCGATGTGACGGCGGTCCGCTCAGCACGTCGCACCTGTGCGATGAGCTCCCGCGGACCCTCGACCTCCACCAGATCGAGCAGCGCCGCCCAGCCCATCAGGCCGAACTTGTCCACGGCGCAGGACGCGCCATCCGTCAGCAACGCCGCTCGCCGCAGCGCACCCGGGCCATGCTTCGGCGCTGACCCGCTGAGCCCTCGGTAGGCAGCGAGGGGATCAGCGGCAGCGATCCAGTAGCCGCCTTCGCGGTTGATGTGGTCCCACTTACCCGGCGTGTGACCCCGGTTCATCTCCAGCGCACTCAACTCGGGGGCATCGGCGCGCAGCCGGGCGATCAGGTCGGCGAAGCGGGTATCCGTCACCGCCGTGATGTCACCCGAGTCCAGTACCAGCGTCGCGTCGCAGAGGACGAGGTATTCGACATCGTCCGGGTGATCGCGGAGGAGGCACACCGTCGACGCCGGCGTACTCGGAACGCTCAGATCGCAGGTGTCCTGGTGCTCCGCTGCGACGCAGGAGATCGCGCAGGCCAGGATCCGGGCAAGCGGCACACGGGATTCCGACGCGTAGCAGCCCATCACGTTCTTCATGAGGCGCTCGACATACCAGGCGGGATCGTGGATACAGCCATTGTCCAGATCGGACACTGCGGTCACTCCGTCGAGGACACAGACCAGGCCCATCGCGTGCGCCACGCGATCCTCGTTGGCCTCCCGACCAGGGGCTGTTTCAGAAGCGGTGACGACCCTCATGAGGGCGACACCCGGTCGGCCCACGCATAGTGCAGCGTCCACAGATGTCCGGACATCACATGGACGGTCACGCTTACCGGGCGATCGGCGGCGTCGTAGGCGACGTGGATGATCTCGAAGACCGGCTGGCCGGAGTCCAGATCCAGCTTCCGCTGCTCGGCAGCGTCGGGCATCCGCACGGTGACCGCCTCGGTGAAGCGCACCGGGGCAGCGCCGAGGTCGGCCAGCCGAGCATAGGAGCCACCCGCGCCGACGTCGGGCTGCACCAGGACGGAGTCTTTCGCCATGTCCCAGAGGTAGTAGGAGTCGGCCAGTTGCGTCGGCTCGTCATCGGCGAAGAGCGCTCGACTGCGCAGCAGCGTCTGCGTACCCGCCATGATGCCGAGCGCCTCGGCGACAGCGCTCGGTGCGCCGATCGGGCCCACGTAGCCGTAGTCGGTGCGGGGCTGCAAGCCTAAGGAACGGATCTCCACATCACCCGCGCCCGCGCCACGATCGCGCACGGCGAAGCGTTCGCTGGCGTGGCGGTCGATCTTCGACAGGGTGGCGACGTAGGTGCCGAGCCCTCGCTTGACCTTGACCAGGCCGGTGGCTCGCAACAGACCCACGGCCTTGTTGATCGTGACGCGCGAGACCCGCAGCTCAGCGGCGAGTTCCGGCTCGCTGGGCAGCGCCGAGCCCTTCACGTAGGTCCCGTCCGCGATGCGGCTGCGCAGCAGGTCGGCGATCTGCGCGTACTGCGACTTCGACGGTTCGATAGAAGACAACCTGCTCACCCTGCTCGTACGACATCTGGGCACCCAAGCCTAGATCTTCCTCGGCATCAGCCTGACACAGACGTATTACATCTTGCCAGCCACAAAATCCCACTTGTAGGATGTCTTACATCTACCTCGCTGAAATGAGGAACCATGGCCGCACGCGACCAACACCGTCTCATCACGACAGCACGTCCGGTGCCGAGCGGCGTCGAGGTCATGGTCAAGCTGGGCACGGGCTCGCGCATCAACCTCGACGTGGCTCCGCTCGGCGACGGAATGCCCATCCTGGAGATCCTGGCCGGTGACGGAGTGCACGTCATGATCACGCCGTGGGTCGGCGTTGCGGACGACGGGCCCCTCACCAGCATGGATCTGCTGATCGCCGACGAATTGCTGGCATCGGCCCGGGGTTATCGCAACGATCTCGCGCGGGCTCTCGGCGTACCCGCTGTCTAGTTCAGAGCGCGGTCCGCTCACCCGGGGTCAACCAGCGCAAGCCGTCCCGGGTCGCCGCCGGTGCCGTCGCGAACTCGCGCTCGATCGCCTCACGTGGCTGCTGGAAGTGCTTCCAGCCCTCGTAGTGCACCGGGATCACCACCCGTGGCCGGACCAGTTCGCACAGCTCGACAGCGTCCCGGGCCAGCATCGTGTATCGGATCGGCCCCGAGATCGGGAACCGCACCCCACCCATGTGGATCACCGCAACGTCGATGTCGAGCCGCTTCGCCACCTCGTGCAACCCGTCATAGAGCACCGTGTCGCCGGAGATCCAGACGCTGCCGCCCGGCCACCGCACGTCGAAGCCGATCACGTCGCCGACGATCGCCCGGCTCAGCGGCGGACCGTGCCGTCCCGGCGTGGCCGTGATCTGCACGGTCGGCCGTCCCGGCGCGGCGAGGGTGGCGGTGGCCCAGGGTGCCAGCCCGCGCGCGTTGCCGCCCAGCCGGCGCGCGCCGGAGACGGTGGTGAGCACGGTGGCGGCGGTCGGGAGCAGCCGTCGGCCGGCGGGGTCGAGGTTGTCGCCGTGGCCGTCGTGGCTGATCAGCACCGCGTCGATCGGCGGCAGGTCGACGGCGGCGATCGCCGGGCCGGTCAGCTTGCGCGACGAGGTGCCCCACCCGAAGCGGTAAAGCCCGCCGGGCGGGTCGAAGGTCGGGTCGGTGAGGAGCTGCCATCCGCCGATCTCGATGAGCGTCGTCGGTCCGCCGATGTGGGTGATCGCGAGCTCCGTCATGCGGATCAGTCTGCCAGCGCTGTCACGTCAGGGGTTGGTGGCGAGGAAGATGAATGCGGCGAACAGCGCCAGGTGCACACCGGCCTGCATCAGCGTGGCCCGTCCTGGTACGACGGTGAGAACGCCGACCACCACCGTGAGCAGCAGCAACACCATCTGGATCGGGTCGAGTCCGAGGAGCAGGTGCCCGGGCAGCCACAGCGACGCGACGGCGATCGCCGGGATGGTGAGCCCGATGCTCGCGATCGCCGAACCGAGCGCCAGGTTGAGGCTCGTCTGCATCCGGTCCCGCCGGGCGGCCTTCAGCGCGGCGAACGTCTCCGGTGTCAGCACCAGGATGGCGATGATGACACCGACGACGGCCTGCGGCAGCCCGGCGGCGGCGACACCGCGTTCGATCGTCGGCGACACCGATTTGGCGTTGCCGACCACCGCGATCAGCGCGATCAGGAGCAGGCCGAGACTGATCATCGTCTGCCGGTTGGTCGGCGGCGACTCGTGGTCCTCGGACTCGATCACCTCGCCGGCCCCGCCGTCGACCGTGGTGATCGGGAGGAAGTCGTCGCGGTGCCGGACGGTCTGCACGGTGATGAAGGTGGCGTAGAGCAGGAGCGAGGAGACGGCGGCGAAGGCGAGCTGCGGTGGCGTGAACTCCGGTCCCGGGCGGCTGGTGGTGAAGGTGGGCAGGACCAGGCTGAGCGTGGCGATCGTCGCGATCGTGGCGAGCGCGGCGCCCGTACCCTCCGAATTGAAGATGGCGACGCGGCGGCGCAAGGCGCCGGCGAGCAGCGACATGCCGAGGATGCCGTTGCAAGTGATCATGACGGCGGCGAAGACGGTGTCGCGCGCGAGCGACTGCGTCTTGGACCCGCCGCTGATCATCAGCGTGATGATCAGCGCGACCTCGATCACCGTGACCGCCACCGCGAGGATCAGCGAGCCGAACGGCTCGCCCACCCGGTGCGCGACGATCTCCGCGTGGTGCACCGCGGCCAGAACAGCGCCGGCCAGCAGCACCGCGATCACGATCACCGCACTCGCGCTCAGCGATCTCCCCCAGGAGATGGCGAGTACGCCGATGGCCAGCACCGGCAGCACGGCGGTCCAGTGGGCGATCGACCAGCGGATCGGGTTGGCCATATCGCCCACATTGCCATATGACTTGCATAGTCGGGCGTAGTGTCCGAATGTGATCAGCATCGACGCCGTGGCCGACACGCTGACCGAGCTGCACGACCGGCTGCGGACCCTCGACGAGGGCACGGTGGCCGACTACATCCCGCAGCTCGCGACGGTCGACCGGCGGCTGTTCGGGCTCGCCCTGGTGAGCATGGACGGTCACCTCTACACCGCCGGTGACGCCGACGTGCCGTGCACGATCCAGTCGGTCTCGAAGCCGTTCGTCTACGCCCTGGCCCTCGCCGATCTGGGACTGGCGGAGGTCAGCAGGCGGGTCGGCGCCGAGCCCAGCGGGGAGGCGTTCAACGCGATCAGCCTGGAGCCCGGCACCGGCCGCCCCGCCAACCCGATGGTCAACGCGGGCGCCATCGTCACCACCTCGCTCGTCGCCGCGGACTCGCCGGAGCAGCGGTTCGAGCGGATCCTGGCGTGCCTCTCGGCGTTCGCCGGGCGCCCGCTCGACGTGGACGAGCAGGTCTTCGCCTCCGAAGCGGCGACGGGTGACCGCAATCGGGCGCTCGCCCACCTGATGCGTGGCGCCGGATCCCTGACCGGCTCCGTCGACGACGCCGTGACCACGTATTTCCGCCAGTGCGCGATCCGGGTCACCGCCGCGGATCTCGCCGTGATGGCCGCGACCCTCGCCAACGGCGGCGTCAACCCGGTGACCGGCACCGCCGTCGTCCCCGAGCCGATCGCGATGCGGGTGCTCGCCGTCATGGCCACCTGCGGCATGTACGACGCCGCCGGCGACTGGCTGCTCCGCGTCGGTCTCCCCGCGAAGAGCGGGGTCTCGGGCGCGTTGATCGCGGCGAGCCCCGCGCGGTTCGGGATCGCGGTCTTCAGCCCGCCGCTGGACGCCACGGGGAATCCGGTACGCGGCGTCGCGGTGCTGCGGGAGGCGTCGGAGCGGTTCGGGCTGCACCTCATGCACCACCGGCCGGCGGCCGCTCCGACGGTGACCTCGGTGGGACCGGGGCGGTCGACCCGGCCGCGCTCCCGTGCCGCGGCCGCCCTCCTGGCTGCCGCGGCGGACCGGATCACGGTGGTCGCGGTGCAGGGCGCACTGGAATTCACCGAGACCGAGCGGCTGCTCCACGCTCTCGACCAGGCGATCTCGGCTGCTGTGCCATCGTGGGTGGTGCTCGACCTGGGTCGGGTGACGTTCATCGCGCCGGGCGCGGCGTCCATGCTGGACGGGCTGCCGATGCGGCTGCGCGACCATGGCGTGACGGTGGTCGTGGTCGACGTCGGCGGGTTGCTCACCGCTTCCTCGCGGCACTGGACGGGTTTCGCCGGGCTGGATGCGGCGGTCGCCTGGTGCGAGGATCAACTGCTCGCCGATCAGGGACCCCGCGTGGGGTCAGCCTAGCGACGCGGCACGATGATCACGTCCGCTTCGGGGAACCAGACGTGATCGCGGACCAAGCTTCGGTCGGGTTCCCCGAACCTGCCGTGATCACCCGAGGCGGAGCGACGGCGTGATCGCGCCATCGTCGTCAGAACGGCCAGAAGAGCGGGACCGCCCCCACCGCCACCACGAAGAACCAGGCGA
The DNA here is from genome assembly GCF_014204945.1 of Allocatelliglobosispora scoriae. Taxonomy (NCBI): domain Bacteria; kingdom Bacillati; phylum Actinomycetota; class Actinomycetes; order Micromonosporales; family Micromonosporaceae; genus Allocatelliglobosispora; species Allocatelliglobosispora scoriae. Next base: position 1,284,017 of record NZ_JACHMN010000002.1, read on the forward strand.
GCATCGGCAGTCCGAGCTTCCAGTAGTCGCCGAAGCGGTAGCCGCCCGGCCCCATCACCATCATGTTCGCCGGAGTCGCGACCGGGGTCAGGAAGGACGCGGCCGCCGCGATCGTCACGCACATCAGCACCGGGCGCACCGACACACCCAGCTCCCCCGCGGCCGAGATCGCCACCGGGATCACGATCAGCGCCGTCGCCATGTTGCTGATCATCTGTCCGAGCACCGCCGTGAGCAGGAAGACCCCGACCAGCAGGGCATAGGGTCCCAGGTCGCCGACGACGGCGACGAGCCCGTGTGCCAGGGTCGCCGCCGCGCCGGACTCCTGGATCGCCACCGAGAGCGGGATCATCGCCCCCACGATGACGATCGTCGTCCACGAGATCCCCCGGTAGGCCTGGCTCATCGTCACCACCCGCAGCAGCACCATCGCCCCCGCCGCGAGCAGCCCGGCGACGGCGGGCGGCACGGCACCGGTCGCGAGCAGCACGACCATGGCGATCAGGACCGCGAGGGCCCGCTTCGCGCCCGGCCCGAGCGGGACGGCCTGCCGCCGCACGGCGCTGGGAGAGTCCACCACCAGGAAGTCGTCGTGGCGGTTGAGCGCCTGCCAGGTGCCCTGCAGCAGCAGGGTGTCGCCGACGGCGAGCGTGGTCGGCGCCGGACCCTGGTCGTAGCCCTTGCGTTGCACGGCGAGGACGACGAGGTCGCCGTCGCGGGCGGCCATGCCGGGAAAGGCGGTGTCACCGACGAGTTCGGAGCGAGGGCCGACCACGACCTCGGCGACGCCGAGCTCCCGGTTGAGCAGCGCACCGGCCACGTGGTCCGCGACCGGTCCGGCCAGGAAGGACAGGCCGCTGCGCGCCGCGTAGGCACCGACGGCGGCGAGCTCGCCCCGCACGATGAGTACGTCACCCGCGTCGAGCACACTCCCGCATTGCGCACCGATCACCACGACGCCCGGCGCGGCGGAGCCGGAGCCGGGGAGCGGTGCGGTACCGATCAGCGGCGAACCCGGCGAGACCGCCAGGCGGAAGGCGTCCTCGTCGAGCCGGTACTGCTGCACCAGCGTCCCGGCGTGCCGGCTCAGGTCCGGCGGGATCGACTTCGGCCGCCGCTGCGGCAGCAGCCGGTCCCCGAAGAGCACCGCGATCGCGCATACGCCGAGGACCAGCGGGATGCCGACGAGCGCGAACGAGAAGAACCCGAACCCGTCACCGCCCGCGGACTGCGCCGCCTCCGACGCGATGACGTTGATCGGGGTGCCGGTGAGGGCGAGCAGCGAGCCCGCGTGCGCGGCGAAGGCGAGGGGCATGACGAGCCCCGACGGTGACCGGCCGAGCCGCACGGCCATCACGACGACCATCGGCAGCAGGGCGGCCACGGCACCGTTGACGCTGATCAGGGCGGTGAGGCAGGCGACCAGCAGCATCGTGAGCAGGAGTTGGCGGGGGCGACTGGTGCCCGTACGCGAGATGAGCTCTTGACCTGCCCACGCGGTGACTCCGGTGGCGTCGAGCGCCTCGCTGACGACGAAGAGGCTCGCGATGAAGATGATCACCGGGTCGCCGAACCCGGCGAAGATCTGCTCGACGCCGAGCACGCCCGAGAGGAAGAGGGCGAGCGCGGCGCCGAGCGCGACGATCTCGACGGGCAGCCGGTTCCAGACGAAGAGCACGATCACCGCGCCGAGCACCG